>NZ_JBVCPH010000013.1:0-154105 GCF_057456235.1 Photobacterium sp. | reverse complement strand
GTGGCGGTTCGGCAATTGGTTGAGCTTAAATCACTGGGCCCAGTCATTTATGGAACGCCACAATGAAACCTTGCCCCAAGCGGTATTAAACACCCCCAAGCTAGTGGAATGGTCAAAGCCCCTGCCCAAATCCCAATGGGTTAACCCTCCCAAGCAATTGATACACTTGAACCAGCTTCTGGAAAAAGAATACGCGAAAGGTAACAAACCGCACGAGATAGATCTGTATGCAATCTATCAGCAGGTGGAAGCAAAAGAGAAAAAGCGGGCGTAAGTAGCGATCGGTTTGAGCAAAAGTGGATTTAAGGAACACTGGATTCAATAAACACAGGTATCAAGAAGCATTGCTATGTGAATTACTTTCAACTGTCTGGTTGGGAAGTGATTTAAGGAACATTGTTATGGAAAATGAAACCAAACGCATGTTGGCGATGGGCGAAAGAATGGAGCTGGACGGAGTTGAAACAATCGCTATGGAAAAAAGCACATCCCCCTGTTTAGCAGTGATTCGGGGCTGAATACCTCCTGAAAACCAATCACATCGGGCTGGTGCTCTGCCAGATAGCGACTGATCCAGCCCTGTTTCTTCTGCCATTGCTCCTGGCTGTAGATCCGGTCAAAGTCATAAAAAGCTGAGGGTGGCTCAAGATAATTAAATAAATTAAAAGTTGCGATCTTAATGGAACAGGCTGGATGTGAGCTGTGCGTAATATCTTGTGGCAAATCAGAAGTCTCGGTAGCAGTAGGAAACTAAGAGTTATTATTATAACTGAAATGGTCAAAAGACGTTATCCTTGGCAGACTTGAGACTGATATCGAGAGATAACGTCATTTTGAAGTAATCAATCTGTCGATTAGTCGTCAAATTTTCTTGGCATTTCAGGACGCATCATAAACGGATAGTACTATGGAAAGAGAGTTTATCGAGATTATCAAGATAGTGGGCTATGCCATAGAGGCATTCGGTGTGCTTGTCGTAATAATAGGATCTTTTTCAGCCACTGCGAACTTCCTGTTTACATTTAAAAAGCTCTCGGAGGGAAAAGCTTATAAGAACTATCGGCGCAATCTTGCGCGTTCTATTATCCTTGGTCTGGAGTTCCTCATCGCCGGAGATATAATCCGAACTGTCGTGGTTGCGGAGTCTATAGAAAACGTTGGTATACTGGCTTTAATCGTAATGATTCGGTCGTTTTTAAGCGTTACTCTGCATCTGGAGGTAGAGGGTCGTTGGCCTTGGCAAAAAGAAAGCAGTAATGGGAAAACAGATTAACCAAGTTCAAAAGTTATCGCGCTAAGACAGTAAAATGAGTATATAGGATGCGTTCTGATCTGCGTGGCTGGAAGGGATCGTTGCAACAATCCCTTTTTAATTGTCAATTGGAATAATGTTCATTTATTCGTCTTCAATTTCTATTTCTTCGATTATTATTTCATCATCTTCCATATCTTCCATATCTTCCATATCTTCCATATCTTCAGTTTCTTCTATTATCCCGTTTATCACTTGTTCCTCTTGGTCTGAAGAATTAGATTTATTGTGATTTTGAGCTGTTGAGTCAACAGCTAAGGTATATGAACTAAATAATGCGATGATAATACTGATGATGAGGCTCATCTTCATAAATACTATACTTAGTAGTGAAAATATCAGGGTAGTCTAAATATTTATTACAATATGTCTGTTTTATGAGAATAATTAAATAAAAGCCCTCATGAATATTAGATTTAGTCATAAAGTTAATGTAAATCATGATTATATGTATTTAAATAAAGCATTGTCGTCTATTCACAATATTATATCCCTTGAAATGAACATGGATAAATTATTGTGAATAAGCACTAAGAAGAGTGTTTCTATTTCAGATTACTATTTACAGCTTGCTATGTGCGTAGTGGGGTATATTGTGGTAAGGAATATACTTTCTGAATCCGCTATCGCGAAGATGGAGTTTGTATCAATGACTAAACCTGATCCCCAAAAGCCACTCAAACATCTGCGCGCTTCGGATATTAGAGGGATTGCTAAATTAGCCACGCAAGCGACGCTGGGAGTGACCCGTGTCGCAGAAGGTGTGCATCAGTCGGTATGGAGCACAATCGGCGTTCGCGGCGGTAAAGCGCCCGGGAAAACCCGCGGCATTACTGGCCTGGTTTACAAAAGTATTATCACGATCACGCAACTGTTGGGAAAGGGAAGCGATGCGGTATTGGCAAAGCTGCAGCCCCAGTTCGAATCTCTTGATCGTGGAAAATCCGGAACGCCTCAGCGCGAAGCGGTTCTTGCGGCGCTGAATGGTGTGATTGGTGACCGGCTGGTCGAAAGTGACAATCCGCTCGCAACCCCAATGACCTTGCGCTATCAGCGCAAAGCGTTGAACGGGCAGTCTATGTTATTAACTTCAGAGAGCACCCCGTTAATACCTGAAGCGACGGGCAAGATAGTGCTGATTATTCATGGTCTGTGTATGAATGATCTGCAATGGTCCGTGCAGGATCAAGAGCAGACACTCGACCATGGTGAGGCTCTCGCTTCATCTCTGGACTATACTCCGGTTTACTTGCGTTATAATTCCGGCCTGCATACGTCGCAAAACGGACGTGAACTTTCGGCCCAGCTGGAACTGCTGATCACCCACTGGCCCACACCGATAGAAGAGCTGACCGTAGTAGCCCATAGCATGGGCGGCCTGCTAACCCGCAGTGCGGTTCACTATGCAAATCAAGCTTCTTTAACCTGGCCAGAGTACCTGAAAAAGATCGTGTTTCTTGGTACACCACATCATGGAGCTCCGTTGGAGCGGGCTGGAAACTGGGTGGACATGATTTTGGGCAGTACACCTTATACTGCGCCTTTTTCCGCGCTTAGCGGATTGCGCAGTGCCGGTATTACCGATTTGAGGTATGGTCATGTCGTGGACGAAGACTGGAATGGTCACGACCGCTTTCACCGTAAACCGGATAACCGTCAGATTGTACCTTTGCCTGAGGGCGTGGCTTGCTATACGGTAGCCGCGACCACGGCAGCCAAACGCACTAGATTAGCGGATAGCCTGATTGGCGACGGCCTGGTGCCGTTACGCAGTGCTTTGGGCCAGCATAACGACACACAGCGAAATCTGGAATTTGAAGATGAATCGCAGTGGATTTTTTACCGTATGAATCACATGGACTTATTGAGCAGCCCCGACGTGACCCGTCTGTTGGTGCAGTGGCTGGCACCGAAAGAAGGCTAAGCTTGATATATTATGCTTTGTAAAATTTAGCACCTAATGCCTTTTTGTAAATTGAACTGGCTGGCATCACTCTGGATTCTGCATCTTGAGATAACTTGGGTATATGGTTTAGTACTTTGCTTGGCGTTGAAGAAAACCAGGCACAGCCGCTTTTGCCTTGCGTGAGACTTCTTGCATCAAAGAGAAGGAAGGGCCGGATAGTTGATACAGCTTATCCATATCCTCTAACATCAGTAGCCACAGTTTAGCCGTCACCTCTGAATCGGCCAATGCGCGGTGAAAAACGCCATCATTATTGATGTTCTTGTACTCAACTAAGCTGCCAAGTTTATGGTTAGGTGCGTGCGGGTAAAGGCGTCTGGCAATCAGCATCGAACAGGCAAATTCCCCTTCATAATCGCGCCGGATATTATTCAGTTCGGCGTCAAGAAAACGCTGGTCAAACGAAGCGTTATGAGCGACTAAATTGTGATCACCGATAAAATCAGCAAACTGATCCATGACTTCATCACAAGGTGGGGCCATTCGTAGCATGTTATTGGTAATGCCGGTATAGCGCTCAATAAAACTGCTAACCCGAAAGCCAGGGTTCATTAGCTGTTGAAAGCGCTCAACCACTTCTCCCTGCTCAATCAAAACCGCTCCAATTTCAATTGCGCGATCCCCCTGATTTGGCGATAAGCCGGTGGTTTCGAAATCGAGCACGATAACGGTATTTGCGGTTTGGGATGTTGTCACGATATAAAGCCCGTCGGTGTTATTCAGAAGTCGGCATTGTATAACGTCGAAATGCAGAGTTCACTCATCTTGAAGCGGTATGGAATTATTTTGGTATTTAGACAGTATTTCCTATTTTGATTGCTTACCTCTTTTATCAGCAGGTTTTGATTCATTGAGAAACTGTTTATGGGCTTTATTCATTGCCTTGATTCGTGAGGCTATCGCTCCGTTGATACTTTTCAGCGGGTATCTCTGCTTTGAATCCGGCTCGCCCATTTCGAGTCCGGTAAGCAGTTTTATGACCTGTTCGATATGGTCTACAGCCCAAATATGAAAACGATCTTCAGCGACGGCCTGACGGATCTCTTCATCAACCATCAGATGGACAAGATTGGTTTTGGGGATGATCACACCTTGGTCGCCTGTTAATCCGCTGGCATTGCAGATCTCGAAGAAGCCTTCGATTTTTTCATTGACCCCGCCGATGGCCTCGATATTGCCATGTTGGTCGATAGCGCCGGTGAGAGAAATATTTTGTTTCAGCGGGATCTGGGCGATGGCGGATAATAAGGCACAGAGCTCTGCTGCCGAAGCACTGTCGCCGTCTATCATGCCGTAGGACTGCTCAAAGGTCAGGGTGGCGGAAAAAGAGAGAGGCAGTATTTGCTCATACCGCTCGCGTAGAAAAGCCGTTAAGATCATCACCCCCTTGGAATGGCTAGGACCGCTTAAATCCACTTCGCGCTCAATGTTGATCACTTTCCCTTGGCCCAGATGGACCGTGGCAGTGATCCGACACGGACGGCCAAACATGGTTTCATCCACGCTGACTACCGCGAGCCCGTTAACCTGGCCGATTTTATTGCCGCTGGTCTCTATTACGCTGATCCCGCGATGAATATTTTCCGTGATACGCTCTTTAAGGTAACCTGTACGGTATTGCCTTGCCTTAATGGCCTGCTGTACTGTCTGAGCGTCGATCTGGTTATGGTTTTTCTGCTCTGCCCAGTAGTTAGCCTCCAGTAATAAACTGCGTAGGTTACCTCGGTGCAGGGACAGCTTTTCGCCATCGTCCATTTGCCGTGCGGAATATTCGATCACTTTTGCAACTGCGGCGCGATCCAGTGGCCGGGTGTTTTCTTCGATTTGCAGTGACTTGATAAACTGGCTGTAGAGTTGGCATGACTGGGGATCTCGATTGATCTCTTCTGAGCAGTCGGCCTGTACTTTAAACAGCTGAGCAAAATCCGGATCATAGTGTTTGAGCAGGTAATACATTATCCGATCCCCCATCAGGATCACTTTCACATCGAGCGGGATGATCTCAGGCTCCAGGGAGGCGATGGTGTTGATACTGAGAAACTGTTCGAGAGGTTGGATCCGGAGCTCTTTAGAAAGCAAGGAGCGTTTAAATACATCCCAGACAAAAGGTTTGTTTAACAGTTGAATAATATCAATCAGCAGGTAGCCTCCGTTGGCCCGGTGAAATGCGCCGGGTTTAATCAATGTGAAGTTAGTGACAAAGGTGCCAAACTCCCCCCGGTGTTCAATGCTTCCCACTAAGTTTACATAGCTGGGGTTGTCTTCATAAATAATGGGTATCCGCTCAGCTTTGCTGTTGTCGACAATGACGTTGATTTCATAGGCGGTGAAGGGATCAAAGATGGGTTTATGCCCGCTATATACTTCGACTTCAGTTTCAAGGGTGCCGCTAAAGAGCTTAATGTTATCGAGAACATGTTCCTTAAGGCTGGCGATATAGTCGTTAACGGCGTTAATTGCCAGCATATCTTCCGGTAAATGCCCGGTAAGGTAGTCAAGTGTTATACCGACAAACTCTCGTTCTAGCTGTTCTTTTTTGTCCCTCATCTCTTGATCCCATAATGGAACCTGGTTGAGCAGGTTGACCAGCAGCCGTCTCAGCTCTTCGATCGATTTATCAATCGCTTTCTGTTCTTTGACGGGGAGTACGGTAAATTCACTTTTAGTTATTATTTTACCGTCTTTTTCCGGTTGGATAAGGTAGCCAGTCTTAGACTTTTTTAACACACAGCCCTGTTTATTTGCTTTTTTTTCGATGGCTTGGAATGCTGCAATCTCCCTTGTATTTAATTCGTTTTGAAGTTGATCGGTACGACGGGTAAAATCTTCACTTTGTAACTGAGAAGGCACCGTATTTCTCAGCTCCTCAATCAGCTGTTTTATTTTATGTCGCAGTCGTTTTCCCATCCCCGCGGGTAATTGCATCGCCACAGGTTTTGTGGGTTCGCGGAAGTTATTGACATAACACCAGTCAGAAATCGCCTTATTCTTATCGTGGTGCTCGGTAAGAAGCTGTTGTGTCATGGCGTGTTTACCTAACCCGGTTGAACCCATGACATAGATATTGAATCCGCTAGAGGGGATACCAATACCCAACTTTATGGCTTCAATCGCGCGATCGAGCCCGAGGGGACTAGCAATCGGTTTGATTTCATCTGTGGTTTCAAAATCAAATAGTTCGGGGTCGCAGGCATGAAAAAGCTCCGTGGCAATGAGCTTTTTTGCTTCTGTCAGTGGGGGAGGGCTGCCGTTATTACAGCTATCGACCACCTTATTTCGCTGATTGACTGTTGGCGGTATTTCTTTCATTGGCGTACACCATAGGCTAATAGGAATTAAGGTGTATACCCAAGTATACTAACCAATAGCATTTTTTTCTGAATTTAATGAAGAGTTTAAAATTCATCTATTTCACCTATCCTTTATATACCCAAGTAAACTCTCGCTGAAACGAGCATCTTGAGGTTAGTTGGGTATAAGGAGGCCAATATGATTGAATTTGACAAACTATCCGATTTTTTTTCTGTCTTTTATGACTTTAAGCCCAGTGATGAAATTATCTACCTGGATTTTCACCTTCATACCACGGCATCAGACGGTTTTAATACCACGCCATTTTTTCTTGAATTCTTAAAGGATAAGAAACATCTCATTTCCATCACCGATCATAATGAGATCCGGGGAGCTGTGGCGGTTTCCGGCGCCGGGATCAACAATGTACCTGGTATTGAATTGGGTTGTGAGGATGGTTTTGAAATCCTGGTTTACTTCAGACAAATTCAGGCGCTTGAAGAGTTCTATATTCAGGAGGTCGAGGGCAATAAGCATCCTTACAGAATGGCCAGAACCAACAAAGATATTCACTATTTTCTTGATTTGCTCGAAGAAAGGGAGTGCCATATTTCTATTCCCCACATCAACGGTCTTGCGCAGAAAAATTATCTCAAGAACAAGACGTACATTAAAAGTGTTCTCAAAAGGGTCGATGCTGTGGAGACCTATAATCACGGATTGCCAAAAAGAAGAAATATTAATGCTCAGATCATAAGGGATCGGTACGATCTTGAGGCAACCTTTGGCAGTGATGCCCATATTAACCGCGAGTTGCTCTCTTTCTATCGTTTGCTTAACCAAGAGGAAAAACTCCATCAGCGTTTGATGGACAACCTCTATAAGCTACCGATGATTTCAGGCATTGCGCGTAAACATTTGATGCATATGGTAAAAAAAATCGATTGAATAAGCCGGGCTGGTGGGGCGACGCGTTAGTTAATGAGATTAGAACGGATAAACTTAGCCACTTATAATATCGTACCAAGTCTACTGTAATAATTGCATATAATCGTCAGCCATCGATTTCACTTCAAGATAAGACTGATACGTGAAGTAAGTTAAGACCGTGAGTCCTATTGTCACGACAATTTTCCATTTCAACGTTATGTTAGGAGACATCCAAACCAAAGGCAGTGCAAAAGGCCCGACAATAAAGATGATCAGCACGACAAACGACTTTTTGTGATACCACTTCTCAGTATTCATTTTTTTCAACATACTCCCGAATAAACTAATCAAAAAGAATTTTTTTACGTGATCCAGTAGCGTACTTCTTGATCATCAAGAAAGGCTTTGGCATTGTTACCGTGCAACATCGCAATCGTGCTTAAAATTCCCGCCTGAAGGCAATTACTGCCTGCTACCGTCACCTGAGCCGGCCCACCGGAGACAGGCCAGCCCGTGCGCGGATTCAGAATATGGCTATAGCGGATATTGTCTTTCAATAAATAACGGTGAGCATCGCCGCTGGTGGCAAGGCCGCCCTGGCTCAACATTAAAAAGCCACGTTTAGCTGAGCCTTTTGTTGACTCAAACCCAACTGACCAGCTTTGCCCCGAAACTTTTGGCTTGCTGACAGCAAGATCACCACCAAAATTTACCAGCACCGAAAGATCAGGAGCTAACCGGGCAAGTTCAGTGGCAACGCGATCGACGGCGTACTCTTTGCCAATACCGCCAAAATCGACTTCCATCCCACCCGGTACACTAATCGTATTGGCGTCAAAAGATATTTTCTTCCACCCGATATTGGGAAGTAGCCGATCAATTTGCTGCTGTGATGGCACATTGCCACTACCATCGAACTTCCAGGCATTTCTAAGCACGCCAGAAGTAAGGTCAAACAATCCATCGCTGATCTCAAAGCAGGTATCGGCAAAATTCAGCAAACTGAATGCTTCGGGATCGATCGCCACCGGTTTTCCGTTACTGTTGTTGATCTGATAGCACAAATTATCCGACCGGTATCGGCTGAACTTGGCTTCAATATCTGTTGCTATTCGCTGGGCACAATCAAGCAGCTCTTTGGCAAAGGAGTATTCACAAGGTTCAATCAGAACTTCACACAAACTGGCCATCGCGGTGAACGTTCCGCGCCAATGGCCATTTTTGCGTTCCAGTCGGTTTATGAGAGTATCCATGCTATTCGCTAAAAGTGATAATTTAACTGAAGAATAACAGCTTGCACATCCGGATACAGATCAAGTCCAGAAAGTTGCCCCGGCGCACTAAAGCCGGCATCTTCAGGCTGCTGCATGTAGTACTCAAACCGCACCGATACTTCCTGGCGATTGGCCAGCAACATGCCGTATTTTAGTCCAACAGTATAGGTATTCATTTTACCTAAGCGATAATCGGCACTTGCGTAAGCTGGTACTGATTCACCTTCCATCAGGAACGGCGCATAAAAATCCGCCTCTGATTGGCGATAGAAACGCAGATGCGGCTCCAGATAATGCCCCGCTCCAAACTGATAGTTATAGCGGAAATCGATGGTATGAGATTGTATCTCCCAATCATCAAACATATAGCGATAACCAATATCGAACACCTGTCCATTCAAATACGCTTTGGTCTGCCAAAACAGAGCGTGTTTGGTGCGAGAGTCAGGTCGATTCTCATAAAGGTTCTGTTGCACTGCGCCGTTATCATCAACCATACTGATCAGTTTGAATGGATCGGTCAGATAACCATCGATCTGAGCAAAGCTATAGTTCAGTGAAGTAATTAACCCGCGATTTATGACCTGACTGATACCAACGTTGAGTTCTGTGGTGGTTTTGGTATCGCTAGATTGGCCCCGCGTGGCATCAAAAGCTGCGCGATAAGCCGCTTCAGACGTAAAGTCATCTCGTAACACCATTGCAGTCAGTGGTTCAGGGATCCCCCCCTCCGGCTCAATGGTATCGAAGTATCCGCCGAGCCCCATAGTGAGTACGGTGTTATTTTGATTTAATGAACGACTAAATCCAACATTGGCTCCCAGTGATAAGTAGTCATACTCTTTGCTGATATGAACCCCGGTAGACCAATCCCAATCTCTGTTGATTGGTGACGCCCAGCCTGCATTTAACTGTACCCGCGTATCCTTGAAAGTATCATCTAGCGGTGTATCACCGGGGGCGACCGTATAGCTGCCATTGCCTGAAGGACGGGTAAAAGTTTGTGCTTCATTCTGCGGTACAGCGCCGGTTGGCGATGCCCCAGTGAGTGAATCCACGGTTAGTTTCAGACTCAATGTCTGATCATCGCCATTGGTTCGGGTTGCGCCAACCATTCCTTCAAGAGCACTAACACGGCTGTCGCCCTCACCGTAATACATAATTGCGGTATCATAATCCCACTCAGCTGCCGTGATATCTTCTTTTGCCTGCACAGTGGGATTGAGTAAAACTTGGCTGGCAACCGCTAAGGCTCCGCTGATCTTTCCCAGTTTGTTTAATTGCATCCGCAACCTCCTCCAGCACTTCCCCGTCCGCCACTGCTGGCTTCTTTACTGAAATAAATATGATCATCAAAGCTTTTATCTATCTCATTGGCTTGCAGCTCCATTCGGGGATCAGCCAACAGATCTCGCTCCCAAGGCTTGACGCCCAAGTTACTACACGAACAAAGAAATCCTACGCATCCGATCAGAAATAGCCTCTTAATAACAAGCATGAACACTCCTTGTGCCACCATTACTGGTAATGTTAATTATTGAGAAGTTGTGAAATCTGTTGTTTTAATTCTGCGCTCTGGCTGGTTTTAAAGCCAAGGTGCTGACCAACAATTTCACCATCTTTAATGAGATAACTGGTAGGCATTCCCGGTACCTGATAGGCGCTAGCAATATTGCCTTCGGGATCATACACAATAGTAAAGTTTGCAGGGGTATCCCTTAAAAAATTGTCGGCTTTACTGCGCTCTGCATCAACGTTGATCGCAACAACGGTCAGGCCTTTATTTCCAAATTCAGTCTGCAGCTGGTTCATAAACGGGAAAGAGTATCGGCAAGGGGTACACCAACTTGCCCAAAAATCAAGATAAACCCAGCCCTGCTTAGATAACTCGACCAATGAGGTTGCCGGTTGATTTGATGATGCCGGGATCTCAAAATCAGGCGCTGATTTTGGTGATGCCGAGGAAAAAAAACTGGATAAGACAAGGGTTAGTGCAACCAACCCAAGCGGTAGTTTGTTCATAAGGCAATCCCTGCTGTCAACGTGCAATGAATCGTAATAATATTTTGTTACAAAAAATCAGATAGCACAACCCATTAACAATGCATAGATTCGGAGCATCTTGCTAGTTATTTCAACAATGAGTCACTTCTGGCTGGTTGAATGATGATCATAGTTGATGAGTTGGGCTTGAGAAGGGGCAAAGGATCAGATCGGGATGTGTATTGCGATGCATTGTAATTAACAGAATTGATAGCTTATTAACAATGCCTGTCCTATAAGTTAAACGTTGGCATTAATAATGCCAGGGATATGGGCTCATTCTAGTGAGATATCTCAAGGCTTGGATGGTTACACGCCTGTTCAGGGATTAAATTTCTGATAGTAATAGATGAGAACCTGTCTATGAATCTTGAATATTTGACGGATATTATCATTCTGTTATCCGCGGCAGTCATTGCGGTACCTCTGTTTCAAGCTCTAGGTTTTGGCGCAATATCGGGTTTTCTGGTTGCGGGGATAGTATTAGGGCCATCAGGACTGGGATATATTCAGGATTACGCTGAGATTGCGCACTTCGCTGAGTTGGGGGTGATTTTCCTGTTATTTATCATCGGGATAGAAATTAACCCATCCCGTCTATGGAAGATGAAGGGATTGGTGTTAGGGCTTGGAACGCTTCAGGTTGTAATTACGGGTGGATTGATAACGGTAATAGCCCATGAACTCCTTAATGCTTCTTGGAGAATTTCGCTTTTAATCGGCGCGGCGTTAGCCCTTTCCTCTACGGCCTTCGTACTTCAACTGTTAACGGAAAGGAAGGCACTAGCATCAGAATATGGAAGACCTTCCGTTGCTGTCTTACTGTTACAAGACCTGGCGGTGGTTCCGCTGCTGGCTTTTGTTTCATTCATGGTCGCACCGGAATTAACAGTAGCAGAAGATGTTTTTCTGGCTTTGGCTGAAGCGATTACTCTTCTTTTGCTCGTTATTGTTGCTGCCCGATACATTTTGAGCCCTTTGCTTAAGATCGTTGTCCGGTTTAGTTCCCCTGAAATCTTTACCGCATCGGCTTTACTGTTGGTATTAGGCTCAGCACAGGCAATGGAAAGTATAGGGTTATCTATGGCCATGGGAGCATTTATCGCTGGTCTATTGATTGCCGATTCATCTTATCGCCACCAGATTACCGCCGAGATCCTGCCATTTCGGGGTTTATTGCTTGGACTGTTTTTTATGTCAATGGGCATGTCCCTAAATTTTGATCGATTTTTAGATAACGCCATTGTGCTATTAGGTATTGCAATGGCGTTGATGGTTATCAAGTTCTTGATTCTTTGGTTTTTGTCACGATTGTTTGGCATAAAGGCAAAACCCGCTATTTCGGTAGCCTTACTTTTGGCGCAAAGTGGTGAATTTGCATTGGTGTTATTTGCATTAGCTAAAAGTATGGGGCTTTTGGATGATATATTATTCCAACATCTTCTAATTGTTGTTTTGCTGAGCATGCTGGCAACACCTGCATTAGATAAATGGGCTAACCGGATTTATTTAGCTTCGCGTAGATGCATCACAGTTACGCCAGATCTGGATACTGGTAAGATAAGGTCAGATAATGCCGAGCAATATCCCAAGCCTGTTATTCTTGCTGGGTTTGGGCGTATGGGCCATAGGATCGGTTATATCTTGGATTTAATGGGAGTGCCTTATGTGGCAATCGACAGAGACGCAGCGCTTGTAGAGCGCGAACGTTCAGAAGGTAAGTGTGTGTATTTCGGTGATGTCCAGCGGCCCGAGGTGTTAAGAGCGGCGGGTGCAGCCGAGGCACCTTTTGTGATCGTTTCAATTGATGACGTGGATGTGGCAGAGCTGGTTGTAGCCTCTCTGCATAATTATTTTCCAGATATTCCTATTTTTGCTCGGGGTCATGACCTAATCAAGTGCCGTGATCTTAAGACGCTTGGTGCGCACTATATAGTTTCAGAGACCCTTGAGGCCAGTGCAGAACTCGCCCATGTTGCATTACTCCATATAGGCGCTGAAGACTCGGAAGTCGCCGTTGCCCTGGAACAGTTCAGGAAAGACTATTATGGACGAATCAACGAGGGGATACGTCGAGAGTAATAAGTAAAATTTCAAAAGGTGAGTCGTTTTATGGTAATTCGTTGTGTTAAGTCAGGACATTCTGCCTTGGTCGAGAGGTTCCTTACTGAGCTGAAACAGGCTTCCAAACAAGGATCGGTATTGGATCTGGCTTGTGGCAGCGGACGTAATGGTCTGTACCTGGCCCGGTTGGGTATTCCTGTTGTGTTTGCCGATCATGATGCCGATAAACTAAGTCAGATAGATAGCATTATTCAAACCGAAAAGCTTCCTGCCAAAACCTGGTTGGTCGATCTCGAAGCAGGAGAGCCGCTGGTGGATACAATGTTTGGAGCCATCATTGTCTTTCGTTACCTGCATCGGCCGCTTTTTAAGGGCATAAAAGCCAGTATCGCTGACAAGGGTTTAGTGATTTATGAGACTTTCAATGAGGTACAAAGAGCCTATGGCAGGCCTCATAATCCTCATTTTTTACTCCGGGAAAATGAGTTGGTAGAGCAGTTTGACGGCTGGCAGATCATTCACCAGTTTGAAGGCACTGTGCCCGAGCCGGAATGCTCAATTTCACAGATTGTTGCATTGCGCAAGCCGCGATAATTAATTTTATCACTATTCACTTAAATGGGTTAAAGACAGGCCACCGGTATGACCTGTCTTACCGGATTATTTACCTGCGATTTTTGCAGCAAGTAGACCCTGCATGGTGTAGATGTTTGTTTTGCCGTTAAACTCAAGTGCAATTGGCTCAGACTGACCTGATACCCAGACTTTCAGTTCCGCATCAAGGTCAAAATGTCCAGTAGACTCAACAGTATACATAGTGATGGCTTTGTAGGGGACAGAGCGGTATTCGACTTTCTTACCTGTTAGTCCTTGTTTATCGATGAAGATCAAACGCTGATCTGTCAGTACAATCATGTCACGGATCAGTTTGTAAGCGAGTTCAATTTGTTCCGATTGCCCCAGAATCGTTGATAGCTCTTCGGTTGCATCAGCAATACTCATCTCGCCAGCATTGCCCAATAGTGCATTAAATAGTCCCATTATTGAGATCCTTCTTAATTATGTTCATCAAGACTATCAGGTAAAACTGTATTAAATACAACAACCGTTTCAGCAGCTACCATCATGTAAACAAGGTTAGAGCAACGTTGTAAATGGCCGGAAGGTGATTAATTTTGCCGAGAAACAGGATACGTTTACACGGTAAGCAAAAATTCTCATCCCATTTAAGTTCGAGTTAGCCTCTTATTTCTGAGTCGCCTTAAACCCTACGTTTCAGACATATTATTTAGCTGAATTAGCTTTTCAATGAGGGAGAGCAGTGCAGGCTATAGTTAAGGATATGCTTAACGATTATTGTCGTTTAGATAATGACCACAGATGGGAAAGGGTTTTAAACGATGGGAAATGATAAAGTTAGAAAAGCCGTACGCCAAACTTATGGCAAGATAGCCAAACAGAAAAAAGGCTGCGGATGCTGTTGTGGAGGACATGTTACTTCTGAGGATACTTCACGCGACCTGGGTTATTCAGATGAAGATGTAACAAGTGTACCTGAAGGCGCTAACATGGGGTTGGGTTGTGACCCCTCACAATGTGTGTAAGTTAATTAATAGACTAATGCACTCAACAACGCCAGACAGGTGTCTATTGTGTGGCTCTGCTAGTACCTTGACTCATATTATGATTGATTGAGCATATTAATTCTTTATCGATGCAGCCAAACAGTTGTTATCCCATCGAAACCGCCAGACAGTAGACTTACAAACTTGCTCATGACTTACCTGGCGGTTATCAGGGATCGATTTTTGGTGACGTTTGAAGGTTTAGTGGGCCAATTTGGTCAACACTTGCTTCAACAGACAGATCCTTGGCTCAATTGAACTCAGCTCCAAATATTCATCTGTACTGTGGAAAGCGCCGCCAATCGGGCCGAAACCGTCAAGGCTTGGAATTCCCAGCGCAGCCGTATTGTTCGCATCGGAACCACCACCTACCGCCTGCCACGCGACTTTTACACCAGTTTCTTCACCAGCTTGTTCAACTAGCTTCATCAGGGATTCAGTATCGGTTGAAGGTACCATCGCTGGCTTATGAGCAACTCGTTCTGCCGTAGTTGTGACACCGTCTATAAATGGTTTTTTTGTCAAGCTGAGTAACTTTTTGTCCGCTTCGGCATATTCATTGTTATCCCAAAAACGGACATCAACAATAGCTTTGGCATGATTGGCGACGACATTTGCCCCGCTCCCGCCACTGACAATACCGACATTAAAGGTAGTACCTGATTCAAAGTTAGTCATTTGATCTATGGCAACAATCCAGTTAGCCATTTCGGAGATGGCACTGCGGCCGTTTTCAGGCTCGTTACCTGCGTGGGCAGCTTTACCAGTAAAGTTAAGCTCATAGTGAGCCATACCCTTACGAGCTTTAACCAAAGAGCCGTCAGCACGTGCAGCTTCTGCAACCAGTACGTTTGTTGACTGTTTTGCTACGCTTGCCAACCACTTTGAAGAATAGATTGAGCCGATTTCTTCATCCGGATTCATACACACGCACAGTGAGAGTTTATCTAATACATGGTGATCAAGCTGACGTAAGGCATAGATAATAGTGAGTAATCCAGATTTCATATCGGAAACACCAGGCCCGTAAGCACGATCACCTGTAACAGTCATCGGTCTTTCAGCTGCTGTGCCCTCAGGAAATACCGTATCCATGTGACCAATCAACATGACATCGATATTCTCTGCTTCTGGTTTGTTTCTGATCTCCAAGCCACAGCCTGCATCACC
The DNA here is from genome assembly GCF_057456235.1 of Photobacterium sp. Classification (NCBI taxonomy): domain Bacteria; kingdom Pseudomonadati; phylum Pseudomonadota; class Gammaproteobacteria; order Vibrionales; family Vibrionaceae; genus Photobacterium; species Photobacterium sp. Next base: position 138,430 of record NZ_JBVCPH010000013.1, on the reverse strand, counting down.
TAAATCAATACGTTTAATAGTCCATCCCAGCTGCTGATATTTTTCAGAAAGAATGGTGGCGACCTTTTCTATTCCGGACTTGGTAAGTGTACCGCAGTCTAGATCGATCAAAGGACGTAGTTCATCTAGGTAGGATTGAAGTGAAAAACTCATAGAAACTCCAAAGTTACAGCTAAAAGCAGTAACAAAAAGGGATTAAACAGTAAGATGCAGGGGCGGAACTTCACCCCTGAATATTTTGTAAAAAGGAATTGCGTTATAAAAAAATGTTCATAAAGAACATGGCAATGAAAGCATTGAGAACAGACAAGCCAATCATGACAGGAATAAGTCGGCCTTCGGTGCCAATTACACCCAGTACACGACCAGCATATTGAATTTGTGAACCCATTAGGTAAATGGCCGGAGCAAGGATCGCAATGTGTTCGCCGGTCAGTACACCTGAGTCGAATAAGGTGATAACCACGCCGACTGCACCGCCCATCGACATCCAGGCACCCATCAGCACTGCTGCAGCTTCACCGGGAAGGCCAACAAGCCCCATGATCGGAGAGAAAACACTGCCCATAAGATCAAGTAATCCGGTAATTTGCAATGCTTTAATCACCACAAAAGCCATCAGTACATTAGGAACGGTACTGGTTACTGCAATATTCCAACCCTTACGAGCGCCTGCGACGAAAACGTCTGTAATCATCGGTTTCTTTGCTAATTCAGACATTATGCATTCTCCTCTTGAAGGGATTTTTTGGTGTTCTTCGCTTCAGTCATATTCAGGTAAAGGCGCATCATATTGGCTCCAAAAATTTTCAACACAAACATCACCATCAGACACAAGCCAATTGAAGCTGGAACAGCAACGGAGCCATCAACCGCTGTCAGGGTAAATAACACTGCGCCGGAAGAGAAAAAGTTAACAATGGTTGCGCCCGCAGAGAATTGGAACATAGTAAATACGTCACCTTCTTTTTTGCTGAGCTTACCTTCATCGATGAGTGCGCGCGTCATGGATGCACCGGCATCGGTAGATTGCAGCGACGCAATCAGTGCCAGACCGCTATCACCCGGGATCCCCATCAGTGGTCGGAGAAGAGGGGTAAGTAATTTTCGAGCAGCATCTAGCGCACCGTAGTGCTCTAAAACCTGGATCATCGCTAGTGCAAACATAACAGTCGGGATCAGCGTAAAGGCGAAAATAAAGCCATCACGGGCACCGCTGCCTCCTTTACCGCGCAGGGTATAAGTTGCAGTTTGGATTCCCTCTGCAGTTTCCTGCACTTTATACACCACCTTCCCGAATGAGCCGTTTAGAGTGGTGAAATCAAATACGCCATACCATTCGCTAGACTTCATCAGCCCGGAGAAAAAGACGGCAGCAAAAGCCAGTGCAATGTAACAGCCTATGGTTACTTTGCGGCTTTGCGGAGCTTTATCACTCATAAAAAAATAACCTCGTTATCATAATGTTGAAGGGGGAATAACGTAAACACGAAGCCATTCTGAGCTATGCCGATAAAGTATTATTGACTGGGATCAAACTAATTAATCTATAGGAAACACTGTTAATATAATTGTGATTAATGCTTATGTTTTGTCTAATTTATTGAGGTGAAAGAGTTTTCTTCTTATTTTGTGACTTTTTACTCTTTTTGTATAATTCTGAATATGATATGTAATTTAGTGATTTAATCTGAAAGGTTTTCGGGTGTTGAAGTAAGTGGTGAATGATGCTGAAATTTTGTCGCATATATATTCGAACCATTTTCTTGTTAAGAGAAAGACAGAAGCTATCTTTGAGTTTGAATCCTTAAATCGAGCTGATGAAAATATTGCTGGGCTGTGTGTGACAGATGAAAGTTGGTCATTGCTGTAGAAAGACTTCAATGGTTGCAGATAGGGGAGGGAGTGGTTGATTGCTTTATTTTGCTGTCATTTTTAGCATTGGAAAGACAACGGCCCGTTAGCTTGGGCCGTTGCTAACTGTCATTAAGAGATGTAAGAAGATTATGGATTCATCTCGTATTGATCTTTGGTGACATAAACATAATTATTCAGCACGCGCTGATAGCGTTCATTGTCCACAGTCGGACGTTTGATCATACGGCCACAAATTTTCTGCTGCAGTAGCGTTGCGCTCGATTTGGCACCGAGCTGTAGGGCAAATTTTGAGAAATCACGAATAATAAAGTCAAAGATTTGCTCGACCATATCATCATCGAGATCGATCAGTTTGGCTTTTTCCAAAATCAATTGCCCGTAAACCACCAATGTAAACAGCTCGCCGAGATTTAACAGAAAATCGAAGTCCTTTTTCTGCTCTGCGGTAGGTTTACCCACAAGTAACAGGATCTTCAGCAGGCGGATCTGTTTTTTAAACAGATTAACGTTGGGTAAATCCACTTTAGCGTAAACCTTACGATAATCATGGAAGCGAGTTTTACCTAACCCTTTGGTTGCGCCCTGATTAAACAAAAAATCATCATTGGTCGCTTGATCCATTTGCGGGATATCCGCAAACTTACCCGGTTTAAAGAAGTAGTTACCCATAAACTTCAATATTAACGCCATATTGACGTGTACTGTGCCTTCCAGTTTTGGCAGGGCGCGAATATCCCTGACCGCCATCTCGAAGTACATATTCTTCTCAAACCCTTTGGCGGCCATAATATCCCATAACTGGTTCATTACCTCTTCACCCTGGGTCGTCACTTTCATTTTGACCATCGGGGTAAATAACAGATAACGCCGATCGTCCGGTCCCGCAGCGCGCATATAATCGATCGCTCGCTGGGCAAATAGCTTCATTGCGGCAAGGCGGGCATAGGCTTCGGTAAATAATAGTTTGATGTGGACAAAATCGGTCACATAGTGATCAAATAACCGGCGGTGAGAAGCATGGTTTATTGCTTCGTAGAAGGCGTGGGTACAGATACCGATAGATGCCCAGCCAAGGTTGAATTTGCCGACATTAACGGTATTGAGCGCCATATCCCAGGCATCCCGCCCTTTTGCAAGAATGTCTTCTTCGCGGATAGGGTAGTCATTAAGGCGGTATTCGGCCACATAGTTTTGAGAGTTAACAACATTCTGAACTAATTCATAGTTGTCGTGTTGGGAGTCCACCACAAAGAAGACGTACTCGTCGGTATCAGATAGCTTACCAAAGGTGGAAACCAGTGCTGCCTTATTCCCATTGCCTATGTAGTATTTGCTGCCGTTAGCCCTATACGTGCCATCTTCCTGTGGCGTCAGGTACATGTCACTGGCGTAGATATCGGCGCCATGTTCTTTTTCTGAGAGGCCAAAAGCGAATATGCCGCCTTCTTTGAGTAACTTGACGGCTCTTTGTTTGACCTTTTCATTGTCACTGATCCAGATCGGCCCCAGACCTAAAATGCTAACCTGCCAGGTATACCAGTGCGCCAGCCCATAAAAGCCAAGTACTTCGTTCAGGGCGCAGTTGCGGAATGTATCCCAGCGGGCATCTTTATTGCCGTAAGCGTCGGGAGTCAGAAAAGTGGCAAACAGCTGTTCTTTTTTCACAAACTCTAAAAAATCCGCGTACCAAAGGCGTTCATGATCATCTTCTTTGAGTTTGGCTTTGCCCCGTTGCTCAAAGAAGGCAATGGTGCTTCTAATTAATTTTTGTGAAGCTTCATCCAGCTGGCCATAATTTTCAGTTTTTGGGTTAAGTAACACTCCTTTCGTTATTGCAGTTGAATGATGCCGGACAGGTTGTTTCTTGAAAAAGAAATTTTTTGGCAGGTTTAACATTTTCATTGGAGGGCTCCCAATCGCCGTTAAGACATTGCATCCTAAAATAAAGTTAACGTTACAGTGTGTTAACGTCATTAACATTAAACCAAGAAAAGAACTGTCACATGAGTAATAACTCTAATGCGGGGTGGTGGTCACATTTTAATCAAAATAAATGGCTGTTCAGTGATCGCGATTCGCGCTGATAATCTGATTTCTTCGATTGCTAAATCGTCAATACCTGCTGTTTTATATTCACTTATGTTCATTATATCCATATGATAAGAGGGATTTAATACATAGAGGATAGGGAGTCCCATGGAAAACACTTTTGAACACGATCTTCCTGATGCTAAAGGGTATTTCGGTGAGTACGGTGGTAGTTTTATTCCGGAAGAGTTGCAGCTTGTAATGGATCAAATTACGGCATCTTATTCTGCATGCCGCAAAGATCCTGAATTTCGCGCAGAATTGGCTCGTTTGTATAAACATTTTGTCGGGCGTCCCAGCCCTATTTTTCACGCGCAGAATCTTTCTGAGAAATATGGCACTGATATTTATCTCAAACGTGAAGATCTCAACCATACCGGTGCCCATAAAATTAATCATTGTCTCGGTGAAGCATTGCTGGCAAAGAAAATGGGCAAGAAAAAGCTGATTGCAGAAACGGGTGCCGGACAGCACGGTGTGGCGCTAGCAACAGCCGCGGCATTGGTTGGGCTGAAATGTGATATCTATATGGGAGAAGTTGATATTGCTAAAGAGCATCCGAATGTCGTCAAAATGCGTATTTTAGGTGCGAATGTGATCCCGGTTACTCATGGTCGTAAGACCCTGAAAGAAGCCGTAGATGCCGCGTTTGCTGCTTACCTTAGTGATCCGGTCACTCAGTTATATGCCATTGGTTCGGTGGTGGGGCCTCATCCTTTCCCGATGATGGTGCGCGATTTTCAGTCGATCATCGGTAATGAAGCCCGTGAACAGTTCCAGGAAATGACCGGACAGTTGCCAGATAATCTGGTTGCCTGTGTCGGTGGTGGCTCGAATGCGATGGGGCTGTTCAGTGCCTTTTTGCAAGACGAGCAGGTTGCGCTTCACGGTGTTGAGCCAGCAGGGCACACATTAAAAACGCCGGGTGAGCACGCGGCAACCCTAACTTTAGGTGAACCCGGGGTTATGCACGGCTTTAAGTCTTACATGCTTAAAGATGATCAAGGTGAGCCTCAGGAAGTCTATTCCGTTGCCAGTGGGTTGGATTATCCGGCCGTTGGACCCCAACATAGTTACCTGAAAGATCTTGGCCGTGCTGAATATGGCACCGTTGACGATGATGAAGCGATTGCTGCATTTTTTGAGCTGTCGCGTTCAGAGGGCATTATTCCCGCCATCGAATCGTCCCACGCGATCGCTTATGCCATAAAATTGGCTCAGCAAGGTGTGAAAGGCAGTATTCTGGTGAACTTATCCGGACGGGGCGACAAAGATATCGATTTTGTTGTTGAACATTACGGTAAAGATTACGACATTGAGTCTCTGTTATAGCCAATAACATGAGCTTGTATTAAGACCTTTAAAAATCGCCTTTTATAGAGGCGGTTTTTATTCGTAGTGGCGATTATGCCTATATTTTTTAACTCATTGGTATGTAACAAGTTATATTAATTTTTATCAGATTTAGAGTCGATTCACACCAATTGAAGCAAGTATCAGTCCCAGTATTTGATGGTTATGCTATCGTTCTCACATTCAAGTGATGTAATTAAAATGGTGGAAAGGGATATGAGAATTATATTGTGCTGCGGTGGTGGATTCTCGACCAGTATACTGGCAAAGAGAATGAGAGCAGAGGCAAAAAACAGAGGGATAGAGTGTACAGTTGATGCATTTGCCGAGATTGAAATGAATGATCAAATGAAAAATTGTGATGTTTGCCTAATAGGACCTCAGATTAGTTTTTATGAAGATAACTTGCAGAAAATAGCCAGTAAATATGGTACGCGAGTCGCGGTTATCCCTAATATGATATACGGTATGATGAAAGGAGATGAGGCATTAGACCAAGCTCTATCTCTTATTTCAAATGAAGTTATTAACAGTAATTAGCTTGTTCCGTTATATCGCTGTTTTCATCTAAGATCTGTTTATCTTTCAACCGCTGTAATATTGAGATAAAAAGCCCCCTAGAGTCGGATGTGGAATCTACTACTTTAATCACAGTATGTAGGACATGTTTCTCTATATTCTCACCGGCTGTTGTTACTTTACGATGCTAAGGAGAGCGGAGAATGAATCTGGAACAGCAACGTCATCGAGATCAGCAAACGTTTATAGAGAGCGGGCAGAATATCGAAGTCGGCACCTTGCAAGGCTTTCCGTTAACACTGGCACAACTCAAAGCCATATCTGTTGAATCAATCTATGTGGTAGAAACATTTAATTCCGGTCTCACCGCGGTGGTTTATCATCTGCGAATTAACGACCAAAGCTGGACGTTGAAATTAAAAAGGGAAGTCAGTTTGGTCAATAATATTGATGGCCAAACATCCTTTTTAAACGAAGTTCAGCGCAGGCGAGATCTGACCGAACTGAAACAACGTTATCCCGAATGCTTAAAGCATATCGTCGATACCCAATTTGCCTCATTCAGAGACGGTATTATTCTGTCACCGTGGGTTGAAGGTAAACCGTTACCCACATTAAATCGCGATGTATTCCAACAGATTTTTTCTACCATAGTAAACCTTGAACTGAGTGGACTGTTCGAGTGGGATTTCTGTCCGGGCAACATTTTACTCGATACCCAAAACGAGATAAAACTGTTCGACTTTGGTTATATGTATCAATTTGATCCTAAGACTCACTTTAATAGCAATGGTCAAGATACGCCGCTATTTCATGGCATAGAGCGGTTCGAAACCCGTTTCTTTTTTGATTTTTTACTGAAAAACCCACTCAATCTATCTACAGAGGCATTATTTGAGCTGTATAAGCTCGAAAAACAGTGTGCGCTACAAGCCTATCAGAAGAAACTACAACGGCTTGTTGAACTCGGCGCAGACGCGAGTGTGATTACCTGGCAGCAGGCAATTAATCATCGTTGGCAGGCTGCACTGGGTAATGAGGTTACTTTGCGAGAGTTATATCTTGCAGAAACCTACCGTTCCAATGTTCTTGATCTACTCGATGATTTACACGGCCAGTCTTGCACTCCCTATACCTTGAAAAAAGCGGATTTAGCTCTGAAGCTAATTGACAACAACTTCGATCAATTACGTGCTGGAGACGTCTTCTTCTTGGGCGATGAAACACTGAACAAAAGCGAACTGATTGCAAAGTACAGCCAATTTAGAAAAGATGCTGTGCATTTTCAGTTAAGCTAAATTATCTGGTTTACATGTCATCTATGAGTGCCAGCGAAGCGGCTGGCCCTTGTCATAATCTGAAATTTAACAGTATCTGCTTGAATATCCTCTAAACTATCATGACAATAACGCATTCATTCTTCACGAAATTATTTAAACGACAGGCTTGATTGATCGTAAAACAAACAGTAAGAAAGGTGTGCATTCCTCCCCTGTCGGCTATTAAGTTGTTGTTATTGTTTTATTATATTTTCGCGTCAGATTGGGTTGTATCTGTTCGAATAATTTGAATAACTACAGCAAATTTTTACGCTATCTTCCTTTGGGTTCAGTACCTATAGTTATCTCAACAGCGAAGGATTGGCAATGGGCCCTAAAATGGCAGAAAAAGCTATCGAGGCAGCAAAAGCCGATTTGGAGAACATTCCTTTACAGGCAGAAGAAACGGAACAGGAAATCATTTCCACGCAGAAGAGTATACCGGTTTGGAAAAATTCTGAGCAAGATAGGTTTGAACTAAATATCACACAAAAGAAAATAACGAGTGGGGGGCCTGTTACGCAGGAAAGCCAGATACACCATCTCATCCTTTTACTTAACTTTACATGCATTCAGCCTTTGTTTACCTAAAAAGCACTACTATTAATTTATAAATATGACTCCTTTTCCTGAGCCGAACACGTTTTATGCTCAGTAAGGTGAAGGAAATAATAGCGGCTAAAACGAAATGATGGAGAAACTAAGATGAAAAAAGTAAATGTTGTTCTGTCGTCTATGATGATTGCTTTTTCTTCAATATCACTTGCTGATATCAGTGTGTCGGATACGCAAAGCGGGGCGTGGGTAACGGTAACAGAGAACGGCCAGCCAGCTGCGAATGCGACAGTGTCACTAAAAAACCTGCCTAATAATCGTAATACGTTCCAGACTAATAAGAAGGGACGTGTATTTGTACCGCTATCATTGAATCATTCAAGATCCATTAAGTACGTAGCGGTGACGGAAGATGGAAACAAGTATAGTCGTTACGCTTTCCACGGCGAGCACAAGCGCTAATCATCAAGGTAGTTAAGGCCATGATAACCAAACGCGAATACAGTGTTGAACACGATACGGCTAAGCAACAGTACCGAGTACAAGTTCAGCCAGAACATTGGGCATTGGTGAGCTATACCAAGCAGGATAAGGTTTTATATCTTAACTATTCTGAAGTGCCTCATGAACTGAGAGGGCAAGGTTACGGCAGTGTATTAATGGAAGCGGTGTTAGCGCAGATTGAGTCAGATGGCTTCAAAGTTGTCCCTGTCTGCAGTTACATTCGTCGTTACATCGACAGGCATCAACGCTGGATATCGTTGCTTGCTGATGCCTAGTGTGAGCTTTACAAATTATGTGGTTTCTCGGTAAGCAATCACTTACTTTCTATGTATTCTGATTGAGCCTCAAAAATTAATTCCGGATCGTGCCACGAGACAGCGCCACATTGAGTACAGGTACATTCGACCTCATAAAAACACGTGCCCAGTGGAGGATCGGTCAGAGGCGGATTATCTGCTGATTGTTGATATCTAATTTCGTGGAGTGTTGTACCGCAGTTCACGCAGACTACCGGATATGACATGACGACCTCCCCTGACGATAGTTATCTTTCAGTGTAGCCCGATTTTTGGGACCAGGACGTGTATAAGCAAAAAGCGAATCCTATGGGATCCGCTTTTTTCGTAGCAAGCCATTTATCCATAGGAAGCAATGCTAACTGATCACTTCGACTCTCATATTTTCCTCGACCTGCTGAACGGCTTCTACCAGCTGTTCGATACTGACTTCGGCTGGCATATCCACGGCTAATTCAGCAAAAAATACGGTTCGGCCGAGGTCAGCTAGCGCAACACGATGGTTTTCAATTTGAATGATGTTTATACCGATATTATCGAGTATATGGCTAATATCGTTAACGATTCCAAGGCGATCAGTCGATTCAACTTTCAACGTTATTTGTTCGCGTTTACTCTGGCTTGCCGGTTCAGTGTTTTCGACGATACGGACATGAAATTCTTTAAGAGCCTTGAGCTCCTGTTTTAATTGATCAGCGGAAGCTACTGGAATTTCTATTTTGATGATACCGACTAATTGCTGATCTAAGCGGCTAATTTTGCTAACTAACCACTTTCCCCCAAGCTTATGGGTTGTAGCTGCGAGTTGACTGACTAATTGCGGATGATCCTGGCCTGCAATAGTAATTGTAAATTGAGTATTCATAAGCCACCCCTTGCGTTGATACGTCCTGTATTTAATGCTTTATAACCAAACGAATAAGAAATCGACAGGTCATATAATCAAACTAGCAAGCAACCAGATATCGTGCCGTGATTGAGTTCATACAATCCATTGATTCTTTAGATCAATCGTCTTTATATCCAAGTTATATCTTAGTTGTGATGTTAACTAATGCCAATCGGGATCACCGACCTGAAGTCTAAATAGCTATTTTAGTTAGAACACTCTAATTTAAATTCTTATTCTGTTTATAAGCAATCAGGTAATCCCCACAGGCTGATTAACGATTATATGAGCGAAAGAGGGCACAACAATGGGCATATTCAAACAGCAAGTAGAAGAAACCGGCAAAGAGAAAAATCTTGTTCGTGACGCGTTGGTTCATAACATCTGGCTGGCCGGTTTAGGTGCATACGCAAAGAGTACTGATGAAGTAAACCAGTTATCAGGTAAAGGTAAAAGCTTATTTGATGAGTTGGTTGAGCGCGGCCGTGCCATTGAATTAAATACCAAAGAACGTGTACATACGGCTCGTAGCCACACTTCCGTTGCGATTGAAGAGCGTGTGCACAAAATGGTGCAGAAATTTGTTGGCATTGACAATGATCAGCTAGATCGTGTTGATGACAAAATCGACCAACTAACGGCAAATATTGAGGCGTTATTAGCTCGCAAACAAGAGCAAAAACAGCCTGCAACAAAAAAGAAACCCGTTAAGACTGAAAAATAAGCCGTTGCTAAAGATGCACAAGCCACTCTGGCGTAAGTACGCCGTAAGTTAGCAAAAGTCGCCATACCAGATAGTAATAGGAAGACTGGTTTCGGGGTGAGTCACTAACGATTAACCATTGTATAGATCAGCGCAGAAGCGTATAAGGGTATGATTATGAACGATAAAACAATAGTGAAAGCGGCTAAGAATGTCGTAGAGAATGGTGAAGGTGTTGCGCGCAATATCTGGTTAGCAGGTCTTGGTTTATATAGCCGTACACTGGAAGAAGCCCAGCAAGTTAATGAGAAAACAACAACCGTGTTTGATGAGCTGGTTGAACGTGGTAAAGAAGTAGAAACTCAGACAAAAGAACGGATTGCTAAGAAAGCAGAGCAAGTCACCGATGAAGCTGAAGCGGGTAAGAATGATCTGTTATATCGCCTAAGCGGAATTGATCGTGAAAAGCTTGATCATATGGATAACAAAATCGACAGACTGACCCAAGCAGTCGAAAAATTGGCAGAAATAAAATAGCTGTCGATACTTGGTTACATCTCTTAACCCAGAAGGAATGTAACCTTGTTCGGATTGTCACCTCACCATGGGTGACTGTCTTTTAGGTTGCACATGTGCCATGCATGTGCGCCTTTTTTGCTTAATAAAAAGGAAGAAAAGTCCGTAGTCAGGCAGCTACAGCGGATCCTATCAGAGCGTCGATCCTGGACCCGCTCGCCTTCTATCTCATATTCTTGTCTTTGCTCACTTTTCGGTATCGGCCAGGCGGCTTCCGCCAAGCAGAGAAAACAGGCGACTGTTTTCCTTGCCTTCATACCTGCCGTGAACGAAGTCTCTCAGGTAGTGAAAATTCAGCAGATGCCCGGCCCCATTCTTAATGTAGATATTTCCCACCGTTTTTTTGCTGCCAGCCTTGAGTACGCCAACCTGTGCGACATAATCTTCTTTGTTCGCGAAGTGCTCGGTGAATGGAACCTGAGGTCGCTGTGCGTCGGTACAAGAATAGGGATATTCATCATGTGCAGAGGCGAAGGTGTAGATTTCCAGTTGACTTAGCAGTGGATTGGCACTGTGCTCTTGAAGCAGCATCTTGACGACGTTTGATATGATGAGGCCTCCCTGGGAGTGGGCAATTACCACGATCTTGTAAGATTTTTTCATCTTCTCATCAGCGGTTCTCATCTGCTCCTTAACTTTTTTTAGTTCACTCCAGATGTGATCCCTGGCGGATTCTGCGATGGCAGTATTACGGTTGAAGGCTCTTCCATTCATGACTTCCATTAAATCCGCCATGAAACCATTGCCAGGGTTGTGCAGTGGGGTGATGGGGCGCCTAAATATATCGCTGAGCATGCGGGCATTCACCGTTGCCATGTCCTCGTTAGTTCCGATCCCATTTAGAAAGAACCAAGTTTCATTTGGCGTGGGGTTGATTTTGTGGACATCCACAGGAGGGTGCAATGGGGTGATTTTACATTCTTTTTTAAAAGGGGTGAGATCGATGAAAAAATTCATCAGCGCTTGCGTATAGCGATCACTATTATCATAATATTTTTCGTTGAGCTCGCTGTCATCAGCACTAAAAGGCTCCAGCGGTTTTTCGCCAAGCACTTTCGTCAGGAACCCTACTTTTGCAAATTCTGTCAGGAACTCCTGGATGAATAGTTCAAGCTTTTCGTGCTTATTATTAAAGAGAGATGTCGCTTTCTTTAATCCGGCCCACCACAGGAGCCTCACGATTTTCTCTCCCATAACGAGCACTAAATACTTTTTACTTCTGTCCCTTTCAGCCATCGCGATGACCCTCCTGTATCCCTGTGTAAAAATAAACGAGATTGATCCGGCTGTGTTTATGATCTCGACATGTATATCGAGCGCACTCGCTTGGAAGTATAGTTTGAAACCGATTTTCTGCACCCGCTTAGGTGCCCTCACTTTTGACGGCACCTATAAGATTGAAAGGGATCGCCATGCCCAACCGGACAGATAGTATTTTTAGCTGTGCGGATACTTTTGGCGTTGAAATAACCCAAACGACTCAGAGATTTCCGACCAAAGATGTTATGACCGACTATACTTTTTTCAATTATCAATTCAGGGCTGGCACTACATCACAGACGTTTTGGTGGCTCAGCAATCACGCTTCGTCATTCCGTAAAGTGAGGAATAAACTTATACGGAATCTAAAGAGCATGTGGTTAGTATTTGACCCCGGATATCTCGTTCCTCTATTCCGGGATGACATGTTTAGGAGTAGAGATGGAATTATTAGAAAGCTTTTTTGGTGTAATTGGAGATCTTACCTGGGGGTGGGCACTTATACCGTTCCTGGTAGTATTAGGTCTATTTTTTACTTTTGTTACCGGATTTGTTCAATTTACGTTCTTTGGGCGTATGTTCCGTGTCTTATTAAACAAAAACCAAACAGCCGACAGAAACGCAATTTCGGGTCGTGAAGCACTTTTATTATCTGTAGGTGGCCGTGTTGGTGGCGGTAACATTGCAGGTGTTGCTGTTGCAATAACGCTTGGTGGCCCTGGTGCGGTATTCTGGATGTGGGCTATTGCACTGGTTGGTATGGCAACAAGCCTGGTAGAATGTTCACTCGCTCAGCTTTATAAGCGTAAAGAAGGCGATGTATTTCGGGGTGGTGCAGCACGTTCGATAATTCATGGTCTTGGTGAAGACTACAGGTGGCTTGCTTACCTGTATGCTGTTTGTTTGATAGCTTCCTTTGCGATTGGTTTTAATGCTTTTCAAGGAAATACGGTTGCAGGGGCAGCTCAGGATAGCCTGGGTATTGACCGCATGTGGACGGGGGGCTTGCTAGCGATTGTTACTGGTTTCATTATTTACGGTGGTATTAAACGTATTGCTAAAACTGCGGATGTTATCGTACCTATTATGGCGATCGGATATGTAGCAATGGCGCTTATCGTTATTCTCATCAACATCACGGAGATCCCTGCAGTCATTGTGAGTATCGTATCGAATGCATTTGGTTTGGAAGAGGCAGTAGGTGGCGGGATGGGGGCTGCGATGGCACAAGGCTTGCGCCGAGGCTTGTTCTCAAACGAAGCGGGGTTGGGTTCCGCGCCCAATGTCGCCGCAACGGCAGATGTTACTCACCCAATCAGCCAGGGGATCACGCAGTCTTTATCGGTCTTTATCGATACAATCCTAATCTGTAGTTGTACGGCATTCGTTATCCTCCTGGGTGATGTTTATGTACCTGGCGCAGAAGGTATTGATGGTGTCGTTCTGACTCAGCAGTCATTAGTTTCACACATAGGGGACTGGTCTCAGTACTTTCTGACCGGGGCGATTTTACTCTTTTCTATTAGTTCTATTATCTACAACTACTACCTGGGGGAAAACGCCCTCACATTCATGTCACAGAACAAACTGTCTGTACATATTCTTCGCTTTGTTGTGATCGGGATTATCTTTATGGGCGCCGTTGCTCCGGGAGCAACCTCGGTGTTTTTCTTCTCAGATCCAATGATGGGTATTCTTGCTATCGTTAACTTGTTAGTACTTATCATGCTGTTTCCTACACTTATCCGTATTTTGAAGGACTATAAGAAGCAACTCAAAGCCGGTATTGAACATCCGCTGTTCAACCCGAAAGATTTCCCTGATCTAGACATTGACCTCAAAGCATGGAAGCCGAAAAAATAATAGCGTGATTAATTAACAGATCACAACAAGCTCATTATAAAAAAAGCGAGTGCTGCAATTGCAGTACTCGCTTTTTCTCAATGTTGAGCGTCAGGCTCTCAGCCTGTTATTACCGTTTGTTCCTATCTTGAGTCCGGCCGTTAGCTGGTTTGTTGTTTTTTGAATTATGGCGTCCGGCGTTTTGCTTATTCTTTGGAACGTAATTCAAAATAGATACCGGTACTTCTTTGCTGGGTACAAAGCCTTCAATCTCTTTTCGGGTAATAAGATGCCCCAAGCGACTTTCGATTGCGCAAAGGTTTCTGAAATCATCTCTGGAAACAAAGGAGATCGCTTCGCCAGAAGCGCCAGCACGGCCAGTACGACCAATACGGTGAACATAGTCATCAGCTGGGTAAGGTAAGTCATAGTTAACTACACGCGTCAGCTCGTCAATATCGATACCACGCGCAGCAATGCCGGTTGCTACCAGTAATTTGAGTTGACCCGATTTAAAGTCAGCCAATACTTTTGCCCGTGCATCCTGACTTCTGCCACTGTGAATTGCTTCAGCTTTAATTCCGCGCTTTTCAAGCTGGCTGACTAACTTCGCTGCACCGTGCTTTGTTTCGATAAAAATAAGCGCCTGATCCCAGTCATTCTCTTGAATTAAATGGCTCAGCAATGCCGATTTTTTGTCTTTATCGACAGTAATTAACCATTGGTCAATCTTCGGGGTCGTAGTGCTATCGGAAGAGACTGATATTTCTACCGGATGTTCAATCGCGGTTTTGGCCAAGATGCGAACCTGCTTTGACAGTGTGGCCGAAAATAGCAGGTTTTGTCTTTGTGAAGGTAAGCGTTCAATGATCTTATTAATGTCTTCGATAAAGCCCATGTCGAGCATTCTATCGGCTTCATCTAAAACCAGTATTTCTAGCTCATCAAAATGCACGGCTCTTTGGGTATACATATCCAGCAGTCGACCAGGAGTCGCAACCAAAATATCGACACCTTCTATGAGGCGCTGCTTTTGCTCTTTGTAATCAACACCGCCATACATCGCCAGCGAGGTGAGGTTCAGATGCTTGCTGTATTGCACAATATTGTCTTCAACCTGCACCGCCAGCTCTCGGGTTGGCGCAAGGATGAGGGCGCGAATGCGTTTTGCTCGTACGGGATGCTTATCGCTCAGCATTTGTAATATCGGTAATACAAAACTAGCTGTTTTACCTGTACCCGTCTGCGCGGCAGCGATAAGGTTCTTACCCGTCAATATGACCGGAATAGCCTTCTTTTGAATAGGCGTAGGGGTCTTGTAGCCTAATTCGGTTACAGCTTTTAAAATCGGATCGCTTAATCCAAGGTTGGAAAATGGCATTTGGAGTCTCAGGTGTATGATTAATAAACAACTGTTAATGCTGGAGGCTAAAACAGAAGAACATGGACGGGCATTCTAACATGAAGGAAGAGTATCAGGGATACCCACTCGTGCATCATTCGCACCGATACGTCATGGCAGTTGAAATTGTCTTATCGTTTCATTGCCCCGGAAAACCCCTCATAGTCAGCCTGGCCTCCTGACTATTTGACGAAATTTAGTTTCTAGGGACATTTTCATCTCGATACTTAAGGCTCTTCACTCGTGTACGCCGGCGTAAACAAAGATATCAAGATCTCGTGTTAGTTTTTTTTCCGAGTATTTTTAGCGTCAATAATCGTTGTTTGCTAGAAAGTTGATATTCATGCATCATTTTATCTTGAATATCGGAAAGAAACGCTCTTTCCCAGAAGCTAAAGGCGTCGAAATTAAGCAAAATCGCATCATTTAATTGGGTAAATACAGCATGATCTTTCATTTTCTTCCTTTATTTAGGGACACTTTTTTACTGGGAACTCGCCCTTCGGGAGGGAGGCAGACTACTTTTGTGTTAAATTCTGCATTTTGAACGTAGTATACTAGAGATCACACTCGTTTTATGGTGCGACTAACATTATTCACTGCCTGATTGTAGATGCAAGGTACAACCAATAAGTATCGAAGCCCCCAATGTGAGATGAGTGGAAAAATCCTAATTCTCAATGAGGCATTTATGAATAAACGGTGACGACATAGAAGATAAAAGAGCGCTGTAATTCAATTGAAACCGAACTTCTTGCCCTACAGTTAAAGCAAAATCAGAGGTTTCGACAATAAGGTGATCGCTGGTTGATGCGACAATAGTTACCCCTATAGGCGGCTTAAGCCCTTCGATGCTCACATATTGCCGTCCGATGGCTAGAATAGCTTGTGAAACATTGCCTCTATCTAAGGTTTTTTGCTGCTCGCCAAAAGCATTCAAACCTAAATCCCCCCATGGCAATGACGGTTTTTCCTTCGATTCGATAACTTCAGCAATCAGAATTATGGCGTCAGTAAAAAGACCATCAATGGTTTGTTGATAAAGGGTTTCACAGCCTAAAAAAATCGCTTCTCCCACCCGTAGGTGATTGATTCGATTTTTTTTCTTATTGTTAAATGCCCAATTAAGGTTAGCGGAATTTCCTCCAGAGACAATATCTAATGTGATACCGAATTTTCTTTCTATTTCATCGGCAAGATCTGACAAATTAGACATTTTATCGTGATCAGGAGCTACCCCATAGCGGCATGTCAGGTTCGTTCCGATTCCTTTAAGTACAATGTTTGGTAAATGAATCATCTGACGGATAAAATCCTCGAGATTGTCTTGCATCACACCTTCACGAAGATCACCTAGCTCGATCATGATCACGACACCATGAACGCGACCAGAACTGCTGGCGGCCTTTGATAGCTGCTTAATGACGGCAAGCTCTGTGTTGAGGCTAATATCACAAGACTGAACCACCCTCGAGACCTGACTCAGCATCGGGGAACGGATTAGCATCATAGGAACATTGATGCCTGAATGTCTCATACTCTCAATATTTTCAATTCGCGAATCCGCGATCATATCAGCGCCTGCATTGATCAGTGTTTGCACAATTTCAGGGTGCCCTAAACACACTTTAGTGACAGGGGTAACTGAGATGCCTTTTTTACCTAATCGGTTGAACAGTGCATGAGCGTTATGATGAATTTTGGAGCAATTTATTTCTAACCTAGGATTATTCAACTCTTATTAATCATAAGTTTTTCATTTAAATGAGGAAATGCAGACAAAACCATGTGTAGAAGATGTTCTTTAGGTTGAGATAGAGCATCCGTGACTGGTATAGAAAACTCAGCGGAATATTCTTGAATCTTAAATAGTATTTCATCAGAAGACATATTTTCGTGATTAAGAGTTAACCCTATAACCGGAGTATCCGCAAACATTTCAATCAGTTCTATTTCAGAAGCAATAGATGGCATTGGCATTTTCGGGAAATCACTCCGGCTTAAGCGGTTAGGTGCGTGTTGTAAGATCACACCTGTTGGGCAACTTCCACGTAATATAAATGCACTCGTTGAGAAAGCGGGATGACTTAATGCTCCTTGTCCTTCAATAATGATCAGATCTGGCTCCTCTAATTCGTAGGCTTTTACAATAATGGCTTCTAGTTCTCCTGCGCAGAATTGAGAGGGGACGGCATCTAAAGCGACACCATAGGGGGCACCTTGAATGATTCCCGTTTGTCCTGTCGCGATCATGACCACATTAAGACCATGTTCCTGCAGAGTCTTTGTCAGCATAGTGGCTGTTGTGCGCTTTCCTATTGCACAATCGGTGCCCATAATGGCTATGCGTGGACATTTTGTATCATGTATTTTCCCACTAAATGCTTGCAAATCTTTTTTATTTTTAG
Source organism: Photobacterium sp. (assembly GCF_057456235.1). NCBI lineage: Bacteria > Pseudomonadati > Pseudomonadota > Gammaproteobacteria > Vibrionales > Vibrionaceae > Photobacterium > Photobacterium sp. The sequence continues at coordinate 120,838 of NZ_JBVCPH010000013.1, read as the reverse complement.
GGCGACGAATATCTAAAATCTCAACATTATTGGCTTTGCTTGCCTCGACTAATTGAGGGTCGTCGTTAAGAAATTCGTGCAGTCCATTGACGATATTCATCTTTAGCGCCATGGCTTCAAGAATAAGACTTCTTTCAGACTCAGATAACATCCCACTGGATGGCGCGAGACCAAAAATGAAATAGTCAGGTGTCTCATCCGCGATAGCAACAGCTTCGCCCAAATTCGAAACAATAGGGATTTCATTGGCTTCGTCACCAAGTACGACACCGGAGTCTAAGCCCGCTTGCTGACTATCAATGACGGAAAGCACTCGATAATTTTGTGAATGCCTAACAAGTCCATTGGCAGTTTTACCATCAATTTTCCCAAAGTTGGCTTCGCAATAAATGATAGCCGTTGGTATAGATGCTTTACTCTGATTGAGGGTAGAAATGGAAGGCATTGAAATGTGAATATTTTCCATCTCATTATTTTTAATGAAAGGATTTATTTTAACTATATTTTGAGTTTGTTCTGACATAGTACCACCGAAATATTTTTTTAGGCTTAGAGGGCGACGAGAGCGTGCCGAGATGCCATATCGGAAGTTAACCAGAAGTCCCTACTAAGCGGTAGGGAGAGGGAAGACAATAACACAGTTAGAAAGTTATTGTAGCGATTTGTTAAAAAAAGACAGATGGAAGCTGTGCTGATAAATCGATCATTAAAGATATATTAATATATTCTCTTAGGGATTATACATTTTAATATTTTTAATATAACTTCGCTTTCTGGTTTATATGTTGAATTTTATTTTTAGTAAGATGTTAGAATCGATGTGAGATAACGCGAAGATAAAATATATTAGTATTAAATATATTAGTATTAAATTGGGACGGTGGGTCCATCCAGCTGAAGAGCAAGTCATGAATGTTACCCCTTTGAAAAATTATGACTCAGTTCTTTCATCGGCCAATCATTGACACAATGCAGCGCAGAAGCGCTCTCTGTTGTATTGATATGTTTTACAGCGGTTGTCGCAAACATGGTTTCAATCACCTTCTATCACCTGTAAAGTACGCAAACTATTACCCTAAAGGCTCTCATGCACCTTGGTTAACGGTAGTGTTTCAAACAATTTTTAACCGCCAGCTTCATCCGTCATTAAATGATGAGACTGCGCCGTAGGGCGTAACAAGCCGGTGGATTTGCTTAGTAAGAAAGAGTGTTGAACAAATGAATAATGAACTTGATGTAATTAATAACCTGGAAGAACTAGAGCGTTTTCTATTGTCTATTGAAAATGGCGGTCTGGGTTTAAAAGACGTTGCAGGTGTAGGCATGGCAACCAATAATTCTGATGGCCGCCATTTCGTTGCAGTATTCGATAATAGCCAGCAACTTATTCTGGCGCGCTGGGTCACTCAAGACGTTTTCGATAATGGTAAAGATCTTGTCCGTAATGGCCCAAAAAGTCTGCACTAAGGTTTTTTGCCTTAACACCGAGAACACTGGCAACACATAGTTGCCTTGCTGTAGGCGCCGTCAGTTAACGACTGACGGCGTTTTTCTGTCTCGAAATAGCATATCGGGCAAATGGCTCCACGACAAACTGTAATGCCATCCCCAACGCCTCCTGACGCATCACGCGCATCTTAAGAAAAGGCATTGATTCGTCCCAGCCATCACCTTGGATTTTTGCCTCGACCACCAGCCCATCGTCGACGGCAGTTATCGAATCGAACGTCAGGAAAACCCCGCTATCCGACATATCCCTGACCTTACCAACCACAGTACCGAAAGAAGGGTGGTTCAGTATAACCTCATAGTCTGCTTGGATACGTGAATGTTTGCGCCTCTCAATCATAATATTCCCTTAAATAGACAAACTCTCCACAAGAAGAGAAAAGGAGAAGATAAACGATTTGTACTGGATAATATTAAACTTAGAGCATATTTATTCGGAACGCGAACAGCTCAACGCAATTGATACCATGTTATCCATCGTCAGAGTGTCGAGAACGATGAGATCAGCTCAATTTAGCGACTAACTGACCAACCGGTTGAAAGTGGATGAGCGAATTCAAAAAGGGGCACTATTCAACGACGAGAAGTTTTTTGTGCTCCTATGTCTCGATAACAACCTATAAAAATCGAGTGAAATACGTGCTTGATCAATGATTGAATACCCATGCTCACCTAAACTGGCGGAAATATCTCCATCAATTTAGATTATGAGCCAAGCCGATATTCAACAAACCATCGCTAGTTTTACGTCAATAGAGCAAGCGTTGGCGTATTTTGATATTGACTTTGATAGCCGTTTTATCAACGAATACCGCACACAATTAGTGAAACGCTCTAATGGATACTTGCTCCTTGAAAAACCAGATGATTGGTTTTCAGCCCGTCGCGCATTTAAAAATGCGTATTGCAAAGTACAGCGAAGTCGTTTAGATCCTCACTCCCGTTCTGCCTGTCGAGGGTGCACTTCGTGTCAGCGTCGCTAAATAGTGTGCTAGATAATAATTTTTAAGAGGATCGAACTTGAGTACTTTGTTTGCTGAAACCCGTATTGGCAATATGACATTAAAAAACCGCTTTATTCGAAGCGCGACGTGGGAAAATATGGCGACAGAAGAGGGCCATATGACGGATAAGCTATACGCCATCTACGAAGAACTCGCTAAAGGGGAAGTCGGTCTAATTGTAACGGGCTATGCCAATATTGTAGAAGAAGAGAAGCCAAATGCCGGCATGATGGGAATGTACAACGATTCCTTTATCGGCGAATACAAAAAGCTCACTGAGTTGGTACACAGTAATGATTCTAAAATAGTTATGCAACTTGCCTACGGCGGTACAAAAACCACTCACAATGTCGGTGAAAGGGTGATCTATGCGCCGAGTGAAGTGTGTGAAAAAGGCACACAAACATTAGGCAAAGCGATGACCAAGGACGAAATAGATTACATCGTTCAGGCATTTGCTCAAGCAAGCCGAAGAGCGCAAGAATCAGGGTTTGATGGGGTCGAAATACACGCGGCACATACCTATTTAATTAATCAGTTCTTAAGCCCTTATTACAATCGAAGAGAAGACCAATATGGCGGCAGCCTAGATAATCGAATGAGATTGCTATTAGAGATCTATGCTGAAATAAGAAAACGTGTTGGTGATGCGTATCCGATATTAGTTAAATTGACGGCATCTGAGTTTTTTGAGGGGGGCTTAACCTTTGCTGAAACACGCATGGTGTGTAAAAAATTAGAAGCGATTGGCGTGGATGCAATCATCATCTCAGGTAATATCCATGGTAAGGCTGATACCGTGATTGGCGAGCATTTTGATGGATATACCATTCAACAAGAAGGTTATTTCCATGAATATGGGCATGTTATTAGTGAAGAGGTGGATATTCCCGTTATTACCGTCGGCGGATTAACGGATATTGATGCAATAGAAGAGATTGCGAATAAAACCAATATTCAATACTTTGCTCTCTCAAGACCGTTGTTGTCTGAACCGCATTTAATTAAGCGCTGGAAAGAAGGCAACAGAGCGCCAGTTGATTGTGAAAGGTGCTCAAAATGTCGTACAAGACGCGGGAATTTCTGTGTTGTTAAGAAGGAGAGAAAGTCGCAATTAGCTCGCTTATAAAATATCCAGCAATATCTCTCTGTCCTGTATCAAGTCAGTAAATCATTGCTGACTTATTTTTGCCCCAAGTTTTTTACGAAGAAAAAGTATTCAGCTAATAAACTACGCGTCATATAGTATTTTCCTACTACCGACTTAGTGTCTATGAAGTCGATAGTTATTGGTTTTCACTTGTCGACTCACCTTTAGCTCATGGTCATAATCACTCAATAGTTTCAAAGTGGAACTTGTATTCACGTACACCGTCTATCTGAACACCTTTTTCTCTCAACTCAAGGTACTGCTGAATCTTAACTGTTCTGAAATCCATAGCCTTCAGCGCAAGGATTATCCGTAGTTCATCCATTGAACGTGACTTAGATTCAGAACTACAAGTACCGCAGACAACATAAGCCTTTTGTTTAAAACCAATCTTATTAAGCCAGTTCAGCTCTTTTGGTTCTTTGCGTTTGCCACAAAAGTAGCAGCGATTCTCTTGCTTCAATGCTGCCTGTTCCCTCAAAGCTTTAGGGCTTGGTGATTTGATTGGTGGGGGAGTGTTAGTCTTCTTACTACCACTGAACATAGAGAACTGAACTACATTAGACATTTGGATTGCTCTTACTAATCAAGGTATACAGCATATAACTGAACATTATTGTCATGTGCCTTTATATCCTATTCCTAGTGCATTCAATTAGTCAAATTACCATTTTACGCACTGTACTTACTGGTTAAGGGGCTTAGCCTGGGTTCGACGTGAGTACTACAAGGCACTTATCTAAGCGAGTTTTGCCATACTTCAATTAATGATCTGCCAAATTAGCAAAACATCTGACTCATTTCTGTCCCTTTATCTTTTAGGCCACTACAGATTAGCTTAGGAGTGGTGGCCTATAAACCATGTTTTTAGTATTAGCTGAGTGATCAGCGTTACCTCGCTCTGCGCCTCGCCCTAAATAATCCATGGCAATCCAGTCTTCAATGTCTATTGAGATAGTATTTTGCTAGAAAACGAGCATAATCTTGCTACACAACTCTCAAAGAAGAAATTACCTATGACTGATTTTCAATATTACTTTCATCAACTTCCTTGTTTTAACTGTAAAAAAACCACAGTGAGCACTGATCTTGGTTGGTTAACGGCTGCGATGAAAGATGATGTCCTAGCGCAAGTGGCTGCGATTATCGCGCAAGGCAACGTTGAGCCAGATCTTTCGGTGAGCGTTACTTGTACTAAAGACGAAGCGCGTGATTACTTATTGCTGAATTTCTATGGTTACTCAGAAGAAGAACTAGCGAATCAAGTTGAAGCGGAAGATGAGCAAGAAGTCGCGGATGAAATAGCAGAGCTACTGGCAGAAGGTAACGATGCAGCAGTTTTTGAACACGAAATCGCACTACAAAGTTGTACTGATTGCGATATTGATGAAGAGTCAAACCAAGCGTAATCAATAAACTTAAACATGTTCGTCATACGTAACATGATGTTCTATTTATTTAAGGCGTTAGCTGAAAACAGCCCGACCAACCTAAGTCGGGCATGTTGGCCAATTGCAAAATTCACCGTATATTTTCTAATGAAATGGTTTGTTGCAGATGCCAAGTTCAAATTGATTTTTTCCAGCAACATGTCAGCGTGATCTCGACTGACAAAGTTCTGCCCCAAATTTTGTTTCAACATACTAACCACTCACTTTTCTAAACCATCATTTGACTTACTTTTACTTATACCAGTATTGTGTCTATGAGAATGAGGAACCGTCACACCTCAACAGGAGTCATTGTGAGCAACCAATCTACAACCAAGCTCGTTAAATGGTTCTGCTATACTGTTGCAATTGGCTTAATACCATCAGTACTACGATTTCTTAGCAGTTCATTTATTGAAGGAATTGACTTAATTTCAGCTGCAGATTTCATCGCATTTGGTTTTGTACTTCACATCTCAATTTTTAATGAATTGGAACATATGTCGGGCGACGAAACCTGGAAGTCGTTTAGCAATACAGGGTCAATTATCGCTATTGTATTATACGGAGCGTTAATGTTCGCATTGCTTATAATTGAGTCCGGGTATGACAAGATAAAACTTGGACAGCTCACTAATTCATCAATGGTTCTAGCTAGTTGTTCTTTCGTGTTTTGTTTTATCGTTTTCTTCAGGTTAACAGCAAAAGCAAAATCTGAAACTAGAATTACATCCCATGGTGGAGAATCGCCATGCTAGCAGATATCTTAATTAGCGTTATAACGTTTATAGCTGTTATTGCAACAATCATTTTTTCGGCGTGGACGTATATTGACACCAAGCGCAAATACTCGCATCAACAATTTTTGGAAGAAAGAAAAAAAGATCATAAAGAAGCGCGAGAACGTTTCAAAAAACGGACTATGTTAGGAAAGCGAAATGATTAAAAATTTCATTTATATAGATGAAGATAAATTATATTCTTTATCCTCACAACTTTTTGAGGGTGTGACTGAATATGTTCTCAATGAGCAACAACTCGATGAATCTAATGAACAACAATCTAAAGATAAACTACTTTCGAGCAAGGTAATTGCTGATGTTATTCGTGAAACAAGTAAATTTACCGAAAAAAAATTCCTACATGACCATTCGTTTAATCTGTTTGAAGAAGAGCTAAAGTCCACTGGTCGGTTACTCGATTTGAATGATGTAGAATATTCTTATTCTGACATCTGTGACTCAGGTAAGTCTTTTGTAAAAATCGAAGCAAAGGGTAATTTTCTTAACTTGAAAGAGCTGCAAGAGTTTTTCAAACACTTTAGCGATATTAGTGATGCTATCGCTACCCTGCCTTTAACTGCTGAATTACAAGAGCTTGAACGAAGAAAACATACTGACCCTAAATTACAGAGCACAAAAAAATTACAGGCAGAGATAGATAACCTGATTCGTGAGCGTAAGGCTGAGTTAGCTGGTATCCCCAAATTATCACAGAAAGGCTTCAACACCGTCTTGGAACATTTTGGAGATGATATAGTTCGCCTTAAGCAAGAATACGGTGATACCACATTTACATCATGCCTAAATAGTGATTTTTTAAGAGATTCGTTAACTGCGATATACCGAAAGTACTCAAGAAACACATCGAAAAAATTTATTGTATTAGGTGTGATCTGCCAATGTGAACCGGCTCCTAGTCCTAATCTTGACAATGTTGCTGATGATTCAAATATTTTCTCCCATTTCGAGAACATGGGAGAGCATTTATATAACTTAGAAACTACCTTTAACGGTATAAAAGGCAATGAGATCATTGTCGAGCCAATTGCTATTTATACGCAATTATAACCAAGTAAACAGATACACGTTGAACCCTAATGAGGGCGTTGAGTAGGTAGAGATAGATGCTTTGCCATATTTCATCTAATTGATGCTTTGTTAAATTAGCAAATCACTGACTCACTTTTGTCCAACAGTATGCCAGGTGCTTCCTCTGGCACGCTTATACCCCGTTCCAAGTTAACGTTAATACTCAGTGCAATTCACGATACTGAGTTTTTCACGTACATAAACTAATGGATAGACGAAAGGCCTATCAGGGCATCCTTATTTGGTTCACTAGCACTATCTATCTCGCTCTGTGAGTTTAAAAGGTGTATTCTGATTTAGTACCATGTAACCCAGAAAGCTATTGATATTATTGTAAATATAAGGTGTGACGATGAATCAATTGTTCTCTACTCTGACTACATCGACTTACGATTGGAGTATAGATTTTAAAACAAAGAAGGATTTTATAGCGGTAGCTAACGAAATAGGTTACACCTTCACCTCTTCTAAAACGACTAATGAAGTCACGGACTTTATAAAGAGAAGAATAGTATCGTTACTTACTTCAAATGAATGTCCTTACGAAGATTACATCACGGTTTTTAACCAATTTTCTTATGATTTCTATTGTAACAGTAAAAACCCTAATGAATTCAAATTTCTTGCTTACCTCAGATTCTTTTTAAATTTTCTAGATGGGTACACCATCAATGAACAAAAATGGATAGAGGCACATAAACTAATACAAAATTACATTTATATGGCTAATCATAATCATCCATATTTATCTCTAAATGAACAAAACGAAATCATATCAGAAGCAGTGAAAAGGTTCAGAAAAAAAGGAATCACGGTTGATGTAATCGAAGGTAAAATTCACTTAAGTGATGATCAATTCAAAAACATTCTGCAAAGAATCGATTTTAGAGCCAAAAAATTAGGTGACAAACTTTATCAAGATATTCTTGAAAGAATTAAATCATGCTATAGGAGAAAGCATGATAGATTTTACTTGAGGAAAGAGTTACATCCAACAAACTCTCAACCAGAGCAAAATATTCCTTTTGGTTACCTTTATAACCTGTCAATAAAGAATTTGAATACAGTAAAGAATCATCAAGCAAAAAAGCAGATATCAGAGATTATTGAGCTATCGAAAGATCTAATGACAATATTAGAGCTGCAATGGTTAAATCCATACGAAAGCATTTTTTCAGGTCAAGATATAATCCCGTATTTGCGAAAAAATTTATTGCACGATGAACTATTCACTGTCCATCAGTATAGTAATAGTAATGCCAGAAAAATAATCAACGGTATGTTCAATAAAAATCATAATGCCAAAATACCCAATGATATAGATTTAAATATTTACATTGATATTTTTGACATAGTAAACACAACACCGAGCATTAATATACAGTCCATAGAAGAAGTAGAGCTATATTCTAAATTATTAGGGAAATATACAAAAAATGCGATAAACAGCGCATTGAATGAACTATGTATAGAAGAAAATCAAGTTAATAGTGACTATCTAAATCCTTTCGATATAAACGCGATAAACTACTACGAAAAACCATTTATTAAAAAAAATGAAAAGATCCTTTATTTAAACTCATATTTTCATAACGATGGATTTGTATGGTTTTTAAGAGATAAGCTGAAAAATGATTGTGCTCAAATAGGCATAGTAGGAAAAAGATTTAACGACTTACGTGGAGATATATCAGAAGAATTTATAAAAAACCTATTGAATGCAAAAAAAATATCTCACAAAGCTGGATTAAAATACAAAGTTAAAGGAAACGTTTTTCAAGAGATTAGTTCAAGTTCAAAAGATGGTGAATGTGACTTTATCATTGAAACTAGTGACAGAATCATCTTCATTGAAGAAAAATCTAAAGAGTTGGACATTGAATCAAAAAGCGGAGATATCTTATCAGGATTGTGGGACTTAGCTTTATCACTACTAAATTCTCAAGAGCAAATTTGTAGGCATGAATACTTACTTAGAAAACAAGGAAAAATTGAATTCGAGAATGGGTTCACTCTTGAACTTAAAGACAGAAGTATTGAAAAAGTGTCTTTGACACTCTTCGATTTTTACAGTCTAGCAGATGTTAACAGCGTTAGAAGCATTCTGATATCATTCATCAATTCAACTATTAGTACTACTGATAGTGATCCGAAAGTAATCGAGAAAATTGAAAAAATAAATAAAACATTTAGAAAGCTGCAAAATATTTACAAGAGTGATATCTTTAAAAATGAGTACATCAACCCAGACAATTCTCTCAATACTCTAAACAGCCGATTCTTTAGTTCAAATCAACTAATTACAATGTTAGGTCACTGTACAGGCAACGAAGAATTTCTCAGCATAATGAATAAAACTAAAGCTGTGTGTAACAATAGCCAAGACTGGTTTTTGATCTTCAACCACTTTGCAATAGACTTATACAAGAATAAATAACAGATCTAAGCCGCTCCACAGAGCGACTATCAAAACTTGTTAGTGCTAAAGGGTTAAATGCCGTTTCATGTTAGTTAGCATTTTTATTCCAATTGTTCGGGCAGGCCTTGCCCAGCGCCAGTATTCCTTATTCCCATCATTCATTCTTAGCTGGCTAGAGTAATATACCTAACTTGTTTTGCCATAACTGAGATAATTCGGGAAGGGTTAAATTAGCAAACGCTGTAACTCAGAACTATCCAACTTCCTGCCAGCTTCACCATCTGGCACGATTTTACCCCCCTTTCTTGTTAGATTTTCTACTCATTAACATTCTGTTTATGCCGATTTGCCATACGTAAACTAATAGGGTGATAAGTGAGGATGAACTCCTAAGGGGCATAGATGCTTATGTGTGATAACTGATTAGATCTCACAATTTGGACTGAGTTACCTTCCTCAAAAGGTCTACGATTAGAAAGCTATTTAGCATTGAGTTTAGAGCGGTATGTAGGCGGTAGCTTGCATTTTAAGATACACGACCCACATGCGTATATATTTTTCAACGAATATTGGCTTCGTGTATTTTGGCTATCTGGAAGATATACGAACAGCGTGCGTTGAATAAAATGTTAGGCAAATAATGCATGACCGAGGGAAACTATAATGACGAATGACAAGTGCTCTCTATTATCCGAAAATGGAAATCCGCAACGAAGACATACTAAAAACTTCCTTCCCTATCGCTGCCAGTACCACGAAGCAATAACGACAAATTCGCATTCAATGCAAAATTTCAGATAAGGCTTTTCTCATGTTAAACGCCAAGAAATTTCTAACATGGTTATGGCCGTTATGTCTTGTGTCTAGCTTCGTCATTGGTATGGCTGGTTCGCCGGTCTATGGCGCGCCAAGTTTGCCTGAAGGCTTCGTCTTGGAGGCTTATGTAAGCGACGATGCCTTAAGCCGCCCAGTTGATCTTGAGTGGGCACCTAATGGGTGGCTGTTCGTGGGGACCAAAAAAGGGATCGTATGGATTGTGGAGAATGATGTTCTCATTGATACGCCTTTTATCAATATCGAGGCTGAGGTTAACTCATCCAGTGATCGCGGTATGCTCGGTACAGCTGTTCATCCAGACTTTCCCAACACCCCATGGGTATACCTGCTCTACACCTATGATCCTCCCGAGACGGTGGGTCAGATAGACAACTTAGGTCCGGACGGAACGGGGCAGCGCGTGGCACGGATGATTCGAGTGTCTGCCGATCCGGCAACAAACTATAAAACAGCGCTGCCGGGTAGCGAAGTGATACTGCTTGGTACAACAAGCGTGTGGGAAAACATCGGCGACCCCGCTGCAGGACAAGACGACCTGTCGACACCCTGGACCTGTGGGCCAACAGGAGCATACATTCGCGACTGCATTGCCGCCGATGGTCGAAGCCATAGCCTAGGCACGGTCACCTTTGGGGCCGATGGCATGCTTTATATCAGCAGCGGCGATGCTTCCTCCTGGAGCACAGCAGATCCACGGGCCTTGCGTTCATTGCATATCGACAGCCCAATCGGCAAGATTCTGCGGATCGACCCCATCACTGGCGGCGGTCTGCCAGACAACCCTTTCTGGGATGGAGATCCTGACAGCAATCGGTCTAAGGTGTGGCAGCTTGGCTTCAAAAACCCCTACCGGATCCAGATTAGTCCGTACACAGGCGAAGTGTATAGCGGTGACGTCGGGAGAAATGGCTGGGAAGAATTAAATTATGGTCCTCCAGGCACCGATTTCGGTTGGCCCTGCTATGAAGGGGGAAACGCGGTGCTGATAGAGCAGCCGATCTATTCTTCGCTCGCCGAATGTCAGGAGTACTACACGTCGAACAATGCCGTTGCTGCGCCGTACGCTTACCCTCACGTCAGTGGTATTGGCGGGTCGATCATTCCTGGCGGATTCTATACCCACACCAAATGGCCTGCGGAATATCACGGCAAGATGTTCTTCGCCGACTATGCCACCCAAGAAATGAGCTACGCGCAGATCGACGGCAATTCAGTGACCGTCACACCATTCGCAACTGAGCTTCTATCCGTGGATATGGCCGTTGGACCCGATGGCGATCTCTACACGGTCAACGTTCAAACCAATGTTGTTGAGCGCATCGTTTACCAAGGCGGTAGTACGGGTAATCAGAACCTGGATATTCGGGTGGCGACGGGATCGGACGACGCCGAAGAAACTGCGGATGGCACTATGAGGCTAACGAGTTCAGATCTTGAATTAGTCTTTGACGGTTCAGACCAGATAATCGGCTTACGCTTCAACAATATCGCTGTTGAGGCTGGTGCTCAGATTGAAGAAGCTTTTATTCAGTTTACCGTTGATGAAGTCAGCAGCGTTGAAACATCACTGCTGATTGAAGGCGAAGCCAACGACGATGCGTTGACCTTTGATCTGGCTGCGGGGAATATCTCCAGCCGGCCAGTAACGTTTGCGAATGTTGCGTGGGCACCGGCTGCATGGACGACCGTGGGTGCAGCGGGTAGTAATCAACGCACCCCTGATATCTCTCCGATCATCAGTGAAATTGTTAACCGCGCAGGCTGGGAAAGCGGCAATTCACTGGTCATCCTTTTTTCCGGTAGCGGCGAACGGGTGGCGGAATCCTATAACGGCAGCGCCACTGCCGCACCATTGTTGCACATTGGCGTTTCCAAAACGGGTGGCAATAGTCCACCCAGCGTTATCATTTCAGCGCCGTCCTCCGGCACGACGGTATCTGGAGGTACGCCGATCACTTTTACTGGCACGGCCAGCGATCTTGAGGATGGCGACCTGACGTCGGCACTAAGTTGGATTTCCTCTCTAGACGGACCACTACCCGACAACGAGGGCAGTGTGACGGCAGTTCTGTCGAACGGCACGCACACCATAACGGCGAGGGTCACAGACAACGACGGCGCGACAGGTTCGGCATCGATTACGGTCAACGTAACGTCAGTAGGGACCCCTCCAACGGCCACGATCTCATCACCGACCGGCTCTGAGCTATGGGTGATCAACAGTACCGTGAATATCAGCGGTACCGGTTCTGACCCCGAAGATGGTGAACTTACCGGAAGTGCACTCGTCTGGGAGGGCAAGCTCCACCACAATGAACACGTGCACTTCGATTTCTATTCGGCTACGGGCCAAACCGGCAGCTTCGTGTACTACGATCATGGCGATAACACCTACATTGAGCTTTGTCTGACGGCAACCGACAGCGACGGGCTAAGCGATAAAGACTGCGTCGACTTGCTTGCTAATTTGTTGACCTATACCTTTAGCAGCGTGCCCAGCGGTCTCAATCTCACCTATGACGGCGGGACTAGCGTCGCACCGTTCAATGTACTCGTCCCCGAAGGTGGAAGCCGCCAGATCTCGGTGCCTGATCCGCAGGGAAGCTACAGCTTCGATAGCTGGTCGATCGGCGGGCCGGCAACACAGCTGATCACCATTGGCCCCACAGATGAGACCATTACCGCTAATTTCACGGGTTCTGTAAACAGCGTACCAAGCGTGACGATTGCTATGCCGTCGGATGGATCGAGCGTAATCGCGGGCACAGAGATTCTGTTCACGGGGTCGGCCAGTGACAGCGAGGACGGGGACCTGACGAATATCTTGAGCTGGACATCCTCACTGGATGGTCCGATGGGTATCGGTGGCAGCACGACCGAGGTCTTGTCCCTTGGAGCGCATACTATTAGCGCAAGCGCCATCGACAGCGGCGGCCTGAGCGGCGCTGCATCGATCACGGTTATCGTCACACCTCCAGAGGGAGACAGCGAGATTATTGAGGTGCAGGTAACATCCAGTTCGGACGATGCCGAGGAGAGAGCGACGGGGAGTATGAAACTCTCGAGCACCGACCTTGAGCTTGTCTATGACGGCGGTGGTGATCAGGCGGTAGGCATGCGTTTCAACGGCGTGGGTATCCCTCAGGGCGCTACCATTACTAACGCATACATTCAGTTTGAAGCGGATGAGGCAAATACAGTGGGAACCACGCTGGTGCTACAAGGGGAGGTCAGTGACAATGCGGCGACATTCACTTCAACCCGAGGGAATATTTCGTCCCGGCCCCGGACGGCGGCTACAGTGACATGGTCGCCCGTATCGTGGGACGTCGCAGGAGAGAGCGGCACTGGTCAGCGAACTCCCAATATTGCCGCAGTCGTTCAGGAGATTGTGAACCAGCCGGGTTGGTCTAACGGTAACTCAATGGCGATTATTGCCACTGGTGCCGGTGAACGAGTAGCCGTAGCCTATGACGGAACGCCCGCCGGGGCACCGCTCCTTCATGTGGAATTTTCATTCACAACCATCGATGTGCCGCCCGTAGCCAAGGACGACAGTGCCAGCACGCCCGAGAACACGGCAGTGAACATTGATGTAGCGGCCAACGATTTCGACGCCAATGGCAATCTTGACCCTGCGACGGTGAATACCGCTTGTCCCACTTGCTCGGAGCCGTCGAATGGTGCGCTGTTGAACAATGGGGACGGCAGTTTCACCTATACACCGGTACTGGATTTTAATGGTGCTAACAGCTTCGTCTACCAGATCTGTGATTCTCTTGGGGCATGCGATACGGCTACCGTTAACATCGATGTGACTGCAGCAGGAGGCGTGTTAGACATCCGGATCACGGCCGGTGCCGATGATGCCGAGGAGAGAGCGACGGGGGGAATGCAACTCTCGAGCACCGACCTTGAGCTTGTCTATGACGGCGGTGGTGATCAGTTGGTTGGCCTGCGCTTCAATGCGGTAAATATTCCTCAGAATGCGGTCATCACCAGTGCTTACATTCAGTTTCAGGCTGACGAGACGAGCACAGTAGAAACGTCACTTCTGATTCATGGGGAAAATACCGATAACGCGGCAGCATTCACTTCAACCCGCGGGAACATTTCCTCCAGAGTGAAAACGGTTATGGCTGTGCCATGGTCGCCTGCACCATGGACGAATGTGGGAGAGGCCGGTCCCGACCAGATGACACCCAGCATTGCTGGTGTCATTCAGGAGGTTGTGGACAGGGGATCCTGGTCAAGCGGTAATTCCCTGGTCATCATTATCACTGGCACGGGTGAGCGAATCGCAGAAGCTTATGAAGGCAGTGCCGATGGGGCACCACTGTTACATGTGGAATACGGTTTACCTTAACCGGGATTGTTTTGTGATGTTACCGAAACGATAACATCATTCGCTCTTAAAACTCGGTCGCTTGCGGCCGAGATTTTTATAAATCCAATCATGCTATTAGATTACTGACAAAACGCACTACCACAGCATTGTCCCATTGGAAGTTAGAGATCAATCTGAAAAATTAAACCTTCTCTTAGAGAACAAAAAGGCGAACCATCCGGTTCGCCTTTTTTGTATCACTTCAGTTTCCAACTCAGTTATTGGTTTTCAACGTAGTTAGTGAAATCTTAATCTTCAATATAATTCTCGATGCCTGGGCATGAGCAAACCAGGTTACGGTCACCGAAGACATTATCAACGCGGTTGACGGTCGGCCAGTACTTTGATGCTTTCGTCTGGTTTGACGGGAAGCATGCGAGCTCACGGGTGTAGCTGTGGCTCCACTCGGCTTCCATTAGATCGACTTGGGTATGTGGCGCATTTACCAGTGGGTTGTCGTCTAGCGGCCATTCGCCAGCTTGTACGCGTGCAATTTCCTGACGGATAGCAATCATTGCGTCACAGAAGCGATCAAGCTCAGCCAAATCCTCAGATTCGGTCGGTTCGATCATCAGTGTGCCGGCAACAGGGAACGACATGGTCGGGGCGTGGAAGCCATAGTCCATCAAGCGCTTGGCAATATCTTCTTCAGAGATGCCAGAGGCTTCTTTCAGCGGGCGAATGTCGATAATACATTCGTGAGCTATACGGCCTTCGCTGCCACGGTACAGAACAGGGTAGTGTACACGCAGACGTTCCATCACGTAGTTAGCGTTCAGGATTGCCAGCTTTGTGGCTTCTGTCAGGCCCTGTTCACCCATCATCGCAATATACGCGTATGAGATAGGTAAAATAGACGCCGACCCCAGCTCTGATGCCGAAACGGCATATTGCTGTTGCTGGCTTGCTTCGGTTTCAACGTGACCAGGCAGGAACGGTGCAAGGTGAGATTTAACACCGATAGGCCCCATACCCGGACCGCCGCCACCGTGCGGAATGCAGAACGTTTTGTGCAGGTTCAGGTGCGAGACATCAGAGCCAATGAAACCTGGGCTTGTCAGGCCAACCTGTGCGTTCATGTTAGCGCCATCAAGGTAAACCTGACCGCCTGCGGCATGAACCAGTTCACACACTTCACGAACGGCTTCTTCGTATACACCGTGGGTCGACGGGTAGGTGATCATGATGCACGACAGGTTATCGCGGTGTTTTTCGATCTTCGCCTTCAAATCGTCAACGTCGATATTGCCTTTGTCATCACAGCCAACCACAACCACTTTCATCGATACCATCGCGGCTGATGCCGGATTTGTACCGTGTGCTGAGCTTGGGATCAGACAGACGTTGCGGTGACTATCGCCGTTATGCTGGTGGTAACGCTGGATTGCAATAAGACCGGCATATTCGCCCTGCGCACCCGAGTTAGGCTGTAGCGAGAATGCATCGTAGCCCGTCACCGTGCACAGCATTTCAGAGAGCTTCGCTGCCAGTTCTTGGTAGCCTTTGGTTTGCTCTGCGGGCGCGAATGGGTGCAGGGCACCAAATTCAGGCCAGGTAACAGGGATCATTTCAGCGGCTGCGTTAAGCTTCATGGTACAGCTGCCCAGCGGGATCATACCGTGAGTCAGTGAGTAATCTTTATTTTCCAGCTTCTTCATGTAACGCATCATTTGCGTTTCACTGTGGTGCGCGTTAAAGACCGGGTGAGTCAGGTATTGACTGGTACGGCGACAGCTTTCAGGAATGGCGGCAAACTCGTCAGCCGCAATATCGGCGGTGAACATTGACGCTTTTAGTTGGTTGCCGCTAAAGAGTGAAAGCAGCTCTTCAATATCTTCAACCTTGCTGGTTTCATCGATGCTGATCCCAAGCTGAGCACTTTTTCCATCGGCAGAAGGGTATTTACGCAGGTTGATCCCTGCTTCCAGTGCTTTTTTATAGAATTCGTCTGTTTTCTTGCCTGTGTTCAGGGTAATGGTGTCGAAGAAGCTTTCGTTTGCCAGTTCGATCCCTGAATGATGCAGGCCGGCAGCAAGAATGGCGGTTAGGTGGTGTACCCGGCGGCCGATTTTACGCAGACCTTCCGGACCGTGATACAGGGCATAGAATGCAGCCATATTGGCGAGAAGCGCCTGTGCGGTACAGATGTTAGATGTCGCTTTTTCGCGGCGAATGTGTTGTTCTCGAGTCTGCATTGCCATGCGAAGTGCCTGGTTGCCTTTCGAGTCTTTAGAGACGCCGATCACCCGTCCTGGCATGGTACGCTTATGCTTGTCTTTGGTTGCCATGAAGCCCGCGTGGGGACCACCGAAGCCCATTGGCACACCGAAGCGCTGTGCGCTACCGATCACCACGTCAGCGCCCATTTCACCCGGTGCTTTTAAGAGTGTTAGTGCCAGAAGATCAGAAGCCACTGCGACCAGTGTTTTCTTTGCGTGCGCTTTTTCAATGGTTTCGGTGAGATCAACAAGGTTACCGCTGGTGCCCGGGTACTGAAGTAACGCGCCGAATACATCGAGGCTGTCCAGC
Organism: Photobacterium sp.; assembly: GCF_057456235.1. Classification (NCBI taxonomy): domain Bacteria; kingdom Pseudomonadati; phylum Pseudomonadota; class Gammaproteobacteria; order Vibrionales; family Vibrionaceae; genus Photobacterium; species Photobacterium sp. The sequence continues at coordinate 103,702 of NZ_JBVCPH010000013.1, read as the reverse complement.
TCGTCGACAGAGCCGGTGATGATTTCGATGCCGATAAAGCCTGCACGGGTACGAACCACGTCGATGGTCTGCGGGTGGAGATCGTTTGATACGAAGAAGGCCTTACTCTTGCTTTTGCCTGCACGCTGACACAGCGTCATGGCTTCGGCTGCGGCGGTGGCTTCGTCAAGCAACGAGGCGTTTGCCAGTTCCATGCTGGTAAGATCCATGATCATCTGCTGGTAGTTAAGCAGAGATTCAAGGCGGCCTTGAGATATTTCTGGCTGGTAAGGAGTATACGCCGTATACCAGCCCGGATTTTCCAGCACGTTACGAAGAATGACATTTGGCGTTAGGGTGTTGTAGTAACCCTGACCGATATAGCTACGGTTGATCGTGTTTTTACCGGCAATCGCTTTTAGTGAAGCCAGCATATCGGCTTCACTCTGAGGCTGATCCAGTTTCATCGCATCAGGTAGGCGAATAGCTGCCGGAACCGTTTGTTCAATCAGCTTATCAACGCTTTCAACGGCGATGGTTTCCAGCATGATTTTTTGCTGAGCCGCATCAGGGCCATTATGGCGTCTTGCAAAATCTTGATCGTCAGTTAATGCATTTAGAAGAGTCATGTCGGTCATGGTTCTTTCCTGAACAGTTGCTATCAATTACATCAGAAAAGCTGCTTCGCTTTGATGCAATTGCGATGAGTCATCGTGAGGGCTGAAAAACGGCTTTCAAGCCGGCTGACATTTCAATCTGGTGATTAAAAGACAGAACTCAAAAGCCGAGATTGACTTAGTCTTCGATAGTTTCTAGGTATTTATCACCATCGATAAGCTTAGCTAGATCTTCAACGTCAGTGATCTTGATTTTGGCAATCCAGCCACCTTCGTACGGTTCGTCGTTAATGAGTTCTGGGCTGTCTTCCAGATCTTCATTGATTTCAACGATTTCACCGGTTACCGGAGAGTAGATATCAGAAGCCGCTTTTACCGACTCGACCAGAGAGAACGTTTCGCCCGCTTCTGTCGAATCGCCTACTTCAGGAAGATCCACGAATACAACATCGCCCAACAGACCCTGAGCATGGTCAGAAATGCCCATTGTGATAGTGCCATCGCCGTTATCACGTACCCACTCATGGCTTTCAGCGAACTTCAGTGTCTTTTCCATTTAAAACTCCTTGCGCAATTGTTCCGCATATAATGTTTGTTATACGACCTGTTGATTTGGCAGCAACAGGTCAATTGAAGTAATAGCGTGTTGTTACTGGTAAAGAGGGAAACGGCTGCACAGCTTTTGTACCTGCTGCTTGACGCGTTTTTCTACTTCACTGTTGTTTTCCGGGTTAGCAACCAGCCCGTCCAGGACATCGCCAATCCACTCACCAATTTGTTTAAATTCTTCATTACCGAAGCCACGGCTGGTACCAGCCGGTGTTCCTAGGCGGATACCAGATGTCACCATCGGTTTCTCGGTATCAAATGGAATGCCATTCTTGTTACAAGTGATACCCGCGCGCTCAAGTGCCTGTTCAGCAGAGTTACCTTTTAGGCCTTTAGGGCGCAGGTCAACCAGCATGAGGTGCGTATCTGTGCCATTTGTAACGATATCGCAGCCACGAGTCTGTAATACTTCTGCCAGAACTTTGGCGTTGCTAATCACATTTTTGATATAAAGCTTGAAATCGGGCTCTAAGGCTTCGCCCAGCGCCACCGCTTTACCGGCGATGACATGCATTAGCGGACCACCTTGAAGGCCCGGGAATACAGCAGAGTTGATCTTTTTATTGATATCGTCGTGGTTGGTCAGGATCATGCCGCCGCGTGGGCCCCGAAGGGTTTTATGGGTCGTTGTGGTAACCACGTGAGCATGAGGAATGGGGCTTGGGTGTTCGCCTGCTGCAATTAAGCCAGCAATATGAGCCATATCAACCATCAGGTATGCGCCGACTTCATCCGCAATTTCTCGGAATTTTGAAAAATCGATTTGGCGAGGAATAGCAGAGCCGCCCGCAATGATCATTTTAGGTTGATGCTCTTTAGCCAGTGTACGAACCTGATCGTAATCGATTTCCAGAGTGTCTTTGTTTACGCCATACTGAACGGCATCAAACCATTTGCCCGAAAGGGCCGGGCGCGCACCATGAGTCAGGTGACCACCGGCATCGAGTGACATGCCTAGAATTGTGTCGCCAGGCTGGAGCAGGGCCAGCATAACGGCCCCGTTAGCCTGTGCGCCAGAGTGTGGCTGAACGTTTACGTATTCACACTGGAATAATTGTTTGGCGCGAGCAATCGCAATCTTTTCGACTTCATCAACATGTTCACAGCCACCGTAGTAACGACGGCCTGCGTAACCTTCAGCGTATTTGTTTGTTAAGCAGCTCCCCTGGGCCTGCATGACTGCTTTAGAAACGATGTTTTCAGAGGCGATCAGTTCAATCTGTTGATTCTGGCGGTTCAGTTCTGCCTCTATACCTGAATTGACGGCACCGTCAATCTGCGAAAGGCTGGTGGAAAAGAACATTTCTAAATCATGATTTTGATACGAAGCTTTCATTCACGTTATCCTCGGGTCGAACTCCAAGCCGGTTTAGTGCTATATCAGAGCCGTACACGTTTTAGTTATGGATCGTTTTATAGTTATTGAGTCACAAATAATGTTTTGCCGTATTTTTTTTGCGCACTGCAACGATGCCTTGCTCCTAACAAGTACGTAACATACCTTATCTATAGATAGCCGATCAAACAAAAATTTCCAATAATGGATCATTGTCTACTTTAATGACCAAGGTTGATCGCAAACGTTTGCGTAATGTTATGTGAAATTTTATGATAAGGCGAGTTTATTGTCAGCTCTCCTTTCTAACGCAAAGTTGGAAATGTGTGTTAGCTTCAGATCAAGGCTGTGGGAATGGGATGAAGAATACATGTCAGTAGATGATACTGAATGAGCGCTGATGTGCTTTTATTCAATGCAGGGTAAATAAATACGATCTATTCCATTTTTGAAAAACTGTGGTTTCCTAAAGGAAATTTTGTTTAAGGGTATTGTGAAGGCGATGCTTTTTATTCGCTTTAGCCTTTAAGTTTCTGGTTACCTATACCAGAGTGAGCACAGCATAGTCGCCAGGGAGGGCTGCAATGAGTAATGAAAACAAGCAAGACATTTATCCGTCAATGAGTGTTGCCAAAGAGCAGGAAACGAGCAAGATCGAGCCGCTTAAGTTGGGCAAGCGATTGAAAGAAATACGCATGGCACATGGTTTGACACTGGAAGAGGCAAGTAAAAAAACCGGGCTTGCGCGATCGACATTGTCTAAGATTGAGAATGAACAGATATCGCCAACGTTTCAAGCAATGCAGAAGCTGGCCAATGGTTTAAATGTTGATATTCCTCAGCTTTTTGCGCCGCCCAAGCAAATAAAGGCGACCGGCCGACGCGATATTACTCGCGTTGGTGAAGGTAAGCCGCATCCGACTTCGACTTATGAACATGAATTGCTGGCTACCCAGCTGACCCATAAAAAAATGATGCCTTTTAAGTCTCGTGTTCGGGCGCGTTTTTTTGAAGATTATCCAGACTGGATCCGCCACGATGGCGAAGAATTCTTGCTAGTCTTATCGGGTGAAATTATGTTTTATTCTGAGTTTTATGAGCCGGTAAACCTCAAAGAAGGTGATTCAGTCTATTACGATGCCAATATGGGGCATATGCTTATTTCAATGAGTGAAGAAGATGCCCACATTCTGTGGGTTACGGCTTCATAAACATATTGAGTGTGAGCTGGATCTTCTTTTCAGTAATTAGTTTTTTAGGTGCGGCTAATTTTGAAATATCGCAGTAACTAAAACAAGCCGTTAACTGTGAAGGTTTTTTTGTTGTTTTGACAGGGGAGAGTTGCGTTGCTGATGACTGATTTTTCCGGCTTAAGTTGTAAATGTAGCCATCTTTGTGGCTTTTCGTGATTAAGCCCTGTTTGAACAAAACAAAACTTTGTTTATTATAGGAAACAGGTTAACAAAAGCATAACATTCGGCCTTGGTGGTTGTGGTATGAAAAACAGAGCCAACCTATGTTTTTGCAGACATGTAAAAAGTGAAGGAGAAAGTTCCATATGGAAGCTGTAACGAACTTTATATCTGCAATAAATAGCCTGGTGTGGGGCGCTCCCATGCTGGTAATGATCCTCGGTGTCGGAGTTTTTCTAACCGTTGGCTTAAAGCTGATGCCAATTGTGAAGCTTGGAGCGGGGTTTAGATTACTGTGGTCAGGCCGAATTCCTGAAACAGAAAAAAATGTAAAAGGCGAAATCAGTCCGTTTAATGCGTTAATGACATCCCTTTCTGCGACCATCGGTACCGGCAACATTGCGGGGGTGGCAACGGCGATCTTCTTGGGCGGGCCTGGTGCACTGTTCTGGATGTGGTGTACTGCGCTGGTGGGCATGGCAACAAAATACGCCGAGGCGGTGTGTGCGGTTCAATACCGAGAGACCGATGAAGAGGGTAACCATGTCGGCGGGCCGATGTACTACATCAAAAATGGCCTTGGCCGTAAGTGGGCATGGCTGGGAACTGCGTTTGCCATTTTCGGTGCGATAGCGGGTTTTGGTATTGGTAATACCGTGCAGGCAAACTCGGTAGCGGCTGCGGTGAGTTCCAGTTTCGGTACTCCACCTATGGTATCGGGGCTGGTGATGATGATCCTTGTTGGCCTGGTTCTGATGGGCGGAATTAGACGTATTGCTGATGTGGCCGGTAAGTTGGTTCCGTTAATGTCCGCTTTTTATATTGCTTCGGGATTGTTGGTACTGGGAATGCATTTCTCTGAAATTCCCGCGGCATTTTCCCTGATCATCAGTAGCGCCTTTACCCCAGTTGCGGCACAAGGTGGTTTCGCTGGTGCAGCGGTTTGGGCGGCGATCCGGTTCGGTGTGGCACGGGGTGTGTTTTCAAATGAAGCGGGTTTAGGCAGCGCGCCTATTGCGCATGCTGCCGCACAAACGAAGAACCCGGTCGCACAAGGTCTCGTGGCGATGCTGGGCACGTTTATCGATACGCTTGTCGTTTGTAGCATCACAGGCATTGCTATTGTCGTATCTGGTGCCTGGTCGACGGGTGAAACCGGGGCAGCATTAACCTCGCTGGCCTTCTCTTCTGTATTACCCGGCCTTGGCAACTACATAGTCGCGATTGCGCTGTCTATTTTTGCTTTTACCACCATTTTGGGCTGGAGCTTATACAGCGAAAGGTGTGTTCAGTATTTATTTGGTGTCAAGGCGGTTGTTCCTTTTAGAGTTCTTTGGATTGTTGCTGTTCCAATTGGTGCAACCAGTTCTTTAGAATTCATTTGGCTACTTGCAGATACATTAAACGCAATGATGGCAATTCCTAACCTGATTGCTCTGGTATTGCTAAGCCCTGTGGTCTTTAAACTGACAAAAGAGTATTTCTCGCGTCAGGGTGAAGATAAGGATTATGAATCATAACGTTAGTATGAATTGTATTACTGACGACTGTATGGACAATTGGCCGCAAGGTATGCGGCTTATGGAGTATTAAACGTATGTCCCAAGAACTTCTGACAACCCCTCTTCATGCACTTCATATTGAAATGGGTGCGAAAATGGTTCCATTTGCTGGCTATGATATGCCGGTTCAGTACCCGCTAGGGGTGCGTAAAGAGCATCTGCATTGCCGTAATGCCGCTGGTCTGTTTGATGTGTCGCACATGGGTCAGGTACGTCTTCATGGTGCAAATGCTGCTAAAGCAATTGAAGCACTGGTACCGGTAGATATCATCGACCTGCCTGCAGGTAAGCAACGTTATGCTTTCTTTACCAATGAAAATGGCGGTATTAACGATGATCTGATGATCACTAATTTTGGTGATCACCTGTTCGTGGTTGTTAATGCGGCATGTAAGGAGCAAGATATTGCTCACCTGAAAGCAAACCTGCCTGGCGATGTGACGCTGGAAGTGATTGAAGATCGTGCGTTGCTGGCATTGCAGGGCCCACAAGCTGCTGACGTACTTGCGCGCCTTAATCCTGCCGTGAATGACATGGTTTTCATGGATGCCACTAAGTTGAAGTTGGTAGGGGTTGAATGTTATGTCAGCCGCTCTGGTTATACCGGAGAAGATGGTTACGAGATTTCTGTACCGGCAGATAAAGCTGACGCTTTGGCTCGTGAATTACTTGCCCATACTGAAGTCGAGTGGATTGGTCTTGGTGCGCGTGATTCACTGCGTCTTGAATGCGGACTGTGCCTGTATGGCCACGATCTTGATCCGACAACAACACCGGTAGAAGCCAGCCTGCTTTGGGGGATCAGCAAGTCACGCCGCGCAGACGGTGAGCGTGCAGGCGGCTTCCCTGGTGCAGATCTTATTCTTGAACAAATTAAAACCAAAGATGTTGCTCGTAAGCGAGTTGGTCTGATTGGCCAGTCAAAAGCCCCTGTGCGTGAAGGCAGTAAGCTATTTGATGCCAATAATAAAGAGGTCGGTATTGTAACGAGCGGAACGTTTGGCCCATCGAAAGGCATGCCGGTTGCCATGGCATATGTTCAAACGGATCTGGCTCAGATAGGAACGGAGCTCTTTGCTGAAGTACGTGGTAAGAAACTAGCGATGACTGTTGAGAAAATGCCGTTTGTGCCTCAGCGTTATTTTCGTGGTTAAGATCCGCCGTAGTCAAAGCCGCTTTGAATTAGAGGTGGCCTGATTAACGCCTAAGACAGAGAAAGGAGCCTGAGGCTCCTTTTTTTACTGCGCCGATCCACAATGTCATTCTCGGAGATGAAAACACACTACTGTCTAATAATTAAATATAGAAATCTCTGCTCCATAATGGGGTCAAATTATTGAACACAACCCTCAACATTACCCACCATAGAAAACATGACAGAACAAATGAAATCAACCCACCATAAGTATGAAGACTAATTCCTAGCAAATCAGATGCTTGTGGTAAAAAGTTGGTCATAATATTAATGACAATATCACCGGGGTAAAAAAACAGCCATTGTATCCATAACCCAACATCGGTAACGGTCACAGAGCCACTGTAATTCATGTCGGCAACAAAAGACCAGTCTCTAGGAGCAACAAACCCACTCATTGTTCAGCCCCCCCATATTAAATTAGCTTCTTAGTAATATTATAGAAATAAGTCGGCGGCTCATACGTCTCATGCCTGAGATAATGCTAACGTCAGGCTTGGTGAAAAAGCCTGCACAAAGCTTGTCTCTTGATCACATCTCAGAGTTCAAGAGACTTGGCCCGCAGGTAACGGGCCAAGGATTAAAAATGGACAGCTCGACAACCCTTAAGTCTTATTTGTTTGGGGCAGTTTTACGCGCTCGAAGCCTAATTCCACCTAGAAATGAGTACGCTTGCACTTCTTCATAAGATTCTCATACCTACACCGTTGCCATAAAGGCAACAAACTTTCCCTTTTATGTTACGGTGAAAAAATATACGTTTATTAATAGATTATAAAACTCAATCTTGATAAGGAATGTTATGAATCAGCTAGGATTGCTATTGAATTGGCGAATGCACGCTCTCGTCGTGATTGCCTCAATTATTGCAGAATTTATAGGTATACAAAAATTCAACCTTGGACCGGGTGTTTTATTATTATTGCCTCTGTTCTATGTGTTTATTCTTTGTCTCTTTGTTAACCCCAATATTATTCCCAAAGCCAAATCGCTATTATCCAAAAAGCAAGCTGGCGTTGCGTCCCAGTTATTGATTATTGCCATACTTCCTTTTATTGCAAAATTTGGCACTTTAATCGGTCCGTCTCTGGGGACAATTGCTGAAGCAGGACCCGCAATGTTGGCTCAGGAACTCGGAAACCTCGGCACATTGATGATCTCTATGCCTGTTGCCGTATTAATACTTAAGATGGGACGAGAAGCCATTGGTGCAACCTATTCAATCGCGAGGGAACCCAATATTGCCCTGATCTCAGAGCGATATGGTTTAAAAGGGCCTGAAGGGGTTGGTGTCATCAGTGTTTACGTAATGGGGACAATGTTCGGCACTTTATTTTTCGCATTGATAGCAGGCTACGTGGCGTCACTGGATATCTTTGATATCCGAGCTGTCGCAATGGGTTGTGGCGTAGGCAGTGGAAGTATGACAGCGGCCTGTGCAGGTGCATTATCGGCGATCTATCCGGGTCAAGCTGACGAAATACTCGCATTTGCTGGCGCCAGTAACCTATTAACCAATGCTACTGGCTTATATGTTTCGATATTTGTCGGACTTCCATTCGCTGAGTGGTTATACAAAACATTAAGTAAATTCCGCACAACTTCCTCTTCTCAGCTTATGTCGAACAAGGATTAACTCATGCATAGCGAAAATATCGAACACCAAAATGTTGCACCTTTGAGTATTAAAGAGACATCAATCGTACTTGTCGTCTTGTCTTTGGTTTCTTTAATCAGTAACTGGGCTGGTACCGGTAACTCTGTATTATCGGCATTACCGGGAATGATGATACTGTTTGCCATTATCGTTGTGAGTTTACTACTCAAAAAAGCAATACCATTGGCTCTGCCAGCTGTCGCATGGGTATCGCTCGTGAGTGTCCTAATTACACTACCCGTTTCCCCTATAGCTGAGCCAGTATTAGAACAACTCAAGACGATAAACTTTCTGTCAATGGTAACGCCTGTTCTTGCTTACGCTGCAATTGCTATCGGTCGGAGTGAAATTGATCTATTTAAGAAATCTGGATTGAAAATCATCCTAATTTCTCTGTTAGTGTTTACTGGTACTTTCCTCGGTTCTGTTGTTGTTGCCAATGCCTTTTTATAATTGCATTTTGCAATGAAATTACTCTAAGTACTTTATTATGGTTTTTCGCCATTCATAATCGAAACGCTGATTGCGCATATTGCGCCTTCAGCGACTTTGTTCTACATCACCAATGTCGCAACGCATTAGTCATCTAATCAGGGTATCAATATGACTTACATTAAACATGACTCCCCACTCATTACTATCATGCGAGATTTTCGTCGGGATATTCATGCTCATCCAGAATTGGCTTTTAAAGAGATTAGAACCGCCGAAAAAGTGACTAGTCTGTTGCGCGAAATGCAGCTAGATAGTATTCATGAAAACCTTGCGGTAACAGGCGTTGTCGGTGTGCTAAAAGGTCAGAACCCTGATTCCCGTCATATAGGTTTACGTGCCGATATGGACGCCTTGCCCATGCATGAGCAAAACAATTGCGCGCATCGTTCGACTTATGACGGGAAAATGCACGCATGTGGACATGATGGTCATACAACGATGTTGCTCACTGCGGCTACATGGCTAAGTCAAAATAGGAATTTTGAAGGCACATTATATTTCATTTTCCAACCGGCAGAAGAAAACGAAGGCGGTGCAAAAGTAATGGTGGAAGATGAAAAGTTTTTTGATCAATTCCCCATCCAAGCAACCTATGGGATGCATAATTGGCCGGGCATTGCTGCTGGAAAATTTGCAGTGCACTCGGGTCCTGTTATGGCGGCTATGGATACATTTAATATCCACGTCAAGGGAACAGGTGGTCATGGTGGTATTCCAAATTTATCAAATGACCCTATCGCAGCATCAGCACAGCTGATCACAAGTCTGCAAACAATCATCAGTCGCAATATAAGCCCTGTTGAATCAGGCGTTGTTAGTGTGACTCAAATTACTGGAGGGGACTCGTATAATATTATCCCTAATAATGTCATTTTAAAGGGGACGGTAAGGAGTTTTTCGAAAGAAGTTCAACAACATATCATTGAACGTATGGAGCAGATATGCCAAGGTATCGGTGTAAGTTTCAATATGGATGTTCAGCTTAACTACACCAAGTGTTTTCCTGCAACTATTAACCATAAAGATAATGCGCAAAAATGTGTTACCGCAGCAGCATCAATCGTGGGTGATACCAGTGTGTACACTGACTTGCCTCCAAGTATGGGGGCTGAAGACTTCGCTTACTTTATCATCGAAAAACCAGGCGCTTATATCTGGATTGGTAATGGACATCAAAGCAATTCTTTACACAATCCAGAGTATGATTTTAATGATGAAATCATCGCATTTGGTGCGAATTATTGGATTGAATTAGCACATACGGCTTAAACGGCAGGTGATTGATAAGGTTAACAATACTCATATGCAGACAATTAATCACCGGAAAATTAAATACCTCTATGAAGCCGTCACTGCCGGCAGTATTCGTACTGCCGCAGATCGACTAAACATTGCACCCTCGGCGATTAGTCGGCAGATTTCACAATTAGAACAAGAGATTGGTCTATCTGTTATTGAGCGCGGAAGACGTGGAGTGATCAGTACAGAAGTTGGAGATGTATTACTTCGTTATTATTCGGAACTACAAGGACTAGAAGACACCTATTTAAGAGAGTTAAATCAGCTCAAGGGCCTGGCTAAAGGTCGGCTAGAGCTCGCGGTTGGTGAAGGGTTTGTACCTGAACTTATCAACAAACCTGTTGCTCTGTTTAATCGAAAACATCCCGGAATTACTCTTTCGATTACAACCAGTGGAACAAATGACGTCATCCGTAAAATAGAAATGAGCGAAGCCCATATTGGTTTAGTATATCATCCGCCAAAACAAGCAGAAATCCGAACTCATAGTGTGAATGCGCAACCTATTGAAGCTGTTGTTAATGTGAATCATCCTATCGCTAGACAACAAACAATAACTTTAGAGCAGCTGCTAACTTATCCCATAGCATTGTTAGATAGTACTTTTGGTGTACAACAAATGCTTCACCTTGCCGCTTTTCAAGCAAGGATCAGCCTTGATCCAGCATTAACCACCAACTCTTTTGCGGCGATAAAACAGTTTGCCATCGCAAACTTAGGAGTGACCGTACTCCCTGCTTTCGTTGCAGCAAAAGAAATAGATGAAGGGATATTGGTTTCTGTTCCAATTGACAATCCAATATTAAAAAGCGGCGAAACTCATGTAATCACTCGAGTTGGTCGTACGTTACCACCAAGTGCTACGACATTACTGTCAATATTACATCGATGGCTGAATAAAATGTAGCTTATTAACTTTAGAGATTCTTGTATGCCAATGCGATTGTTCGCTTAAAGAAAGAAGGCGGAGCAGCTTTCTCATCACGGTGTTCGCACCGTAAAAAATCGACGATCTGATGTTTCAGTAAGGGATCATATTTGATGACCCACCGATTGATAGTTGAGTGATCATTGAGGGATTTGTATATGAAAGCCTGCATATAGCAGGCTTTTTGAAATATATCGTTAACTAAGCGGTATCCCCGCGCTTGAAGCAGCCTTAACCTTTCTGTGAGCGGTGGCTGTAATCAACAAGACTTTGTCGATACAATTTAAGCAGATCTCCATCCTTAACTGAAATACCCACTTGCTGAGCAGGCATGATTGACCAGTCATCGATATGATATTCTCGCGTATCAAACTTTTGTATGGTGTGTCCTTCGGCAGGGCCATCAGTCACAACGCGAACCGGGCCTTTGCGTAAGGTGAATAGAGTGGGATCTATGACATAAGCGATAGCGGATGGGTCATGAACGTGACAGCCCTTCAGGCCCAATTTTTGTGAATAGTAATGAAGATAGTAGCGGCTGATATCCCATATAAACTGGCCGGCGTCACCGCTATCATCGCGTAGTCGGTCTAAATATTCCTCAGTGAAAAAGCTTTGTTCGGTAACATCCAGACCAATGATCACCACCGGCCATGAAGCACAGAAGACGATGTCAGCAGCATGGGGGTCATCATGAATATTGGCTTCGGCATAAGGGGTGACATTACCTCGATGGCCATTCATACCAAATGCGCCGCCCATAACGACCACTTCTTTCACTAAATCTACGATTTCTGGTGCAGCTTCGAGAGCAAGTGCAATATTTGTCAGCGGACCGACCGCAACCAGTGTAATTTCTCCGGGCTGTTCCTTGACGGTATCAATAATGTATTGGTAAGCCGGACGAGGGTCGGGTTTTTCTGTGATGTCAGAAGGCAGTACCAAATCGCCAAAACCACTTTCACCATGAACGACAACGGTAGGGCCAACGGGCGGACGATTGAGTGGCTTGCTTGCGCCTTTAACAATATCGGCTTGCAGATGAAATTTCTGCTTCAGGAAAAGGGCATTACGGGTTCCATTGTCTATAGTCGCATTGCCGTATACTGTGGTTATGGCCAGCATTTCAATCGAAGGATGTGCTTCGGCAAACAAAATAGCCATTGCATCATCAATACCGGGATCAGTATCTAGTATGATTTTTTTAGTCATTAGTATGTATGTTCAACAAATTTAAAACGGGAATATAGTAACTAACAGAGTTGGCAGAACTGTGATTGATGTCAAAAAAAACATAAGGTATTCGATGTAAGTGCAGCTCAGCCATTTGATTGCCAGCGGGCTTTGATCACTTGTGCGATAGTCTGCCCCCAAAATTGATAGATCCCCGGTCCGGGATGAAAGCCATCAGTTGCCATCTGCTCGGGCTTTAACCGGTGGTTAATATCGATCAGTTCACAATCATCCTGACTTATAGTCCAGTCGCTCAGACACCGATTGAAATCTCTCGCTTTTCTTCCCAGGTACCAGCGTAAAGGAGGAGGTAAGGCCGGAAAACGCTCCATCGGAGGGATTTTGGTGAGTACTATTTGTCGGCAGGAAAAGTGTTGACGAATAAATACAATCAGGGCTATTTGGTGCTTTAACCAGTCTTTAGTGGTGAACGTTTTGATAACATCGTTAACTCCTAATGAAATAACGACAACATCATATTGTTCTTTCGGCTGATGTATCAACATGTCATAGGTATCTTGTGTGGTATATCCTGATTTTGCCAGTAGTTGCCACTCGAGTTGAAATTTTCCACTTAATGCGCTGATCAGATTACCTGACAGGGCTTTTGATTGACTGCTGGCACCAACGCCTGCAGCTGCGGAGTCCCCGATTAATAACAGACGAAGTAACTGACCTTGTCCGCAACGTCCACTACGATCGCCGGTCGCTTCTTCTAATCTGGGTGTTACTTTGCGAACATAGAGTCCCTGAGCCACAACTACGGGGCCCATTAACAACAGCGTTAAGTAGTGAAGCATGTCTGTTTCCTTACTGGGTCCTTTCATGGCGCTAACATGTTTCGATGGGACCCCCCCGCCAGTTTTGGGCGGCTGGAGGGGAAGTTGTGCCACTGAGGTAATCCCACTGAAATTAACCACATTTAAATAGTGAATAACCGGACATGATCCGTTATTCAATCTGATTGATATCAGGCAGTTCAATGACGCATGATCTTGGAGTTTGTCTTTTCCGGATGTTTCTCCAGGTGGGTGTGTCTGTTGGCTGCGGTCTGAGCCAGATCATTCAGGATACGGCTTAAGTCAGAGTCATTCAGGCATTCTGTTATGGCCGAATCTTGTTTCAGTTTTTCGCCTAGCTCATAGTGGCATTCCTTCTCGGGGTAGAAGTCAATGTCAGTTTCCTTGAATTTTTTTTTGTCTACAATTTCATTGAATATTGAAGCAACGGTGTAGCAGAACACATCGTAAACTTCATTAGTGTTTCGGGTCATATTGATTTTATTACGAAAATCATGGCCGTAGGCTTTTTCCAGTTTAGAATATGAAACTTGAGATGTCATAGCTCCCCCATATTGTCTCTGTGTTGGTTCTTATTAACTATAGAACGGAGTTATATAGCGTCAATGACCTAGTTAAGATAATAACTGACGGAAAGGAGAGTTGGAGGATATGGCGCGGTTCTGAACGAAGCGAATGATTTTATTCTACACTTGTCAGTGAACTCTCTGTTTAATTGAGCGTTTGTAAACTCGATTATTTTAGTAAAAATAAGGAGTGGCGGTAATGAATAAAAATCTGATATTCATTTTACTATTAGCTGCAGTGGGATTAACGGGATGTGAGCCGAGTTCTACGGGCTTTAGTTTACCCGCAGGGAATGTGGCTAATGGGGAAAAAGTCTTTTTGACCATGCAATGTCTTGAATGCCATACAATGGAGGGATTTGAACGGCCTGAATCGGCAGCGGAGAGAGCAACGGCTTCTGTTGCGCTTGGTGGAAAGGTTAAGCGGATTAAGAATTATGCTGAACTCGTTACATCGGTAATAAACCCATCGCATCAAATTGCAGAAGGGTATGAACTTGATGTTATTCAATACGAGGGTCAATCAATAATGCCTAACTATAATGATGCATTAACAGTTACTCAATTGATTGATTTGGTTACTTTCCTAGAGTCGCATTATGAACTTGAGCCGTACGAACCAACTCTTTACAGTCCTTACCGGTAAGGTGCTCAAGCCTGCTCTGTTGAGTGATTAATTTTCGGCATACAAGAACAGAGTTAAAAGCAGCTTTTTTTGCTGGCTGCTTTTTTTTTGTTTTTTAAATCATATTTTAACGATTTTTGCCTCCCTGACTGCTAATTTCTGATAGCCTCTGGCAAGGAAGCTAGATTAAGCATCCAGAAGCAACACGTAAGATCTATCTCAAAGACAATGACGATTGGTATACTACAGACTCAACTGACCAGGTTTCTAAATCAACTATGTTAACCATATCCAACAATGTTCAGCTGGCCGATTGGGAAATCGAAATGACAGCTATTCGCGCACAAGGTGCTGGCGGGCAGAACGTCAATAAGGTATCCAGTGCTGTGCATCTCCGGTTTGATATTAATCGCTCCAGCTTACCGGTATTCTATAAAGAGCGTCTTTTAAAGTTGACTGATCACCGGCTGACCAAAGATGGCGTGATCATTATCAAAGCGCAACAATTCCGTACTCTGGAAAAAAACAGAGAAGATGCGCTGGAGCGTTTAAAAGAGTTAATCATTTCAGCCACTGTTCAGGTGAAAGCACGTCGGGCGACCCGACCGACATTAGGTTCAAAACGCCGGAGAATGGATAAAAAAACTCAGCGAGGCGGCACTAAGTCCCTGCGCGGAAAGGTGAGTTTTTAATTACAGCATTAAGGTGTTTTGCTTCAAAAAAACAAAAAGCGCTAGATAATTTAGCGCTTTTTTGGGGGAGTTCAGTTTAGCGGTGTTTTTGCATTTTAAGATAAAGGTTTTCGACCTTCACTCTTGCCCACTCTGTCTTACGTAAAAATTTGAGGCTGGATTTAATGCTGGGGTTATCGTTGAAACAACGGATATTGATGCGGGCACCAAGCTCATCCCAACCATAGTATTCGACCAGTTCGGTGAGGAGCTTTTCCAGGGTAATGCCGTGTAGTGGATTATTTTCTTGTGTCATAACTTGTGGCAGATTAATGAAACCAGCGATAAGTATATCAGCTTCACCATCGATAGTATTCCCGTCGAGGCGCATTCTGCGGCGAACTGCATTCAGTATCGGTCAAACCGTTTTCAGAGAGCAAGATAATCATCCGGCTAGTATTGTAATTTATTGATCTTGCTAACACTTCTAGTCTATTTGTCATGATAGTTTTAGCGATTCGCGTTGTTTCTCTTTACTCTCTTTATGATTTTACTGTTTGAGGCGATAGGGATGTCAGAGAAAAAAACACTTCAGTTACTACAGTTGTTCTTTCGCGAAACAGACAGGGCGAGGTTATTAGAGACTGATGCGCTACCTGATTTAGATGAAGACCTACATCAGAAAATCGATCTGTGGCTTGAAAACAAACGAAATTTCACTCTTGTTGAGATTGCTTGTCAACATTGGATTAAAACCTGCAGTGCAGGTTATATCACTGAATTAATATTGCATGCTGACGGGACATTAGATGAATATTCATTGTTCAATCGAATGAAAGCCCAAGGCCACTGGTCTTTAGTCGACGGTGTGATTGAGATTGAAATCAATAAAGGCGATAACCGATACCACTGCGCGGTTATCGCCAATAAAACCGTTAATATTCACTCTGCTATTGAGTATAAAAATGGTGATTTGCATTCATATTTGAAGCTGATCCAAACACGACCGGTTTGATAACAAGAGAAAAGCCATCTTTCACTGGCATGAATCAGCAAAATGCGTACACTGGATTTATGCATAAAAAATGAATGGCTAGTGAGATTGGTGCCTTTTAATACTCAATCGGTGAGCACTCAGCCCGTGAAAATCAGCCGGTGGAAACAACGATGAATAAAATTAACACAGTTGCCGTTGTCGGCGGCACACATGGTAATGAATTTAGTGGCATCTATTTGCTACGAAAGTGGCAAAAAAACGCGCAGCTAATTTCTCGTACCAGTTTTGCGACACAAATGGTTTTTGCCAATCCGAAAGCACATGAAGAGAACAAGCGTTATATTGATTGTGATTTGAATCGTCAGTTTTTATTGGCCGATCTCGAAGATCAGGAGCTTGCCAATTATGAGCAAAGCAGAGCAAAAGCGATAAACAATCAGCTTGGCCCCAAGGGCAATGCTAAAACCGATTTCATCATCGATCTTCATAACACCACCAGTAATATGGGACCTTCGCTTATTTTGCTGCAGTCAGATGACTTTAATCGCAAAATGGGCGCCTATGTGAAATCGTGTATGCCATCTGCAGTTGTAGTTTTCGAGGATCAGGTGCCCGTTGAAGAGCATTTCTTCCTCAGTTCAATCTCTCCCAACGGTGTGATTGTTGAAATTGGCCCGCAACCTCAATCGGTGATCCGTCAGGATGTGCTGGATTGGATGGAAGAAATGACCCGCCATATTCTGGATTACATCGAACTGCATAATACCAATGCGTTGCCGCCACTTCCTGCCAGTTATGAAGCATTCCAATATACCGAAACGCTGAAATTACCAGAAGATGAAAACGGTGAGCGTGCCGGTATGGTACATAAAAATATTCAGGATAATGATTTTAAACCACTGCATTCAGGTGACCCGATCTTTACCCTGTTTGACGGTAAAGAAGTTTGCTGGGAAGGTGATTATGAAGCCTATCCTCACTTTATTAATGAGGCCGCTTACTATGACAACAACCTGGCGATGTCGCTAGCTAAAAAACGGCTTATAGAACTTTGACCAACGGAGTTATCGTTATAGTGAGTCAAAAAATCAGCCGCCAACGATAGTGTAAAGCGACTATTATCGAATAATAGACGATTAAATAATTTGATGTACCAGTGCCACTTTGTGGAGTGGCACTCGGCTTATATACCAAGTAGCCTCAAGATGCAGGACTCGGAGTGATACCAGCCAGGTCAGTTCCTGCTATTTCGCTCACTTGTCGAGTTGTCGGATACAGCGCAAGCCATTTTAAGCGACCCCCAAGTGTGGATATGATAATGGCTAAACGATTACTTCATTCTTTGTCAAAACTATCTACCACTATTGCTCCCATAGAGGCTGGCATGGTAATGACAATCATCCGTTTTAAAGACGTTATTGGGTCGTCAAATAATGGAAGTTTGTCTAAACAGAAAAGTACTAAGCAAACGACTAACGCAGTCATTAAATAAGATATAACGATACGAAAAACGAAAGCAAATAACCGCTCATTAATATTTTTTTGAAATACACTTTGATAAGTAAAGACACCAATAAAGAGGACAGATAAAGCAAATAACGTCAGTAGATTCGGGAAAGGGAGCGTTTCACCTAAACGCCAGGCCTCTTCAGAAAAGGATATAGGCACTGCAAGCGCAAAAGCGCCAACAAACACTTGACTTGCATCTTCCATATTAAAACTGAATTTCATTAAGTTCCCTTTTCACCATGATTGCCGTTTCAGCTTTATGATATAAGCTCTTTTTTAGTGGCTGATTCAATCAGGTATTATACTATGGCTTGAATGTGAATCGGTAGGGCTTGGCCTAACCATTGTGTGCCTGTGGTGTGATCGGACAGCTCATCTCCTGTCACCGGGTGGATAAGTACTGATAGTCCTTGTCGATTCTGATCGAGCCAGTCAATAAATCCATTCTGGTCATCATTAAAGTGAACCTCAAACATCGGCTTATCATGTGGGCCAACCCTGCGGGTAACAAGAGGAAATATTTTTCTAATATCACTTCGGTTAGAGGCAATTAGCTGATGAACTTGTTTTGCTAGCGCTAGTTTCGGCAAATCAAAATAGATATGAGCATGATACATTTTGGTACTCCTTTATTTCCTTTATTATATCGAGCGTATGTATTGGTACCAGTTAGCTGGTTTGATGTAGTTGGTCAGTTATATTGAATATGAACGGATCTGTTGAATACCGGACAGCGGTGATTAATTCTCGCATGATTTTTTCGCGTTTTAACTGGTTAAAATGCTTTTATGTCATAAGCTTAGATTTGTATTTATGAAGTATAGTTTAGTTCTTCTGTTTCTCCAGCAATAGGAAATTTGTTAATGGATACGAAAGTAATTGATACTTGGCATCAGGTTGTCGAGTCAAGGGATATGTCGGCATTAAATGAGCTGCTCGCTGATGATGTCACCTTTCATTCTCCTGTGGCATATACACCTCAGAAGGGAAGGGCAATCACTTTGCAATACCTGACAGCTGCGTTTGGGGTGCTTTTCAACGAGACATTCAGGTACGAGCGTGAAATTGTGAATGATCGTGATGCGGTATTGGAATTTAGCGTTGAAATAGACGGAATTGTTGTCAATGGGGTAGATATGATCCGCTGGGATGACAGTGGTAAGATTATTGACTTCAAGGTGATGCTGCGGCCGCTTAAGGCGATTAATCTTATCCATCAATTGATGGCTGCCAGACTTTAGGCCGCAAGTGTTTCTGCTTAAATGCAATCATGTCATCAGGCGACAGAATGTCGCCTTCAAAACATGCATTTCAGGAGGTTATCTCGGTGGGTGAAGCAACAGAGGACGGGACAATCTTGAGTGACAACGTCAGGATAAAAGTTGCGACCGGTTGTGCACCGTCTTTGGTTGGGCACGTTGCCGTAACGGTGATCGGTTTGTTGATCCGCTCACCCGTCTGATTACTCATCTCCAGCATCTCTCTAATGTCTTTCCCTTGATGACAATGGAAGATGACATCATCTTCTGGTCGGCGATGAAAATCACCTTGGACGGATTTAAAGGCAAGGGACACATTAAGTCCAGAATTGCTGGCGAGTTCCATTGCCATCAGGCCAGCGGCAATATCTGCCCCTATGGCTAATGCGCCGAAGTACATGCTGCCTAAGTGATTCCGGGTCTTTTGATTCAATGGCAACTTGAGGGATAGCTGCTCGTCATCAATCGCCAAAACCTCGGGCGTACAGTAATCAATTAATTGAACCTGATGCTTTGCAAAATGTTTAAGCATGATATTTGCGTTAATGACTCTGCGATCCATTGCTTTTTCTCCTGATAGTAACTCATTAGACCAGTTAAGCTCTATACGGTGGTTCTGTCAACTTTATCGCTCGCTGAAGAGTAGGACGAGCCCACTTTCGGAGTGTGTTTTAGAGAGAGGCCAACGACAAATTGTACTTTATTCGTTAATATTCCCCCCAATGATAATAAAAGGCTAAATTAATATGAAAATTTCCGTTGATGGTGGATCTTTTAAAGTCGCGATTGAGACTGAATATGAAGGCTTGATTGCTGAAGCCACAGATATCTTTCAAACAACACTAAAACAAGCCAAATCAAATGATAAGGCTATCTTACGGTTTCTACAGATCATTATTGAGCATCGCGAGAGTGACGATGCAATTGGCTATGCTGTACTTGGCTTGCTTGGGTGGTATAACGAGGTCATTGGTCCTGTGGAAGATAACGATATCGAGCTAAACTTAACGAAGATATTGCCTCACCTGATTAATCCCGCAGGCGATCTCACTGCAACCAGCGAAAATGAAACGAATACCTTTAAACACTAGTTAGTCATGTTTTGACGTTATTCCGAGCTTAAAAAGTTGAACCTGATTATGGTGATATAGTTAGGTTCCCTTCCGGCATCACTGTCAGTCTGCACGATTATTAGCCTAAAGCCCGATAAGATGCTCGATCTGGGAAGAAGACTATTATTTTACAACAGTAATAGTATGATATTGGCATTAATACCTGTTTCAACTCGGTACGCGAATGAGCCAATCCCAACTTCTGTTAGACATTAGTACTCACGCCTTGCTACACCTGGAATTTAAAAAACTCGACAAACGCCTTACTGTAACTGAGATGAATAACCTGCTTGTTCAGTATCTCAAACCCATAGTCAAATCCAATCGATATCGGGCTGTCAAGAAGTCAACGAAAAATTGGCTGTTGCTCGGTCGGCAACCGGATAGCAATTTGGAAGCCATTTTAGTTCGTGAACAAGAGCGCCTGCTGCACACTTGTTCAACTGACCTGTATCGTTTTGTCGGACTCATCAAGGATATTGAATTTCAGCTTAGTACTAAAGTTCAATATTCGCTGGCCCACGATATCGACTTGAAGGCTCGATATGGCAAGGTGCTGGTATGTGTGGTTGATGAAGATTTAACATCGAGCTTTGATGATGACGGACTGATGATTAAATCCACCCAGATCCTTTTTATCGGCAGTTCAGACCACAAAGATTTATTTTCTTCCATTATAGAGCAAAGCGGCTATTTCCAATCGGTTGTCGCATACGAAGACGAAAGCCACCTGCGGGTCGAGTTATTTCGGCGGTAACTTACTGAGGGAGGCTTTTCGAATAGGTGACTGAATGCTCATTTTGTTGAGAGTTTGCGAGCTGTCGCCTGACAGCCCGCACGTTGGAAGTGTATCTCTAAGGCCGAAGAAACCGATGAACAGCTTGTTATCTGTAACTAACAGCATTCGTTAGGTTAAATCTTAAACTGGATGATTAGATTTTTTAATCGGCCGGATAATGCATTGAGCTGGTGACAAGCTTCTATTGTCTGACTTGAAGCATCTGACGTTTGATAACTTTGTTCGCTTATTTTCTCTATGTTCCGGCCGATATCAGAAACCACCGCATTTTGCTCTTCTGTCGCGGTTGCAACCTGGGTGTTAATATCATTGATGGTGGCGATGGTTTTTTGAATCGCAGCTAAAGAACTGCCGATATTTCCTGCCAGTTCCAGGCTTAACTTACTGCTGCTTTTCCCTTCATTCATCACATTGACGGCTTCTTTGGTGCCTTGCTGCAGTTGGGTGATCATTTCCTGTATTTCAAGCGTTGATTGGTTTGTTCTGTGTGCCAGAGAGCGGACTTCATCGGCGACCACAGCAAAGCCACGACCTTGATCGCCTGCTCGCGCAGCTTCAATCGCAGCGTTCAGTGCCAGCAGATTGATTTGCTCTGATATACCATTGATGACATCGATGATGGCACCAATTTTATCGGTTTGCTGGGCGAGGTTGGTAATGACTGAAGAGGCTGAATTCACATTACGTGATAACGCCGACATCGACTCGATGTTGCTTTGGACAATATCGATGCCGTTCGACACCTCGTTGTTGCCTTGCTGCGCTGAGTCTGCCGCAATTGAAGCGTTACGCGCCATTTCCGAGATGGTAGTACCCATTTCATTAATTGCGGTTGCGATTTGGGTTGTCTGCTCTTTTTGATCCTCTACTATATGTCCCGCACCTTCAGAAAGCTGTTTGGTGTTTTCAATCGAGGCGACTAGCTCAGCACTGACCTGTGAAACCTCTTTTATCGAGTGGTGTATTTTTTCGACAAAGCTATTGAAACCTATCGAAAGCTCAGTGATTTCATCATTGCCCTTTATTTCTAGCCTCTGGTTGAGGTCGCCTTCGCCTTCACCAATCTCACGCATTAAATGGGCGACATTGCGGATCGGAGTCACGATCTTAGCGGCTAAAAGCGCAGCAAGAAGGGTGAATAATACCGCCAGGGCGATGTTAATGAGGATGTTTTTATCAGTGACGGAGTCAAAGGCGCGGTATAACTCGTTTTCGGAAATTTCAGCAACAATATACAGATCAATTATGGGTAAATAACTTGAGGCAACAAGGTGTGTACCTTGACCGGTATTCAGTTTACCAAGGCTGAACTCTTGCTGATTCAGCAATACTGTTTTCAGAGGGGCGGGTAACTGATTTTTCATGACGCCTGTTT
Organism: Photobacterium sp.; assembly: GCF_057456235.1. Lineage (NCBI taxonomy): Bacteria > Pseudomonadati > Pseudomonadota > Gammaproteobacteria > Vibrionales > Vibrionaceae > Photobacterium > Photobacterium sp. Next base: position 81,667 of record NZ_JBVCPH010000013.1, on the reverse strand, counting down.
CAGGCTGTATTCTGATTTCGCCTTGCTGTGAGACAAGATAGACGCCACCTGTTTCGCCCAGCTTGTATTGTCGCAGCATGGCGGATAGCTGACTGAGATCAATTGCCATCCCGGAAACCGAGAGCGGTTCGCCATTTTTTGTGATCAGGTTATTGATAAACAGGCGCTCCTGTCCTTCCTGACCGGTATCAAAAGTCAGGCTGACAGCTTCACCAGTACGGAGTTGGTTATATAACCAGGAATAGGCTGGGTCATCGACTGAAACGGCCCCTCTGAGACCTTCGCCAGAGCGATAGTCATGTAAGCCTTTAATCGACACCAGGAAGGTGCCGTTCACATTTTCCGTGTTAGCCAGGGAGTCTAACTGGCTTAAGACTTCGGCTCGTCTGCTATCGGATTCACCGTTTAATATCCAGTTCTGAATAAAGACATTGTTTGCCAGTTGGCTGGCAGCTTGAACCGGCAGCTTAATATCACTTTCTATGGCTTCACGGATAACAGCAAGAGCCGTCGGCAACTGCTGCTCTTCAACTTGCTTGAGCATCAACTGTTTGACCTGATAATTATTTATCAGTGTTGTTGCTGAAAGCGAGAAGAGGAGCGCAATACAGGTCGCGAAGATGATTTTATTTTTTATTGAGATGTGATTGAGCTTATTCATTGGTTACTTCACACTGGCCGTTTTAAAGCCTGCACCTTTCCAGGCGAAGATGCCGCCAGGATAGCGGTATACATTGTTGTAGCCCAGCTTAACGGCCCATGTTGCGGCATTATGGCTGCGGCCACATTTGACGAAACCGCAATAGAACACCAGCATTTTGTCTTTGTCAGTGCCTAACATCTGGGTGAAGTCTTGCTCGCTTTGGCCATTGGTTTCAGCGTTGTTCCATTCAGGCATAGACGAGACAGGGAATAAGAACTGCTGAGCGGTAGGAATGTGTTCCTTTTTATAGCTGTCTTTAAATGGCATGGCATCAATGATCAGAACATCTTTTTTGTCATCAAGTAGCGCTTTGACTTTTTCAGTATTAATTAACTGATAACCGCCTTGCATTGTTTCGTTATGGAGGTTGATTGCGATTTGCTCGGTTTTAACCTCGTTCTCAAATTTATTTCCAAACAACCCGGCAGATGCACTCAAGGGAAAGATGAGTAGCGCAGCGCCGAGAATAAAGGTGTTAAGCCAAAAACCGCGCTGTGATGGTCGGGAAAGGTTTTTATCTACAAGCATTATTATTATCCTCAGTTAAGTAATGTAATCAGGCTGGATGTGCAGTCGTATGTATCGGGCGCCTGGCATTGAAGAGATGTAAAGCGCCAGCCATCAGGGTAATGATCAGATATATGAAGAACTGCGGTTCGATTTCACTATAGACAATTGATTCCAGAGATCCTGGCAGGTTACAACCGCAATCAATGTTGAGGCCTTGCTGGATGGCGATGCCAGAAAGTACGGTGTACAACGCAAAACAGGCAACAACAGGCACTAGACTTACTAGCTCATAAAAAGCGAGCATTGCACAAATCGAGAGCGCAAGTGGTAATGCGAAGGCTATGGGGTCAACATACATAGCGGAGAGTAAGCCGGTATCGAGCAACAGCAGCGCCGTGTTTTCGGGGGCAAAGAAGCCTTTTAGCGCAATCGCTGCTGCCGACATGAAAATAAAGCTGGTGATGAACTGATGAACGTATCCTCTTGTTTTCATAGCAATACTCTCTTTCCGTGACGTTGACGTTGATTTTAATCTGCGTCAGAGAGAAAGCCCTGCACGGGCTTTCTTCTGCAAGACGTTAATTCAATGTAGTTTGCTCCAGGTACAGCATCGCTTCGAGAACGCTGCCGCCAATGGCACGAGCTTTATCTGAAACGGTTGTATAGTCGGCCTCTATGCCGCGGGGATCAATATCGCCGATTTTAAATCCTTCAGTAACGCTTAATCCGTCGTTGAGCAGTCCGCGTACCATGCCGTTCAACGGTGCAACAATCTGGCTGTCGCCAACATGGGCGATCACATCCCCTTCTTCGACAATATCGCCGAGTTTGACATGGTTGTGCATAATTCCCTGGCAAGGGGCGCGCAGAACTCGCTGGTGGGTATAGCCGGCGATGTTGCCGGGAACCCCGGTATTTGGCTGGGTTTCCCCCTGATAGATGATCCGGCCCAAATGATGGCCGCGGTTGGTTTCAATGACCGCATCGCAATCGATGCCAGCATTAAAGCCCGGACCTAAAGCAATGGTGATCGGAGCCATATTTTGGGTTGTGCCCAGGTTGCGCTTGGCAAGAATGGCGTCGACAAGGAAGGTCGGTGCTAAGCTGGCAAGCGAGCTGCATTGTTCATCAGCAATAACCGGGATCAGACCTTGTTCAATGGCAGCAAAGGCATCTTCACTGCTATGGGCTTTTCTGGCTGTTACGCCTTCGACTTCAACGGGATCACCGTATAAACATTGGGCAAAGGCGACGGTGCAACGAATCACTGTGGGTTGGGCAATGTCGGTCATCACAACTTTAAAGCCCGCATTATGCAGGCGAATAGCCACTCCCGTCGCAATATCGCCAGCGCCACGGATCATTACCAATTTGTTGCGATTGAGGCGGGTATCATCTTTCATTAACCCGCCAGAAGACTGATGTTTCACTTTGAGGACTTCAGCCATAATGCTGATGGCAATTTCTTCCGGTGTTTCTGCGCCAATATTGAAACCAATCGGCGAGTGAATAGCCTGGATATGGGCTTCGCTGACGTTACTTTTTCGCAAGTGATTGAATAATGTCTGTACTTTGCGGCGACTGGCCATCAGGCCGATATATTGGGTATCACAACCGACGACTTTGGTAATCGCATCTTGATCCTGGTGGTTAGTTGCAATAACCACAAAACTCTCTTTGTTAATATCCAGCTGGTCGATGGCATCATCCATCGTTTTGCCTAAAATGCGTTTGGTACCGGGGGGGAAATGCTCTTCGGCCAGGCTGTCTTCGTAAGCATCAGCAACGCTGATATCGAAACCTAAAACATGAGCCGCATGGGCAACGGCACGGTTTACGTGGCCGCCACCAATTAGTAATAGAGCCGGGCGCAGGCCGTAAACATCGATTGAAACCGTCATTGCGCCACCGCAGTCCATGCCCATCGCTTCCGGGCCGGTTCGAGTCATACGGCCTTTTACTACCCGGGGTTTCCTTTCTTGCAGGGCTTCAAGTGACTGTTCAATAACGTAGCGTTCGATCATGCCACCACCGACCGTACCGGTGATGGTACCGTCTGCCTTGATAATCATCTGTCCTGAATGACGAGGTGCCGAACCTCGGGTCTCGATGATGTTAGCAAACGCAAAAGGTATGTTTTGTTGTTCTAACAGAGCTGCCTGAGCAAAAATATTCATTAAATTTGACCTCTATATCGCGTAACGAGGTCAGGAGTTTCTCCTCGTTACAATGTCTTTTATCGGCGATAGATCGTGCATCGCAGCAAGCCAGATCGCATCAAGTTGGTGGGTTTGTGCGATGATCGTTTGCGCCAGCTGAGTCAGCTTTAAGTACGACGGCGCAAGATCAACTTTATTGACTAACCAGATCTTGATGGCATGGTTTGGAGCCTGCTTAAACATTCCATGTGGGTGCTCAATCAATCGACACAATATTCGGTGACCGATAGCGTCACCTTCCGAACATTGTGTAAGTGCAGAGAACGTGTTCCATCTGTGAACTCTCTCAGGACAAGCCCGAGAATGAATAATCTCTGCCCCTGTCACGCCGATCACCATATCCGAGTTAATTGGAATGCAAGGCTCATGCCCGGAAGGAGCCTTAATTGGCAAACACTTAGCTCCATCGGCTTCAATAATAAAAACTGTGAAAGGGGAGGTGTTTTTGAGCTGCTCAACAAGGTTTGGTGTGATCCCCGACACTTTGGTCTGCGCTTTGATATCACCGGTTTTACTTTCATTATTCGGCGCTATTTCACCTTGATAGCAAAAAGTGATAGCGGGTTTCGATTCTTGGTTTTGCAGGCGTGAAAGCAAAGCCGTTTCAGGGCTTTTTTCCGGGTGATTATTTTCAGCACAGATAAAATAATCTGCTTGTTCTGGTGCTGGTAAGTACATTTTTGTGGTGGTGGTGACCAGTACACAATGACCACGTTTTTTGAATTCTTGTGCCAGCCAAAATGCCGTGGATGTTTTACCGCCTCCACCCACGAGAGAGATGATAAAAGGCGCAGAAAAAGCGGCATCTAAAATGCTAGGAGTGATAGGGAGCTGTGGGATGTGTTCGGTTCTGCCGCGCATGGTGCCTCTCTTCTTATTTTTTAGTGTGCAGTGTTGCTCTGTTAATCTGGATCACTATAGTTAGCGGTGTTATTCAACTTGATACTAAGCAAAGTAAGATCTTACGAGCTAGAATTATTAACGGAAATTCAATGAGTAACCAACAGCAAGACGTAGATTGTGTGATGCCAGCTGCCGGTCTGTCTTCCCGAATGGGGAGCTGGAAAATGATGCTACCTTACCGTCACCATACGATCCTTGACGAGAGTATCGAAAATGCACTTCGCTTTTGTTCCCGGGTGATTCTGGTGGTCGGGCATCGTGGCAATGAGCTGATTGAACGGTATGAAAACAGTGCAAAAATCAGGGTTGTTGTGAACTCTGATTACCCGCAGGGCATGTTCAGTTCCATTCAGGCTGGTGTCAGTGAAGTACGCAGTGAGCACTTCTTTGTTTGTCATGGCGACATGCCGTGTGTGTCTGCTGACATCTATCAGCAAGTCTGGTCAGAGCGTGGAGAGCACACGGTATTTCCCGGTACCAAAGAGAAGCCGGGACATCCGGTGTTGTTACCAAAATCGATCATACCGGTCATTCAACGCTCAGAAATTGATGGGAAAATGAAGCCGCTTATCATGGCTAATAAGGTCAAATTTCTTGGCTTAGAGCAGTTAGATATTTACTTAGATGTCGACACGCCGGCGGCGTATCAGGCTGTGTGCGAGAGCGCACACCATAAGTATCAAATTGATAACTGAGATATCACTTCTATCAATTTGATAGCCGTTGTATCAACGCTATGAATTACCGCCGAGTAAAAAAAGCCAGCGGGGGAGTCGCTGGCTTTTGATCGGATTATGGTGTCATCGGTTAAAGCTGATCACATTAACCATTTCCACCAGATGAAGATGGCTAAGAAACCAAACAAGTAGGTCAGCCCGGCCCAAGATAAGACTCTCAGGCTTTTACTCAACGCCAATTCTTTAGGCAGATCCGCTTTCATTACTAATCGGTAGTTCAACAAGGCAAAGATAGGCGTTGTCATGAACGCCATGATCATAGCGAAATCGAGCATTGGCATTAATGCCGAGGTAAAGAACAGCAGGATCCCCATTGCAACACTACCGACTAACAACATCCAGCCTTGGTGGTAGCGGCGCTGTTCCAGTTCTTTCTTCTGTAACAACAGTTGTGCTTCTGCCAATGCACGGGAGTAGCCATCAATAACCGTGATCGTACTGCCGAAAATACAGAAGAAAGCGATAACGGCGATAAGGTAACGAGACCATTCACCAATGGTTGATGCGTACATGCTGACGAGTTGGTGTGAAAATCCAATACCTGAGCTTTTTAATTCCGTACCGTTACCGTGAAGTACCAATGCGCCCAGAGATAAGAAAACAATAGCCAATAATGCCGTTCCGATGTAGCCAACATTAAAATCAAAAAATGCTGATTTGGCCGTCACAGGTTGTTCTTTACGCTGACTCTTAAGCCACATTGACGTTAAACAAGAGATCTCGATTGGCGCAGGCATCCAGCCCATCATTACAACAAGAAATCCGATTGAAGCAATTGACCAGGCTGAAGGCGCCTCAAAATCAGCGGGTGCAACGCTGCCTTTACCCGCAGCAACGATCACAGCACCTACAGTGGCAATCACAAGAACCGTCATGATCACTTTTGACAGGCTATCGAGCGCTTTGTAATGACCGGCAAACAAAATGGCTAAACATGCAATCAGTACCACTCCCGCTAAAGTGGTCAGCGGCAGTTCTACAGGTAGGAAGTACCCAAGTAAACTAGCACTAAATAAAAGTAACGCCGCGGTGTTGATCACGGCAGATATGGCATTAAGGCCAGTAAAAAGCCATAAATAACCACGTCCCATTTGACTATAACCTTGGATCAGGCTTTGACCTGTTCCCATGGTGTACTGCACGCCTGCTCGAAAAAATGGGTACTTGAAGAAGTTGACGAGCAAAATCAGGCCGGCAAGCTGCCAACCATAAATGGCACCGGATTTGGTTGATGCTACAAGATGAGAACCACCAACGGCGGCGGTTGCCATCATAATACCGGGGCCTAATGACCGAATCAGTTGTTTTAATCGATCTATACTGGGTTCAACTTGGACGTTTGCTGTACTTTCCATGATTACATCCTGATATTGTTATTATATTTCAGCCAGCCCCTTAATCAGTGATTGAATGAGCTGGCGGAATAAATTTATCTTTGATTTTGGTTTGATAGGATTTAACGTATTCTTTTGATTTGAGGTTGTTTTCAACACTCTCATTCCATTTTTCGCAGTTTTAGATGTGATTAGCAAACGCGCCAAAAACCAAAAAAGCATATATCACCAATATAATCGAGTAGTGCAGGGTTAAGTTCCAACGCAAGAGATTGGAACTAATCGTTTATTAGGTGGTGGCATGTTAAAAAACGATAATAAAATTATTAATAATCAGTGTGTTTTAACTCAAGGTAAACTGACCTTAATACTGACTCTACTTAAAGCTGAATCGGTAGATTCGTTCGATAAGATCAATCTGAACACGTTAGGTTTGCTTTAATCCGAAAAGAGATCCCAGATAACCGCCAGATAAGGTGTGAGAAAGTAAGTAAACCTACTTGTCTGGCGGTTTATTAGATGGCGACTGTTTGGCAGCATTCATATTCTGTGGCTTTATTGCCCCGTTCAGAGGGCATGCTGCTGCTTAGATTCGATGGGAAAGACGGAATTCTGAGCCTTGGCTGAATTTTTTGCGATAAGCCCAATTTTTAGCAACAGTCCCCGCCATATCCAAACTAATGGCTAGTTTGGCCCCGTTAATATTTCTATTCAACTGACTTTACGAATTCTTTCCATTTGATTCATAAATCAATATTTTACGTAGCAGGTTGGTTAGTTGATCTTGTTCTTTTGACGTTAATACACTCAGCATATTGTCCATGTTTTCTACATGGGCGTTTAGCGCAGTATCAACAATCTCAATGCCTTTTTTAGTCAATGTGACTTTGCAGCTTCGTCTGTCTTGTTCGCTTGAAATTCGCTCTACCAGTCCTTCTTTTACCAACTGCTCTATACGCGTACTGACCGCGCCCGAAGAGATCATCAAGGTTTTGTATAGCTCTGTCGGCGTGATACCTGATGGATCGTTACGACGCATTGTTGCTAAGATATCAAACTCGATACTGCTTAAACCATGTTCTTTGAACACCTTATCCATTTTCGTTTTCCAAGCATTACTGGTTCGGCGCAGCCGCCCAACAACACCCATTGAAGAGCAGTCTAGATCGGGTCTGACTTTTTCCCACTGAGCCAAAATGGAATCGACGCTATCCGATGGCATTTTTATCTCCCACATAAATATCTTATCAAAAAGATACTTGATCGAAAATCAAATATCTATTACTTTGTGGTAAGTATCTTTTTTGAAAGATACATTTGTTTGAGTTAATGGAGCGGTGGCATGAGTGGATTACATCAGATAAAGACAATCGTTTTGACGGCTATAGCGCCGATTGTGTGGGGAAGTACTTATATCGTTACTACAGAGTTGTTGCCACCGGAAAGTCCGTTGCTGGCATCAACCATTCGTGCTTTGCCTGCAGGCGTGTTATTGGTGCTCATTAGCAAGGCTTTTCCAAGTGGACTTTGGCTGCTACGCCTTGCGCTGCTTGGATTTCTAAATATCGGTTTGTTTTTCTACTGCCTATTTTTCGCCGCAACCTATTTGCCTGGTGGTATGGCGGCGATGGTTATGTCTATACAGCCTGTCGTCGTGATTCTACTGAGCAGGAAATGGCTCAATTCAGAGTTGACTCCGGTTCAACTTCTGGCAAGTGTGGTTGGGATCGTGGGGATAGCTTTACTGGTCATAAATGGTTCTGCGCAGCTCAACACTACTGGTCTTGTGGTTGCTTCTGTCGGCACATTGAGTATGGCTTCTGGTGTTGTATTGACGAAAAAATGGGGCAGACCTAAAGGTATTACGTTGCTGGGTTTTACGGGGTGGCAGCTGTTTTTTGGTGGAGTCATGTTACTTCCTGTCGCTTTATGGGCAGAAGGGCTACCTAGTCACTTGAGTTTGCCAAACTATATTGGATACCTGTATCTGAGCGTTATAGGTGCGATTTTAGGTTACTTCTTATGGTTTCGCGGGATAGAAAAGCTGCCGCCTATTACTGTTTCTTTTCTCGGCTTTCTCAGTAGCGTATCTGCATGCATCTTGGGTTACGTAGTGCTCGATCAAACCCTGACATGGCTTCAGCTGTTAGGCGCAGCTTTTGTCCTAATTGCTATCGTTCTGGCTATGCCAACTGTAGCTACCTCGTCAAATAAATCCAATCACTTACCTTTGTGCCACTTTTTAAAAAGGAATTAAGATGAACATTACAATTGTATCTGGCAGTCAACGCACTAACTCGCAGAGTCTAAACGTAGCTCGCTATTTGGAGTCACTTTCTTTAGAGCTGTTCGATAAGGCTAATATTTTGGACTTGCATCAGCTCAACTTACCATTTTGGAACGAAGGTGTTTGGCAACAGACCGAAGAGTGGCTGCAATGGGCGCCAATTGCCGAAATGCTTAAACAATCGGATGCTGTGGTTCTGATTACTCCTGAATGGCACGGAATGGCGACTCCAGCGCTTAAGAACTTTTTGCTGCTGACAACAGATGAAGAGCTTGCCCATAAACCAGTGCTACTGGTGAGTGTGTCCGCTAGTGTAAATGGAGTCTATCCGATTAGTGAACTGCGCATGACTGGCAACAAGAACAATCACGCGTGCTTTTTACCCGATCATCTAATCTTTCGAAATGTTGAAGAGTTGCTGACGGCCGAGCACCAGTGCACCGACCAAATAATGCATCAGCGCAATCAGTACACAATGGCATTACTTGCCAGTTACGCTCAAGCACTGGCTCCGGTATATCGCGATATGATCTCGGCAGGGAAGGCATTTCGCTACGGTATGTAAGATAAAAGATGGCACCGCACGGTGCCTAATTTTTCATTTCAGTGGCTTAGGTATTCCGGAGGGACTTGTTGCAAATAATCAGATAAAGCAGCTCTACCCAGTGATGGGCTTAATGATTACTGGTAAACAACTTCACTATTGAAGAGACGATTTATAAAAGTGGATCTCTCCCGCACAAGGGGTTTACGTTCATCATGACGAAGCCAGAGAGACATAAAATTAATATTTTAATGCACCACTTAGGATTGAATATAAATTTCATGAATAATATTTCGTCAACATCTTCATTTGTGTGATAAATGTCGCGTTTATCAAATTTTCTATATTTTCCACCTGTGATTTTATTTTCCCTTATTTTAATCTGTGTCAGTCTTATGAACTATTTATGATGGCTAAAAAACAGGGTAACAGATATTTTAATTCATCTCTCATAACGCCTGTAAATTGAATTCAGGAATGACGTTAATTGTTAGTATCCTAAATACACCTCTGCAGATTATTGATGCAGTGCTGAACCATCCAAAATCGCGATCGAAAAGAGATAATAACAGTTTTTTATACTGACAATAGGCGGTTCGTGACTAAAAAGATGTTATGGTGGCATTTTTACTCACGGGGGAATATACCAACTTTTTTGGGGAAGATTCGCAATGTAAACATATAAATCCTGTCTGGTTTAAGATGAAAACGGACGTTGTACGATCACAAAAGTTCGACGAATTATAATATGACCACTCTATCAATGATTGATATTAAAGTATCGGGAAATGGAAAGTTTCCACCCGCGAACTATGTGAATAATATTTCACTGACTATATTTGCGATATAACCGACATAATTAAAATTGATAACATAATATTTTACTGGTGATTATTAGATATATTTAAGAACTAAATCTACATTTTAGGGGTTTTTATGGAAATTGCTGAAAGTTCAAAAAAAACAATTCAATTCCCAACTGCTTTTACAATTTTATTCATAATAATGTTAGTAGCAATTGGCCTTACCTGGATTGTACCAGCAGGCTCATACTCAAAACTATCTTATAACTCAAATGAAAACACCTTACAGGTTGTCAGCCCCTTTGGGGATGTAACAACGGTAGCCGCAACTCAAGATGAACTAAAAAAGCTTGATATCAATATAAGCATAGATCAGTTCGTCAATGGCACAATTCGCAAGCCGATAGCGATACCTGAGACTTATCATCAGTTAGAACAGTCTCCAAAAGGGTTAGGCGATGTGGCTGTAAGTATGGTTGAAGGGACCATTGAAGGTGCAGATATTATTGTTTTCATCTTGATTTTGGGAGGCATGATTGGAGTCATCAATAAAACCGGAGCATTTAACGCAGGGCTGATAACGTTGTCAGAAAAAACGAAAGGACGTGAATTTTTATTCGTAGCCTTAGTCTGTATCGTTATGGCGTTAGGAGGGACAACTTGTGGCTTGGAAGAAGAAGCGGTTGCTTTTTACCCAATTCTTGTTCCGATTTTTCTGGCTCTTGGTTTCGACTCTATCGTTTGTGTTGGTGCTATATTCCTTGCCGCGTCAATAGGTACGGCATTTTCAACAATCAACCCATTCTCGGTGGTCATTGCATCTAATGCCGCTGGCATTTCCTTTACAGAAGGCTTAGGCGTCAGGACGTTTGGCTTAGTTGTTGGAACGACGACGGTTATAGGTTATTTGTACTGGTATTGTAAGAAAATAAAAGCTGACCCTTCATTTTCTTATACTTATTCAGACAGGGAGTCTTTTAAAGAGCGTTTTTTGAAAAATAACAACCTGGCAGAAAAAGTACCATTCACCTTACGTCGAAAAATAATTTTAACTTTATTTGCGATAGCGTTCCCCATGATGGTTTGGGGGGTTTCAATGGGGGGGTGGTGGTTCCCGCAAATGGCAGCATCTTTCCTAACCATTGCCATTATAATTATATTTATCTCTGGGCTTAAGGAGAAGGAAGCCGTAGAAGCCTTTACCCAAGGGGCATCTGAGTTAGTCGCGGTATCATTAATTATAGGCATGGCTCGTGGTGTAAATATCGTTCTTGAACAAGGAATGATTTCAGACACCATCTTAGCTTATGCCTCAGATTTGGTTTCAGGCATGCATGGCAGTGTATTTGCTGTTTCTCAAATGTTTGTCTTCTTCCTTCTTGGATTAGTCGTTCCATCTTCATCAGGCCTGGCAGTATTAGCGATGCCAATCATGGCTCCACTTGCCGATACTGTGAGCATACCTCGTGATATTGTTGTTTCAGCATATAACTGGGGTCAGTATGCCATGCTATTTTTAGCTCCAACAGGGCTGGTATTAGTAACTCTACAGATGCTTGATATTCCATTTAACAAGTGGGTGAAGTTCGTGCTTCCTATCGTTATTTTCTTACTTGGCTTTGGTTCCCTACTGTTGGTTGCTCAAGTGATGATGCTTTAATTACTCCTTGCCTCTTGATGTAAGAAGCAACAACACGTGTATATACATAGCCACGTTAATTAAAAAATTAACGTGGCTTTAATCATTTTTTCGGTCATAAACCGTCAGATAAGGACCTTGCAAACACAATGACGCCAAACGCCATCGTTTCATCCACACAGACTCATCGTGGCAGATCGATGAAACCTACATCAAAGTGAAGGGGAAGTGGCACTAGCTTTATCACTATCATCTTAATAATTATCAAAGTGATAAATCTTTATTGATTTGATAGGTAATTCATCCGTATTAATAATCATACTCATTTACCACTTGTTTTTGTTCTATTTAGATAAATTTCCCACCTTGAGCTGATTCACATAATGATCCTGACTTTCGACATGGGTCACGAATTTCCGTCTTCATTACAATGTTTTTAAAGTTTGGCGCAGTAGTTGCTCAATTGAATTCAAAACGAGGTAACGAGCGAATTGTTACTTTTTACATCTGAGCCCTACGCATTGCACTAAATTGATGTGCTGGTTGTGTAAAAAACAAGAAAAATACAGCATCAAGGAGATTTATCATGGGAGACATCATGCGCCCCGTTCCGTTTGGCGAGCTACTCAACCGAATTTTCAGTGAGTATAAAGAAAGCCAATCGATTTTCGGGATCCCATCGAAGCAGTTTTATCGCAAGGAAAACACCAAAGATTTAAAAGTTTGGGATGAACACTATGAAACACCGGTAGGCCCAGCCGCCGGACCTCATACGCAACTGGCACAAAATATCATCTGTTCCTGGCTGGCTGGTGGCCGTTTCATGGAGCTGAAAACAGTTCAGAAGCTGGATACGCTGGAAATTGCCAAGCCGTGTATTGATGCCGAAGATGAGTGCTTTAATACTGAATGGTCAACAGAGTTCACGCTTACCAAGGCTTATGATGAATATCTGAAAGCATGGATTGCGCTGCATTTGCTAGAGGAAGTGTTTGATCCCCGCACTGAAGGGGAAGATAAGTCTTTCATCTTTAATATGAGTGTCGGCTACGATCTGGCCGGTATTCAGACTGCTCCGATGCAGGCGTATATCGACGATATGGTTGATTCCAGCAAGCATGAAAAATTCCATGCCTATATTGCTGAACTGAAAGCTTTTATTGCCGATCCTGAATTCATTAAAACCTATGGCTTTGAGCACCGTTTAGAGCGCCTGCAACATTTGGCAGACTCTATCCCGGCTCAATTGACGCGTGGTGTGACGCTTTCCACCATGCATGGTTGCCCGCCAAATGAAATCGAAGCGATCTGTCGTTATATGATTGAAGACAAGGGTATTAATACCTTTGTTAAATTAAACCCGACGCTGTTGGGGTATGAGCGTGTGCGCGGCATTCTGGATAATGCCGGGTTTGATTACATTGCGCTTAGCGAAGAATCATTCAGCCATGATCTTCAGATTGAAGATGCCAAGGCCATGCTGCACCGTCTGGTGGATTCGGGTAAAGCCCGAGGCATTGGTTTTGGGGTGAAGCTGACCAATACCTTGGGTACGCTAAACCGTAAAGGGGTCTTACCTGACAAAGAAATGTACATGTCAGGCCGTGCTCTGTTCCCGCTATCGATCAATGTGGCGCTGGAACTGTCTCGTGAATTTAACGGCATGTTACCGATTTCTTATTCAGGTGGTGCCAGCAAATTCAACATTAAAGAGATTTTCGAAACCGGCATCCGGCCAATTACGATGGCAACCGATCTGCTTAAGCCGGGTGGTTATCTGCGTTTGGCTGATTGTGCCAAAGAGCTGGAAACAAGTAATGAATGGAACATGCAGCAAGTCGACTTAGTCAAACTTGAAGCATTAGCGGCGAAATCGCTGGTAGCAGATTACGCCCAGAAAGAATGGCGTGGTCCGGAAGAGATCAGCGTGAAGAAAGCGGTGCCACTGACTGACTGTTATATTGCCCCTTGTGTGACCGCGTGTCCGATCAGTCAGGATATTCCTGAATACATTCGCCTGATGGGCCAGCATCAGTACACAGAAGCCTTGGAAGTGATTTATTCGCGCAATGCGCTGCCAGCCATTACCGGTCATATTTGTGATCACCAGTGTCAATACAACTGTACCCGTCGTGACTACGAAGGGGCATTGAACATTCGTGAAATGAAGAAAGTGGCATTGGCAAAAGGCTGGGAAGGCTATAAAGCGAAATGGCATCAGCCGGATTTAGACCGTGAAAAGCATCCTGTTGCGGTGATCGGTGCTGGCCCTGCTGGCTTGTCTGCGGCCTACTTCATGGCGCGTGCGGGTCATCCTGTAACCGTGTTCGAGAAAGAGCAAAACGCAGGCGGGGTGGTTAAAAACATCATTCCTCAGTTCCGTATTCCGGCTGAGGTGATCCAGCACGATATTGATTTCGTTCAAGCACATGGCGTAAATATCGAATATGGCTGCAATCCGAACCTGACCGTCGATACACTAAAATCCAGCGGCTACAAGTATATCTGCCTGGGTATAGGTGCCGATAAAGGCAATCCAATCTCACTGTCTGGCGACAACACGAACGTCTTCAAATCATTGGAATTTTTGCGTAGCTTCAACGATGGCGAGAAGCTTCCTCTTGGTGAACATAAACAGGGTAAACATGTTGCCGTTGTCGGTGCCGGTAATACCGCGATGGACAGTGCGCGCGCAGCATTGAAAGTCGATGGCGTGGAAAAAGTCACCATCATATACCGCCGTACGATTGCTGAAATGCCAGCATACAAAGAAGAGTATGAAGAAGCGGTTGAAGATGGCGTGCAGTTCATGTTCCTGACCAATCCTGAGCAGTTCGATGCAGACGGTAAGCTGACAGCCCGTGTGATGGAATTAGGTGAGCCTGATGAAAAAGGACGTCGCCGTCCGGTGGCAACCGATAAGACTGTGGAATTGCAGGTCGACGCCCTAATCACAGCGGTGGGTGAGCAAAGTAACCGTGATGTGCTGACTCGCATCGGTATCCCTATGGGTGACGATGGCTGGCCTGCGGTTGATAGCGAAACGTGTGAAACCGCGGTTGAAAACGTGTTCCTGATGGGGGATGCCAATACCGGTCCGTCATCCATCGTATCGGCTATCTCTGGTGGCCGTAAAACGGCAACGACCATTCTGGCTCGCGAAGCACAGAGCGAACAAGAAAACGATGTGAAATCTCAGGTTCATGCAGATGATGTTTACGCTCGTAAAGGGGATATTCAGGTCAAACTGATTGCCGCTAGCGAACTTGAAGCTGCAGACCATGAAGCGTTCATTGAACAAGAAGCAAAACGCTGCCTGGAATGTTCATATATCTGTAGCAAGTGTGTGGATGTGTGTCCTAACCGCGCCAATATCTCATTGCCAATTCCTGGCTTTAAAGATCAGTATCAGACCTTGCATCTTGACGCTTACTGTAATGAATGTGGTAACTGTGCGCAGTTCTGCCCATGGGATAGCAAGCCTTATAAAGATAAGTTCACCCTGTTCAACCTGCGCGGTGACTTTACTAATAGCACCAACGCCGGCTTCTACATCGAAGGTTCAGAGGTGTTAGTGCGCAGTCAAGGTGAAATCTATACCTTCAGTATTAACGAAAAGAGTGAACTTGATATGCCAGAGGCGTTGGCCGATGAGGCAACTATCATCAGCTATGTGCATGCAAACCATCACTACCTTCTTGGCAAAGTGGATGTTTAGGTGAGGAGTAAGGGAATGTTATTACTTAAAAATGCAACGGCCGTGCAATTTGAACCCGCTTTCATTAAAGAAGGGGTGGATATCGCGATTAATGGCAGCACGATTATAGAAATTGGTGCCAATCTGGCGGCGAAGTACCCAGATGCCATCGCCAAGGATATGAAGGGTAAATTAGTCATGCCGGGTATTGTGTGCTCGCACAATCACTTCTATTCAGGCCTGGCTCGCGGCGTGATGGCTGATATTAAGCCAAGTCCTGACTTTATCTCCATCCTGAAGAATCTGTGGTGGCGAATGGACCGTGCCCTGGATGAGGAAGCGGTATATTACAGCGGCTTGATTTGTTCACTGGAAGCGATTAAAAACGGCTGTACATCGGTGATTGATCACCATGCGTCACCGAACTATATTGCCGGTTCATTGAACACCTTGCGTAAAGGGTTCTTAAAGGCAGGGTTGCGCGGCATGACCTGTTTTGAAACTACCGACCGCAATGGCGGTATGAAAGAGATGGCGGCCGGGGTTGAAGAGAACATTGCGTTTGCTCAGCTGATCGACAGTGCCAAGGCCCAAGGTGACGAACCTTATCTGGTTGAGTCCCACATCGGTGCTCATGCTCCGTTTACTGTGACCAATGACGGTTTGTCGATGATGGCGGAAGCTGTGCAGGCAACCGGACGCGGTATTCATGTGCATGTCGCTGAAGACAGATATGACGTTACTCATAGCCACCATCATTACAGTCAGGACATTGTTGAACGCTTGGATAGCTTCGGTCTGATCAACGAAAAAACCTTACTGGCGCATGGCTTGTTCTTATCGGATCGCGATATCGATATCCTTAACGCAAAAGATGGCTTCTTAGTCCACAATGCCCGTTCAAATATGAACAACAACGTGGGCTATAACCATAAACTGACACGCTTCAAGAACGTGGCTCTGGGTACAGACGGTATCGGTGCGGATATGTTTGAAGAGCTAAAATTTGCCTTCTTCAAGCACCGTGATGCGGGCGGTCCGTTATGGCCAGATAGCTTCTTGCGTAATCTGTGGAACGGAAATGAAATACTGGCGCGTAACTTCGGGGCGAAGTTCGGTCGCTTAGAGGCAGGCAATAAGGCCGATCTCACGATTCTGGATTACACCAGCCCAACGCCGTTTGTCGCCGATAACCTGCCGGGTCATATCGCCTTTGGTATCAATGCCGGTAACGTCAATAGCGTAATGGTTGAAGGACGCTTTGTGTTAGAAGACCGCGCCTTCCCATTCGATATTGCGCCAATCTATGCCGAAGCAAGCAAAGTCGCGCAGCGTTTATGGAAAACGATGGATCAATTAAACTAAGGTGAGATCCCGATATGGAAACGGTCAATACTAAATTCAAGTGGGCAGAAGCCACAGGAAATGCAAAGTATATTGCCGATCGCCATTTCGAGGGACTATTAGAAGGGCGGTTCTACCGCTCTTCTTGCCCTAGAGGCGTGATCAAATCCGTACATATACCGGCGTTGCCCGAAGGTTATCATCTGTTTGGAGCCAAAGATGTTCCCGGGCAAAATGTGCTGCCAATCGTCGAAATTGATTGGCCAGCCTTTGCTGAGAATGAAGTCCGTTATGTGGGTCAGGTGGTGTTTTTGCTGGTCGGTGAAAACCCCGATGTGCTTGAGCAACTGATCCAGCAGATATCCATCGAATATCAACCGCTGACACCCGCTTATACGGTTGCTCAGTCCCAGGCGATGATTGATGGTCCGATCCACTGCACAAATAATATTCTTGATACCCATGCCTTAACCAAAGGCGATATCGACGCAGGATTTGCCCAGGCAGTCACTATCATTGAAGAGACCTGCAGTACCGGTTATCAGGAGCATATTTATCTCGAAACCCAGGGAGTGGTTGGCTACCCCAAAGATGGAAAAATAGTGATCGAAGGTTCGATGCAATGCCCATGGTACGTTCACCATTGCATGGGTGTGGTGCTCGGTCACGATCATGTACGAGCGATCCAGTGTCCGACTGGTGGCGGATTCGGTGGTAAAGAAGATTATCCGGATGTGCTGGCAGGTCCGCTGGCGGTTGCGGTCGAAAAATTGCAGCGTCCGGTACGTATCGTACTTGAACGCAGTGAAGATATAGCCTTCACCTCGAAGCGTCATCCCGCCGAGTTCCGTTATCGCACCGGAATCGATAAACACGGTAAGATTGTCGCGATGGATATCCAGTTTGATGTTAATTCAGGTGCTTATCTGAGCTTGTCTGGTATCGTACTGCAGCGTTCAATCACAACCGCAACCAATGTCTATGATATTCCGAATGTTCGCGTTGAGGGCCATGCATGGGTAACGAATACTGTCCCTACCGGTGCATTCCGTGGCTTCGGCTCGCCGCAAACCTGCTTTTGTATGGAAACCCACATCAACCATGTTGCTAAGCGTCTAAAGCAAGATCCGGTTGAATTTAAGCAACGTCATCTCTTAACCACTGAATCAACCACGTTAACGGGCGCTGCGATTTTTGGCGATCTGGTGTTAGAAAAAATGTTGGAGCGGGCACTTAGCCTGTCTGATTATCGTAACAAGAACGACGAAATTGCCGCTCAGCCAGCCGATAGTATGAAGCGTAAAGGTATCGGGCTGGCAATCTTTCAGCACGGCTGTGGTTTTGCCGGTGACCTGGAAGATACGTTAGTGCGGGCGAAGGTTCGCCTGATCAAGTTAGCCAACGGCCAGCTGCAAATTCTGGCGTCGAACACCGATATTGGTCAGGGGCTCAGCCTGACATTCCGTAAAATTGTAGCCGAAACGCTTAATAAGCCGCTCGATGACATTCACCTGGCAGTGCCTGATACCGGTGTTGTCCCTGATTCTGGCCCGACCGTGGCTTCCCGATCTATTTTGATTGTGGGTTATTTGCTAGAGAAGGCGGCGCAAAAAATGCAGTCCCGATGGATTGACGGCGAGCATCAGGAAATCGAGGAAATCTACCGCAAGCCTGACTATCACGTATGGGATCAGAGTACGTATCAAGGCAATGCCTATCAGGCAACCAGTTATGGTATCAACGTGGTGGAAGTGGAAGTCGATATGGCAACCGGCGAATCGGCTATTATCGGCGCCTCGGCAGTTTATGACATTGGTAAAGCGATTGATGAGCGGGTGTTTAAAGGCCAGATTGATGGCGGATTGGTGCAAGCCCTGGGTTACGGTAGTTGCGAAAAAATGGAACTGAACGCTGATGGCGTGTTTGCTCAGAAAACCATGGCAGATTACGTGATCCCGACCGCTCTTGATGTACCGATGATCCAAAGTGAATTAGTTGATAACCCTTATCCGTACGGGCCAAATGGCGCAAAAGGAGGGGGTGAGCTGACGCATAATGGTGGAGCCGCCGCTTTCGCTGCGGCAGTTGAATCCGCCATTGGCAAGCCGCTGTCTTCAATTCCGGTGACACCTGAAAAAGTGTGCGAAGCCCTTTATGGCGATGAGCATGGAGCACAGTATGAAAATTGAGTTTGTTCTTAACGGTGAACAGGTCGCTGTCGATGTCGATCCAATGCAATCGCTGCTGGTTACGTTACGGGGTAACCTGATTAAAACGGCAACCAAAGAAGGTTGCGGTGAAGGTGAGTGCGGTGCCTGCTCCGTGCTGTTTAATGAGCGGCTGGTAAATGCCTGTATGTTTCCGATTGCTCAGGCCGAAGGCGCGAACATAATGACATTGGAAGGTCTGAAACAGACCGAGAAAGGCCAGTGTGTGATTGATGCGTTACTTGAAGCCAAGGGCGTTCAGTGCGGTTTTTGTACCCCGGGAATGGTGTTGGCGCTTTATGCTCTGCTGGAGCAAAACAGTAATCCGAACGAGAATCAGATACGTACTGCCATTTCCGGGAACCTGTGCCGTTGTACCGGTTACGGCATGATTGTCGATGCGGCCCGTATCGCGGCAACCAAAGGAGAAGGATTATGGTAGCGGTTTATCGTCCTGATACTTTAGCGCAGGCTCTTGATTGGATAGCGGTGGGGAAGCATACCTTATTTTCCGGCGGCACTGATTTGATGGTCCAGCATGCGGTACGATCAGGTCTGACACCTGTTTTTAAGCAGGATGTGGTGTTTCTTGATGCGATTGAAGAGCTGAAGCAGATCGCTCCGATCGAAAATGGGATCTCTATTGGTGCAGAGTGCAGCCTGGCGGATATCGAACAAGATCCTCTGGTACCGGATATCGTGCGTCAGGGGGTGGCGAATATTGCTGCGCCAGCATTACGAAACCGGGCAACCATGGCGGGGAATATTTGCAATGCGTCGCCCGCCGCTGACTCATTGCCGGCGCTATGCCTGTTAAATGCGACTGTGGTGTTGTCTTCACTGCGTGGTCAGCGTGAAATGGCCATTGCCGATTTCATTACCGGCCCGGGTAAAACAGTGCTACAAGATGATGAAATTTTAAGCCATATCAACGTACCGCAATCCGACTTACCGATAGTGTTCTATCACAAGGTCGGAACCCGGGCGGCGAATGCCTTAACCAAACTGTCGGTCGCCGGCCTTGCTAAAGTGGCTGACGGGCAGGTTGTTGACTGGCGTGTTGCCTTTGGCGCGGTGGGTCCTAAAGTAGTGAGAAGCCGTGAGTTAGAACAGTTGATCATTGGTCAGCCAGTTTCGATGCTTGGTGAGCCGTTGTTCGTCGGTAACATTCTGGAGCAGTACAGCAAAATCATTCGCCCGATTGATGATCAGCGTTCAACTGCTCTGTATCGTCATCGTACTTCTCTCAATCTATTAAGGCGCTGGTTAACACAAGTCAGCACCGCGTAGTCATTGCTGGGCTATTATTGTCCAATTGTATTTAGGGTATTAATTTAATTAATACCCTTTTTTGAATCTGTTATTTGTCGCGTTAAAATCAATGAGTCTTTCCGCTAGCACTATCAGTACTATCACTATCAATTTGATAGCAAAGTTATTATTTTGATAGGGAATAACAGGGTATTGATAATTAATCTTATTTACCGCCATATTCGGAAATCTGACACCGCTCTAACACTGTTTATGAAGCTTGACGCACCTCTCAAATCACGCCTGAATTCTGACCACGCTCACGAATATCATTTCTTATTTGGGGCTTTTTCAAGTTTGGCTTAATAGTTGCCTTTTTACCTTTCAAATACGATGGGTTTAAGTAAGAGATTGAAACTTTCGCCTATTTATCACTCCTTATTCCGATTGATATGAAAATTTTAACAATAATCAGAATTCAATGAAGGTAAGAAAAATGATTGAACACTACTTGAAGCCTGACACTACCGCGCAAGCAATCGAATTGATGCAGCAGCACCTTGGTGCTGCAACCTATTTTGCCGGAGGATCAAAACTAAACGCCGCGCCAACAAAAACCGAAAAGACAGTTGCCATCTCTCTTACCAATCTGGCGTTAGATAAGATTGAGCAACAGGGTGAAGCGCTTCACATCGGTGCAATGTGCCGTCTTCAGACCATGATTGATAGTGAGCTAATACCCGTTGCCTTAAAACAAGCAGCGGGCTTTATTTATTCTCGTCATGTGCGCAATCAGGCCACCATCGGTGGTGAAATTGCGGCGGTACAGGATGAAGCATTACTGCTACCCAGCTTAATCGCACTGAAAGCCAAACTCGAACTGGCTGAATCAGGTGAAATGGATATTGAAGAATATATCGCCAGCGATAAGCGCGGATTAATTACTAAAGTGATTATCCCCAACGTTAATTTAATGTGTTTGGGTTATAACATTACTCGCTCGGCCGCAGGACTTTCCATTGTAACGGCTGCTGTGTCGGTAGCGAAAAATGGAGAGAAGATTATTGCGCTGGAAGGCGTCGCTCCGACACCGGTTCGGTTACGTGATGTTGAGAGTCAGGACTTAAAAGGCGAGTTACTGGAACAAGCTGTGGCTGATGCCATCTACCCGGAAGCCGATATAAGAGGAAGTGTGGAATACAAGCGTTATATCGCGGGTGTTGTTGTCACTGATTTACTTGCTGAATGTCAGCATTTGGCAGAGGAGGCGTAATCATGACTATCACCTTTACTCTTAATAACCGCTCTCAGGAACTCAATTGCAAAGCGGGTGAAAATGTCCAGAAAGTGTTGCACGGCTTGGGGCTGCACTCAGTACGCAACAGTGATGACGGTTTTGGTTTTGCCGGCTCTGACGTTATTTTACTGAACGGAAAACTGGTCAATGCATCTTTGCTGATCGCAGCACAATTGGAAGGTGCGGAAGTGAAGACGGCTGAATCACTCAGCACGCACAATAAGTTGAGTGTCGTTCAGCAGGCGATGATCGATGTCGGTGTTGTCCAGTCGGGTTATAACGATCCGGCGGCAGCCTTGATCTTAACCGAGTTGCTTGAACGCATAGAGATGCCGAGCCGTGAGGAGATCGATGATGCGCTGTCCGGTTTATTCAGCCGCGATGCCGGTTATCAGCAGTTCTACCAGGTGGTGGAGTTGGCGGCGAAGCGTAAAAATTCGCCAGAGTATACAGAAGACGTTGCGCCAGAATTTTGCGATGAGCTGGACGTGATCGGCAAAGTGAGCCCGAAAGACGATTCAGTGAAAATGGTTCAGGCCAAGCCTTGTTATGTAGAAGATCGCATTCCGGCGGATGCCTGTGTCCTTAAGGTGCTGCGCAGTCCACATCCCCATGCATGGATCAAACGACTGGACGTGAGCAAAGCTGAGGCTCTGGAAGGGGTTGTTCACATCATCACTCATGAAAACTGTCCGGATATTCCTTACACCCCGGGCGGCCAGACAGGCCCTGAGCCGTCACCGCTTGATCGTCGTATGTTCTGTCAGAAGCTGCGTCATGTGGGTGACCGTGTCGCCGCTGTGGTTGCAGAAAGTGTTGAAATTGCAGAAGCCGCGCTGAAACTGATTGATGTTGAATACGACGTGCTGAAGCCGGTCATGAGTATCGACGAAGCACAAGCTGCCGATGCGCCGATTATTCATAATGAACCAATTGAGTATATGGCGGGCGCACCTGCCGATTTGGAAGAGCAGAACAAAAATGCCGATCCGCGTGAAGGCAAACTGATTGTCAACTTCCCGATTGGCTGTGAGCCGCGCAAGAACATTGCCGCTTCTGTTAAAGGTCAAATCGGTGATATCGACCAGGGGTTTGCCGATGCAGACGTGATCTTAGAACGTACATACGAGTCTAAGCAGGCACAGCAGGCACCGACAGAAATGCACATCTGTTATGCCTATATGGATGGTAACCGCGTTGTTATGCACGCCTCAACACAGGTACCCTTCCACGTTCGCCGCCAGGTAGCGAAGATCCTGGGGATCAAACAGAACCGTGTTCATGTAGTTAAAGAACGTGTCGGCGGCGGCTTTGGCTCCAAGCAGGACATCCTGGTTGAAGACTTAACAGCGTTTGCTACCTTCACAACCGGCCGTCCGGTTTATCTGCACTATACCCGTGAAGAAGAGTTCACCGCGTGTTCAACTCGCCACGTTGCCAAGGTGAACCTGAAAGTGGGGATGAAAAAAGACGGTACGTTGACGGCGATCGACATGGATTTCCAGGCCAATACCGGCCCTTATGGCAACCACGCCTTAACCGTACCTTCAAATGGTCCTGCGCTGTCACTGCCGCTTTACCCGATTGATAACGTGCGCTTTAAGGTCACGACATATTACTCAAATATCTGTCCGACCGGTGCCTACCAGGGCTATGGTGCACCAAAAGGCGTGTTTGCCTTAACCATGATGCTGGCAGAGCTGGCCGAAGAGCTGGATATGGATCTGCTCGATATCATCGAGAAGAACCGTGTTCACGAAGGGGATGCGCTGAAGATTAAAGGAGCCGTGGGCGAGGGTGATCTTCCTGCAGAGCCGCCTCGCGTACTCTCATGTGCGCTGGACGAAGTGTTGCGACAGGGACGTGAAGCATTCGGCTGGGATTTGCCAAAAGAAGACTTAGGTTCAGACTGGACCGTAGGTCGTGGTGTTGCCATTATCCAGCAGAAATCAGGGATCCCCGATATCGATCAGGCAAACTGTAAGGCTAAACTCGCCTCTGACGGTACCCTGATCGTCCACTCCGGCGGTGCCGATATCGGAACCGGTCTGGATCTTGTGGTCGGCAAAATTGCTGCCGAAACGCTGAAGATGCCGCTAGAAGAAATTACGGTGATCTCGGGCGATACCGACCACTGCCCGTTTGATAAGGGGGCTTATGCTTCTTCCGGTACCTGCTTCTCTGGTAATGCCGCGAAGAAAGCGGCGGAAGCAATGCGCGAGCGTATCTTGATCTGTGGTGCTGAAATGCTGGGTGAAGAGGTTGCTGATGTGAAACTGGTCTTCCCGGCAACGGTAGAAGGCAAAGACGGCAAGCAAGTTACCTTCGGTGACATTGCCCATCAGGCTGAAGGCGGTAAGGGCTGGGGCCAATTGCTGACCAGCGGTAGTTTCATTACTTCTGATTTTGCCTTCCCTTATGGCGCGAACTTCGCCGAAGTGGCGGTGAATACCCGTACCGGTGAGATCAAGCTCAACAAGTTCCATGCCCTGCTTGACTGTGGTACGCCAATCAATCCTGATTTGGCTCTGGGCCAGATTTACGGTGCTAGCATGCGTGCCATCGGCCACAGTATGTGCGAAGAGCTGATGTACGACGAAAACGGGGTGCCGCTGAACACGGATCTGAAGAGTTATGGTGCACCGATGATCGGCGATATTCCTCGTGATTTCCGGGCGGCACTGGTACCAAGTGACGATCCTGTCGGTCCGTTTGGCGCCAAATCAATCTCTGAAATAGGCGTTAACGGTGCCGCTCCGGCAATTGCCACTGCGATCCATGACGCCTGCGGGGTGTGGATCCGAGAATGGAACTTCACCCCAGAGAAGGTGCTGAAAGGTCTTAATAAGCTCTAAGTAATGTTGAAACGGTTGCTTTTCTGGGGATGGAAAAGCGACCGTTTCTTTATTTAGCGAGTGAGCTGTCATAATTTGGCTGGTAAATCGACGGATTAACGGGTGAGTTCACCTGTTGGTTGGTCATAGTGTTTAGGGGTGAAGGCACACTGGGCCGTATGGCTGAGTGAGAGGCCCTTTGGGGAAGTTCTAGCCGGGTTATCGATTCCATACTCGTCCAATCTTTTCACGGATTATGGCTTAACAGGCTACGTCCAAGGAAGTATCAGAAACGGATGGTATTGAAATGAAATTATTCTATAACGTTGAAGACAAACCGCCTGTCGGTGCATCAATTCTGTTAGCGCTCCAACATATGTTGGCCGCAATGGGGGCCATTATCGCGGTGCCATTAGTGGTCGGAAGTGCGATTGGGTTGCCGACGGAGCAAATGGTGATTTTAGTTAATGCAGCCTTAATGGTATCTGGTGTTGTTACCATTATTCAGTGTAAGGGGGTTGGTCCGGTAGGTATTCGTCTGCCAGTGGTCATGGGCACCAGTTTTACTTTTGTTGCGATTTCTATCTCCATCGGGCTGGATGCCGGGGTCTCCGGGATCTTCGGGGCATCACTGGTCGGCTCGCTGGTCATGATCATCGGCAGCCGGTTTATGCCGCAAATCCGTAAATTGTTCCCTCCTGTTGTCTCCGGCACAGTAGTGGTCCTGATTGGTCTGACAATCCTGCCAGTCTCTGTTGATTGGTTTGCAGGCGGTTTTGTCGGACAGGAAGGGTACGGACAGGTCAGTAACCTGATGTTAGGTTTGCTGGTACTGGTGGTGGTCATTGTGCTGTCTCAGGTTGGCAAGGGGATTATCTCAGCCGCGGCGATCGTTATCGGTATGGCGGTAGGGTATGTGGTTGCTATCTTCATGGGTATTGTCGATTTTTCGCCAGTGCGTAATGCACAGTTTTTTGCCCTGCCCGAATTATTGCCCTTTGGTGTGAGCTTTACCATCAGTGGCATTATCGGTATGTCGATTGCCTATCTGGTCACCATTATGGAATCAACCGGGGATTTTCTTGCCTTGAGTGACGCGACCCATACTAAGCTGACCGGGAAAAAATTATCGAAAGGCATCTTGTGTGATGGTCTGGGGAGTGCACTGGCATCGCTATTTGGTGCAACGCCATTTTCATCATTCAGCCAGAACGTTGGCATTGTGTCGATTACTGGTGTGGCAAGTCGTCATGTGGTGGCTGTTACCGGTGGCATTATGTTACTTGCTGGTTTGTTCCCTAAACTCGGTGGCGTTGTTGTCACTATTCCGTCTCCGGTTCTTGGTGGAGCAGGTTTGGTGATGTTCGCCATGATCATCTCTGCCGGTATTGGGATCCTTTCTCGTATCAATTTCACCAAGCGTAACATGCTGATCATCGCCGTCGGTGTCGCATCCGGTATGGCCGTGACCGTGCGTCCTGAAATTCTGACTAATTTACCTGATTCCATGCGTGTTATTTTAGGCTCAGGGATCACAACCGGTTCGCTGGTGGCATTGGGTATGAACTTCTTTATTGGTATTAATCGTGAGGATGAAGCGGAAAGTGCCGAAGAGAAGCGTGAAGCGTTAGTCGAGCAGATCAAGGAATGCGAAGCCTGCAACCGGGCGCTTGAAGAGCAGCTAGCACTGGAGCAACAGACTGAGTTGGGGAAAAGTTGAATACTGAATAGTCGTCATTACTGATTTCAGGCAATAGATGCCGTCGCTTAAGGGATTAGTATTTAACTATTCAGACAGTACCAAGTTTTGGAAACTACGCGTCAGGGTAACGAAGTCACGCAGCCCTACAACAAAGTGACTACCTGTAAGACGTTAGGGAATCATAATTAGAGGTCTATATGGAACACTCTCAATCAGTTAAAGCAATTCGTGCGTCAATTTTAGATATTGCGAGAGTCGTCGATAATCCGGAAGATATTGAAAAAAACGTCCGGTATATCGAAGACGGATTAATGCTGATAGCCAATGGCCGTATCGAGTGGGTCGGCAACTGGCAAGATGGCAAAGATATGGTGCCGGATTCGGTTCGTATCCGCAGTTACCCCGGCAAGATCCTGATGCCTGGCTTTATCGATACGCATATTCATTACCCGCAAGCCGAAATGGTGGGTGCTTACGGCGAGCAACTACTGGAGTGGCTCAATAATTACACCTTCCCGACAGAGGCTCGCTACAAGGATAAAGATTACTCGCGCGAAATGTCTGCGTTCTTTTTGAAGCAGCTGCTGCGTAACGGCACAACAACGGCCTTAGTCTTCGGAACGGTACACCCGGAATCTGTCGATGCGTTATTTGAAGCCGCAGAAAACATTAACATGCGTATTATTGCCGGTAAGGTGATGATGGACCGCAATGCGCCTGATTACCTGCTTGATACTCCAGAAACCAGTTATAACCAGACCAAAGAGCTGATTGAAAAATGGCATAAACGTGGGCGTTTGTTGTATGCGATAACACCGCGATTCGCGCCGACGTCTTCGCCTGAGCAGTTAGCTATGGCCGGTAAATTGAAGCAAGAATATCCGGATACCTATCTGCATACCCATTTATGTGAAAACAAAAATGAAATCGAATGGGTCAAAGAGCTCTTCCCTGAGCAGGATGGTTATTTAGACGTCTATCACCATCACGGGTTAACGGGCTCTAAGAGTGTCTTTGCCCACAGTATTCACCTCGAAGATAAAGAGTGGGATTGTCTGCATGATACTGATTCAGCGGTTGCATTCTGCCCGACCTCTAACCTGTATCTCGGCAGCGGTTTATTCAAATTGCAAGAAGCCTGGCAACGTAAGGTAAAAGTGGGAATGGGAACCGATATTGGTGCCGGTACCACGTTCAATATGCTGCAAACCCTCAACGAAGCTTACAAAGTGATGCAGTTGCAACAGCACCGTTTGTCAGCCTTCGAAGCTTTTTATTTAGCAACGCTCGGCGGGGCTAAATCTTTATCGCTTGATCACCTGATTGGTAACTTTGATATCGGCAAAGAGGCGGATTTTGTGGTTATTGATCCTTGTTCCACACCGCTTCAGCAGCTTCGTTTCGACAGCTGCAAAGGTCTGGCCGAAGAATTATTTGTATTAATGACACTGGGCGATGATCGAAGCATCTACCGTACCTATGTTGATGGACGCTTGGTCTATGAGCGCGGTTAAACATTCATTACGTTAAAAATAAGCATTGTTGAGAGGAAGCTCAACAGAATATTTGTGATTAAACAGTGATGAGTAAGTAAGCCGCAGTGGGCGAAGATTGCGCCGTACACGGCTTCTTGCTCCAAATGACAAAGGAACTATCATCATGTCTGATAACAGCACGTTACAACCCGCACAACCCAGTGAAGGGACAGCGGGTACGGTAAGTGGAAGTAAATTAGATTCATACTTTTATATCACAGAGCGAGGAAGCTCTGTTCGTCAGGAAATGGTCGCAGGCTTGACCACATTTCTTGCAATGGTCTACTCGGTGATTGTTGTGCCGAGCATGTTAGGTGCCGCCGGGTTTAATCAGGGGGCGGTATTCATCGCAACCTGTTTAATTGCGGCATTTGGCTCGTTGTTAATGGGGCTGTGGGCTAAATTACCAATGGCGATCGGCTGTGCAATTTCATTGACTGCGTTTACGGCATTTAGTTTAGTGCTCGGGCAGGGGATAAGCATTCCTGTCGCCTTGGGTGCCGTATTCCTGATGGGGGTGGTCTTTACAGCTATCACGGTAACCGGTGTTCGCCAGTGGATTTTGACCAACCTGCCATTTGGTATTGCTCACGGTACCGGGATTGGTATCGGATTGTTTTTGTTATTGATTGCAGCAAACAGTGTTGGACTGGTCATTAAGAACCCGTTTGACGGCTTACCGGTGGCACTGGGTGAATTTACGTCGTTACCTGTTTTGATGTCACTGTTTGGTCTGGCGGCTATTTTTGGTTTAGAGCGTCGTCGGGTACCTGGCGGTATCTTGCTGGTGATTGTTGCGATTTCTGTTTTTGGTTTGATCTTTGATCCGAATGTCACGTACCAGGGATTATTCGCCATGCCATCATTTGGTGCAGAAGGTGAGTCGTTACTTGGCACCATGGATATTATGGGGGCGTTAAACCCGATTATTATTCCGAGTGTGCTGGCACTGGTGATGACCGCAATATTTGATGCCACAGGCACCATTCGTGCTGTTGCCGGACAGGCAAACCTGCTTGATAAAGACGGACAAATTATTAACGGTGGCAAGGCCCTGACAGCCGACTCCGTCAGTAGTATCTTTGCCGGCTTTGTTGGTGGTGCACCCGCCGCCGTTTATATTGAGTCAGCGGCAGGTACCGCAGCTGGTGGTAAGACTGGTCTGACTGCCACCGTCGTCGGTGGTTTATTCTTAGTGATGATTTTCTTGTCACCAGTCAGTTATCTGGTCCCGGCTTACGCGACAGCTCCTGCATTGATGTATGTTGGTTTATTGATGCTCAGTAATGTCACTAAACTGGATATGAATGATTCTGTCGATGCGATGTCTGGTATGGTGTGTGCGGTATTTATTGTACTGACTTGTAATATTGTAACGGGGATTATGCTTGGCTTTAGTTGTCTGGTTATCGGTCGTGTTATTTCGGGTGAATGGAAGCGTCTTAATATCGGTACGGTACTCATTGCAGCGGTTCTCGTCGTATTTTACGCCGGAGGATGGGCAATTTAATCCATAACGGATGAAGGCTTGAGAAAAAGGGCACACTTTTTACTATAAACGTAAAATCTGTGCTCTTTTTTGTGGCAAAGATAAATGGATGACTGATCTTGGATGATATCGTTAGAAATACAAACGAATGACTGATTCAGCGACACAGCCAGGACGACGGCAGCCTTCGATCTCCACTGAAATTTCCTGAACAATTTCCAACCCACGTTTAATCGGTGTCACAGACTGGATCTTGGTACGTGCTCGCACCCGGTTGCCTTCTTTTACAGGATACGGAAAGCGGACTTGGTTCAGACCGTAGTTCACCGTCATTTTAGCGGTCGGGAACTTGTTGTTGTCCGGATCAACACTGTCAGTAAGCACAGATAACAGAGACAGTGTTAAGAAGCCGTGTGCAATCGTGGTTTTAAACGGAGACTCGGTTGCAGAACGTTCAGGATCAGTGTGGATCCACTGATGGTCTTCCGTAACATCGGCAAAGCGGTTTATACGAGACTGATCAACCGTTAACCAGTTGCCGACATGGATTTCCTCACCCAGAGTCGCGGTCAATAGATCGACAATTTTGGCTGCTTCAGGGTGAAGTTGGATCGGTGCAGGCTCTGGAATGACTTCATCATTAGACGCTATTTTGTGTTCTTTTACCCAAGTGGCTAATTGACTGTTGTTAGCCATGCTTAGGAACTCAATCCAGTAATCGCGAATAGAAGGAGATAGCCAGTCTTTAAATTCAAATGGATGCTGCGCCAGCGTTTCACGCTTTTGCTTAAGGAAATCGACTACTTTCATTGAACATGACCTTATTAAAATGCTGTCTCAAGTTCTTTTGAGGTGTCATATTGTAACGATTATCAAGGCTAATAAAAATTAAAATGTGTGCCATGTCGCATTTTTTATCTCATCGGATGAGTTAAATTTCATTTAAATCAGAGAGATAAAAAATTCAAAAATTAGTGCAAATTCTCTATTTTCACGGCTGAAATTACGGTTATGAGATTTACTAGCATTTAGGGGGCGAATATTTCACCTCTACTCTATATGACTTCTATAAGCCACTGCTGTGCCAGTATGACTAAACGTGTGTATTTCATTAAAGCACACACAAAAAAATATCAGCGAAGTATAGCTTACGTAGTCAATTTTAGGATAGGAATGATATTTGTCGAGAAGGAATACCTTTTAGCGGTATTTGGAGATGAATTTTCACAGTGATATCACATAATATCTGCCTAAATTACCACCAACTTAGTGTTGGAATTTCAAACTATCCTTCACAGGTAGTGATTATACCAGGGTGTCGTTGCAGACAAATTCAACGGTAAAAATACAGGGAGTTCAGAGGGAGATTCCTGGCGGCTGGTCCATTCTGTTTTTTATGCGATCATCCGTTGATTTTACAAAAATAATCTGTATAAGGTATTATCTGTTGCGTTCATCAGATGATGAATGTTTAACCATAAATGATGAGGAGTAACCATGGCTAAGAAATGCAAGCAAAGCCGTGTTGTGCAAGCTATAGAGCTTGATGTCACCGCTCAAACCACCGAGTTTGGACGTGGCACGGTTCGAGACAACGCGTTAAAAGCTGTTGTGACCAGTAAGTTATTTACGGTCCGTGTTGTTAAAGCTAAGAAAGGCAAGGGTAGTTTCCAGCGCAAGGATAAATATTCAGGACGAGAGTCCTATTCAATAGCGGCTTAATCAAGTTGGCATTGACTAGGGTTTTCATCTTAAAGAAATAGTTTCAATCGATTGCTGAGATGGTGTTTTTTTGAGCCTGTTTTCAATAGGCTCCGGCTTGCCAATACTATATCCCTGCGCAAAATCTATCCAATTGTTTTCATTCCCATAAGGTGGCCGATTTCGTTAATCGACTTAACCATTGCACCGTCAAATTTGTTATTCAAAATTTCTTTGACAAACAAGCCGTCTATTTTAAAGTATTGGCTGATAAGCCACTGTCACAATAATTTAAAACCAACTGGCAGACAAACTCGTACAATATTTTGATAAACAAGATCATATCGCGCAGGTTGCTAACTGCTCTACCTTAAGTATTTTCCCGTGGTTTTATTATCATGAAAAGCAACGGAAAAGTGCGGTTCAGTAAGGCAAGTTAAGTTAACCTTACACGCAATTACCAGCGCGTTACGTTACGTTACGTTATGTTACATTCAGTGTGATGACCTCCTCGTAAATATCAAAATTGATATCGTATGATACTCCCCGTTGAAACAAAAAGTTTATAACGAAATTAATAAACGCTTTTAAATGAAGCCCTGAAACTACTAGGGCTTAAAAATTTATGTTCATAATGAATGGGGGTTCAAATGAACTTTTTTAGCACGATGCAAAAAATGGGGCGTAGCCTCATGCTTCCTGTAGCATGTATGCCAGCGGCTGGTATTCTCCTCGGGATTGGTGGTAATTCAGAAGTTGCAAAATTCTTGCCTGATATTGTAGCGCAAGTCATGACCGAGGCCGGTCTGGGTGTGTTTGCCAACATGGCACTGCTATTTGCTATCGGTGTTGCACTAGGCTTTACCAAAAATGACGGTGTTGCTGCACTGGCTGCTTGTCTTGGTTATCTAACCATGACTCGCGTACTAGGTGTTGTTGCTGAGGGTACTGATACTGGTGTATTCGGCGGTGTCATTATGGGCTTGGTAGCTGCACAACTGTTTAATAAATATCACTCTATTCAGTTACCTACTTACTTAGGCTTCTTCGGTGGTAAACGCTTCGTTCCTATCGTAACCTCATTAGCGGCGTGTATTGTTGCGGCTATACTGGCTGTCGTATGGCAACCAATCGGTGCCGGTATTGCGACATTCTCTGAGTGGGCTGCTTACCAGTCTCCAGAAGTGGCATTCGGTATCTACGGTGTTGTTGAGCGTTCGCTAATTCCATTCGGTCTGCACCACATCTGGAATGCACCTTTCTTCTACGAAGTTGGTGAGTTCACAACGGCTGCTGGTGAAGTTGTTCGCGGTGAGATCCCTCGCTACCTAGCAGGTGATGGAACAGCTGGTAACCTGGCTGGTGGTTACATGTTTAAGATGTTCGGCCTGCCTGCAGCATGTCTTGCAATGTACGTAACAGCTAAACCTGAGAATAAACTGAAAGTTGCTTCAATCCTGGGTTCTGCAGCACTGACTTCGTTCCTAACAGGTATTACTGAACCAATCGAGTTTGCATTCCTGTTCGTTGCTCCTGTACTTTACGTTGCTCACGCATTACTTGCAGGTTCTGCATTCGTAGTGATGATTTTGCTGGGTATTAAGCACGGTACTACTTTCAGCCACGGTCTGTTTGATTTCACTTTACTATTCGGTCAATCAACAAACGGTTGGTTACTACCAGTCATCGGTGTTATCTACGCAGTTATCTACTTCTTAGTATTTGTTACGCTAATCAAGGCTCTTAACCTTAAGACTCTTGGCCGTGAAGACGAAGAAAAAGCAAAAGCTGCAGTAAGCACGTCATCTGACGGTCTGGCTAAAGACATTACTGATGCATTCGGTGGTAAAGCGAACATTAAAGATTTAGAAGCTTGTATCACACGTCTACGTGTTACTGTTCACAACAGCGCTAAGGTTGATACTGACCGTCTGAAAGCACTAGGTGCTGCTGGTGTGTTCGTTAAAGGCGATAACTTCCAGGCTGTATTCGGTACTCACTCCGAGATCATTAAAGGTCAAATGGAAGTACTAGCATAATAAAAGTCTGATTAAGACAACGCTAAGCCCGAACTTTGGTTCGGGCTTTTTTTATTGCATCATATAAAGTTCTCGATATGATTTTTGTTCAAGCTGGTTGTCTGTTAACCCTAAGTTCTGTGCAAGAGCGAGTAACTGCTGCTTATATTCTTCTAACATAGATGCATCATCAGTCATGATTGCAAGTTCGGCGAAGTCACCAATATTTTCAAGATGATCGACCGTTACATGATAGTTGCCGAGAAAATAGATGCTGCGCTTCTTTCTCATCTCTAAAACTGGCTCGAATCCCATCGTCCTCAGCATACTTTTAGCTTTAACAGCGTCAGTTATGTTGACCGCCTCACAGCGAGCTTTCTCAGGCCCTTTCACTATCCAGAGCATAATTCCAGACGGTTGCATTTCTCTAATGCAAATACTCTTACTCTCGTTGGATAAAAGATGCTTAGGTGAATCAAAATAGCAATCGTGCTCTATATTATTTTCCAGCATGACTTCTGGACTCATCTGATGAAGCTTAAATAAGAAACGTTCCCTGGAATTCAAGCGATACTTAAGTTCCACTTCAAATTTACCCTCGAAATGCTGACTCATGGCCTTACCTTTTAAAAACGTTAATATAACCCGCAATGATACTTCGGATTGGTAACCATGTATTTCGTATTGATAAAAAACATCAAAAGATGGCAATGATATTGAGCTAACTTGGGTTACAGTCTAACTGAGTGAAGGTTGAGCGGCTTGTAAGCAGTAGAGAGCGAGAGATCGCTATTGCTTCGTTAATTCAGTATTTCTATGCCAATGGCGATTGTTGCAACGAGACCAAGAAACCAAGCACACATTGTTAACTCCTCGTAAGCCAGTTCAAGGTATTTTGACTTCTCTTTGACTACTTCTGATATTTTTTCTGTAGTATCAAGGTAAGCATTAATAATATGTTGATCTCGACTTATTATATCGGTCATGTCGAGGTATTTTGCAGCATCTCCATTTTTTTGCAGTACGGGGTAATCCGCCATTTTTAGAGCCAGCAAAGAATGGCCCCAGGCACACACTGCAGCAAAGAGGGCAATCAAAAAAGCAACCAACTTTATCCATTCAACAGGTATTGATGGTTCAAAGATACTTTCATTTTTTATGACCGCAACAGTTCCAAGAGCGGCGATGACTATAGTTAAAAAACTTAGTAACTTAGAACATTTATTTTCTAACTGATCAAATCGCGCTTGTTCTGCACCGTATCTATCTTTTAGGTAATCGATTGTTTCTATGAGCTTTCTCCTTTTCCAGAATTTGTCGCATTGCGTCCAGCATGATGTTCTTACTCTATATTCCTATCACCCAAACACAGTATTAATGATAGAAGAATGCTTATCTTAATAAGTATTATCCAAAATATAATTTATGCCTGATAAGTAAGACTATTTTCCAATCGACGTGCTTTTTTTGTGCGGTTGATCGTTTTGGGCCGGCGGTCGATACATCGGTTTCAATCAGCGAGATCACGAACAGCGGCTGCATAAGCAGCCTCTATATTTTGGGAAGTCTGAAAGTCGTACAGGACAGTACTCTCGCTAATGTACCTCTTCAGCTTGAGCTTGTTTTTTAACAAACTCGCTTCGATTTTCAGTTGATTGACCATCCAGCCAATACTTATTGGGCGATAAGATATTATTCGGATCCATAGTCTGTTTCAGCTTCTTCAATAGTGCAAGGTGAGGCGCTTTAAGGTGTGGCTGAATAGAATCAAACATACCGGGTCCGCTGCGGTACGGGCAGAAGCCTGCTGTGATCAGTTCATGATCTAGCTCCTGGTAAAAGGCTGCGGCTTTCTTAAGTTGATCGCCAGTATTGTCATAACGAATGTTGGCAATTAATACCACCGCACGTTCACTGACATTGGTCATAGTATAGCGTTCTTCATAGCCGTATTTTTTAAAAACATGCCGGCAGATATCCAGCATCTGCTTGATATCTTGTGGTAAAAAGCTGCTTACTGCACATATCCAACGAAAACAGGCCGGGAACTCAGACGTTTTCATGCAGGATCTTGCTTCACGGGTATCGAGTAAGGTTTTCATTGCTTCATCTGACGGAACACCTTTTTTCAAATCAATGACTAACTTCAAGCTTGCAATCATCGGTGACTTTAAATACCGATTGAGTTTGCTCAGCAGATCCCAGCGAAAATCGTCAAACATCAAAACCTTAGAATTAGGTACATTGGCAAGAATAGTACGTTTGAAGTGTTTAAAGCGGGCCTTAACAATTGATTTAGGACCCGCGAGGGAAGTGGTTAACACCCAGGCTCCTGCCGTTTTAGCGGCTTGTTCACCGATTGCACGAGTCATACTGGCCGTGTGTACGCCACTGGTTACAACACCATCCAGTTTGAGCTTTGCAATTGTTGCAACCATATCTGGTGCGGCATGATCATCTTTGCACATGACCAAAACCGTCGCCTGATATTCAGGTTTGGGCTGCAGGGCAATGGTCATTTCCAGTACAATACCAAGGTTTGATTGAGTGAATAAACCACTTAATATCGGACCAATGCCATAAGGGTAGAGGTGTTCCGCTTTGCTGGTCAAATACATTCCCATGCCGGTATTGATGACCTCACCTGTCGGCAGTAACACTCGCATTGCCAGTACATTGCCAAAGCGGTTGGTGTAATCAGTGTGGCCAAATCCGCGTTCAAGAATATTTCCGACCACACTGGTATGTAATCCCGCAGCGGTAATATCTAACTGCAGTAACGAAGACTGAGCTTGTAATGCCCGGTAGAGCTGAGACTGTGAGATGCCAGGTTGAACACGAACGTAAGCTTGCTGATCATTGATTTCCAGTACGCTGTTCATGCGGCTTAAATTCGCAATCACCTGACCGGATTTTGAACCCTGCGCCGTTCCGTAGCCCCAATTCTTCCCCTGTGCGACAGGATGAATTTCAAAGTGAAACCGATTGGCTGCGCGTATCAACTGGATGAGTTGCTCTTCATTTTCTGGCCAGACAATCGCGCCTGGGAGTGATTTGCTGCCATTCAGGGCGAGGCTGTATTCCTCAAGAGTTTCGGTATCAATGCCGAGTTGATGATCGAAGAATATTTCAGAAAGTATATCGGAAAGAGAACGTTGCATGGTCAACCATCCTTATCGTTGGGCTGTTCGCGTGATTAGGCTGAAATTCGATTTGTTATTTAATAAACAAAGAATTAACTCACTTTGTTTTGCCTGAAAACGAGCAATAATGCGAAAGTCACCGGCGGGTTTGCGAGCCAGGCTGCATAAATCGTTTGTAAGTGGCAGAGCAGACTGAACTGGCTTAATAAAGACAAGAAAAAAAGATAAGCTGCGAGAGTGTTCAATTGGTTTCAAAGCTCTGTGTTTTATTGTTAATCAGCTAAGAAGCCGTCTAACTCAAGGATGGAATAATTCGTGAATAATGAAACACCACTGCAATATCAGCGCTTGTCGAATCACATTTGCCTGACGGAAGAAGATAAACTAATTGCTTATAATATTCGTTATCAGGCTTACACCTCCGTGGGTTATATCGAGCAGAATGACCAGGAGTTGTTCAGTGATTTTTTTGATGGAAAACCCAATAACATAACCTTTTTACTGAAAGAGAATGACGAGCCAGTGGCAACGATACGCGCGAGTATTTTACATCGCCAACATTGCTGGGTAGATATTCCTTGTAAGGCGGGTTTTGAGCCTGAGTTTGCCGAACTTGAAAAACAATATGACACCATTATTGAAATGGGCCGATTAGCGGTGATACCTGAAAAACGCGGGGTAGAAGCACTTGCTCCCTTAGCATTGTTTTCCTGTGCATACTTTGCCTTGGAAAAGTTAGGTAAAACAGCCCTAGTGTGCGCTGCGGGTAAAAAACACAAACGATTTTATGAACGTTTAGGGATGACGAGTCAGTGTGGTTTTGCACCCCGGCCAAATGCTGCTATCGATCTGACGTTGATGGCAAAAACCTGTTGCCTCGATACTTTTATTGAAAAAAATCATCTTGATGAGGCCACCGTCAGAAGGCTGATCCCAACCCTTGATGAAGAGCTGCTAAATCAATTATTGCCAATGTCACAGCAACAGATAGCGTAATGTTACTAAAACGAAGTTAGGTCTCGGATACAAAAAAGGCACTAATTAGCGCCTTTTTGTTATTGTCGAGATATAAAAAGCGATTACATCTTTTTACAGTAAGCAGCAATAATGACCATATTGGTGCCCGCAGCCTTACCTGTAATGTGTAGTGGGTTATTGGTTAGTCTGATACCACGAACCGCAGTACCTTGCTTAACCACCAGGCTAGAACCTTTTACGGGAAGATCTTTGATAATAGTAACGTTGTCACCAGCTTGCAATGCAACACCGTTTACATCCAGTGTTTGTACAGAATCGAGTTCTTCCGCTGCAATGCCTTTTTCAGCCCACTCAATCACATCTTCTTCCAAGTACAGCATATCAAATAGATCTTGTGCCCACGCTTCAGCAGAAAGGCGCTTTAGCATACGGTAAGCCATAACTTGAACCGCAGGAACTTGGCTCCACATGCTATCGTTCAGGCAGCGCCAGTGATTCTGATCCATAGTATCAGCATCTTCAATTTGACTACGGCAAGTGCCACAAACCATGACACAGCTGCCAGCAGTTGTGTCAGGTGAAGCAGGTACTTCATAGACGCTCAGGTTGTCTTCAGATGAACAAAGTTCACATTTAGCGTCAGCGCGCTGTTTAACGATATTCTCGATAGTCATAAGGGTGTTTCCGTAGAATTGATGTGGGGATATTATGCCAGCATTTCTTCATAAATAAAGAAAGCAGGCCTTAGGTCACGGTTATTTAGAGTATTCTAAACCGTAAAATTAAGGGCATTTAGTATCTAGCTTCTGTTTGATAACAAATTATCACTTCGCGGCTTGATGTGAGAGTTTAATTAAAGCGTTGATATTAAAGGGTATTGTTTCTTTTCGTGTTTGATGTTTTTCACTGAAATATCAGCATTGATTGAATTTTAAGCATAAAAATCCCAATAGGATATTTTAGCTGTTGCTGTGCTGATTTTTTGTCAAATTATCGTTAGTATTATTGATAAAATTAATAAATTATAAGAAGGGATTTATGAAAAAAGCAGTTGCTTTGTTTGTGTTGCTGGCTTTGGTTGGCTGTGATGAAGACGATGTGAAAGATATTCTTCAAGGCAAGACGAACGTGTTTGCGGTGTCAGACGTGACAGTGGATGGGTCTGGTACCGTGCCTGCTGGAAATTATAAAGTTAGTGATTTATCACCGGCATTGCAGGCTCTAATCCCTGAAGGTTTTCCTGATGGAACTGAAGCGGATCTTGATAATGTCGGGGTTGATATAGCTGGAACTTCTTGTGGCGAAATCGTTATAACCGATGGGCTCTGTTTTGAAAAAGATAACCCAAATAGCTGTGTACCAAGTGAGGTTAAAGAGTTAGGGCTGGCAGTATATAAAATTGACCTTGGTGACATAAAAACTGCGGCTGATTTAGATTTCTATCCAACACTTGCAGCAGAGTTGGGTGGATTATTTGTGCAAATAGATTATAAAGATGTCAATTGCTCAGCATTAAACTAATTTTGCAATAATTACGTTTTGGATAAAAAGCCATATCTTAAGTGTGTGGTTTTTTATCAATACAGATCGTTCTTATTGTCGATACCTAAATTACCTGGAATATGCAAAAGGTCAGGAATCGATAAATGTGAGTGATTTAACTGTATTATTTGTATTGATTAAGACCAAAATGTATTTTAATGAGCTCAATCGCATTTTAGTGTATCTACCTCCTTTCTATAATTTGTTCTGTGCTTATATTCCTTTGGGTGTATTGCGAGCTTAAACAAGTGATAGGAATAGTACACAATGGATTGGAAAAATGCTGTACATATAAGCCAGAGTATAAGCAAAGCGGTATTGAGTGTTTATTGTTTAGCTGGGGCAGTTAATAGTAATGCAAATGATGTGACGCCATATGTGGTTGGCGGTAGTGAAGTGGCATCCGGCGAACAAAGTTGGATGGTGACGCTACGGGCTAATCAAGTTAATGAAGTACCATTTTGTGGTGGTACCGTTATCGATAATCATTGGGTATTAACGGCTGCGCATTGCGTAGTCATTGGTGGCAAAGACGCTACCGATGGAAGTAGTTATTATGTACTACAGCCTAATCGCATAACGATTGTTTCCGGTGTGACAGATTTAACACAAACCGAGATAGAGCATTATTATTCGGTATCACATGTTATTGTTCACCCTGATTACACGCCGTTCCCCAGACAGATTACTTATGAAGAAGCCGACGGAACTACAGTGTCTGAACTGGTTCATACAGCGCTTAATAATGATCTGGCCCTGCTAAGAGTTAGTCGTGTTTTTGATGATACGATTACACCCATCGTACTGGCTAATAGGGCAGGAGCTGATCAAATAGACGCGACATTAAAACCTCAATGGCGTGCAGAGTTACGGCCAAAGAATGTGATAGTCTCGGGATGGGGAGCGACGGATCCCGCCGGTACTTCCCAATCAACAATTTTAAAACAAGCTGAATTATCATTTGTACCGATTGATGAATGTTATAAGCGGTTAGAAACCGGCAATGATGCCCCATTAATTATCGATAGCCCTGCCAATATAACCAAAGTTTGTACGTTACCACCTGAGGTGTTAATCCCCGGAGGTTCTGTTGGTGCTGATTCTTGTAAAGGGGACAGTGGTGGCCCGCTGAGAGCACAGAATAATAATGGTGAATGGGTTCAGCATGGTATTGTAAGCGGCGGACCCGGTGGCTCCCCTGTTTGTGGGTCTCTAAATCGCCCGAGCTTTTATACCCGTGTTGGCACTTATTACAACTGGATCCAGTCGTACATGGGGACGGTGCCAGCAAACACGGTTGAGGGGCCAGATATTATTAAGAAAAATTGTTATTCAGGATCTGGCGGGGTTACAGCCGCGAACTGCGATCTTATTGAGGGCAGCGGTGGAGCCATATCGTGGTATTGGTTGTTGATGTTACTGTTTCCAACCGTATCGCGATGCAGAAGCCGAGATAGAACCACGATTGACCCAAATGGCAACCTTAACTAAAAGTTAAAGAATTCTCGCGGAGCTCTGTGCTTGGCTATAGCGGGAATTGAAAAAGGAGGTGGTTTGAGCGCCTCCTTTTTATTGTTGGCTTTTTGCTAAGAATCCCTTTATTCCCCTACCGTATTAATCACCAATAACTAATTCAAATACTGAAAGCATTCTTTGGGATCGACGTTGGCAGGGTTTGACACCAATGAGTTATGCCCCGGTATTCCATAATCATCAATGTGCCCCAGCTCTTATGCATCATGACTATGTTACGTTTATCCCCGTGATCATTAAAGATGCTTGATTTTCCAGTGGATCAGGATCATGCAATGGACCATGAAAATTTCTCTAGCCGATAGCCAAAAACAAGAACTCGAAATCCAGCATGATAAAACTCGTAATGGCCGAGTACGTGACCGCATAAAAGCGGTACTTCTTGCATTCGAAGGTTGGAGTTCCGCAATGATTTCACAAGCTTTGCGTATCCATGAAACGACAGTGCTTCGTCATCTTAAAGACTACGAGTTATCGGCAAACTAACCCCTGAAAACGGGGGGGCGTCAGGCTATTTAACAGTCATTCAAACCATGGCTTTATTAGAACACAAACTTCACATCATCTTAGGTGGTGCAGGATATCATCGAAGTGACTTGGTCAGAGATGCTGCATTTGTCTTGAATATTGAGCTTCATTATCTTCCACCTTACAGCCCCAATCTTAATCCAATAGAACGGCTTTGGAAGGTGATGAACGAAAGATCGAGGAATAATGTTTACTTCAAAAATAAACGGGAATTCAGAGATGCAATCGAGACATTTTTCACTGTGACTCTTATTGAGATCGCAGACGTCATTGACGTCTCGAATTAATGATAATTTCCAGACTCTCAAACCTGCATCTTCAAGTTAATTGGGTATAGGTAGATAAAGGTATGAAAGAACTGATACTCGCAGCTTTGTCGCATCACCACGACAGCTAACCTTGACAAGGTTAATGCTCACTTTGCTTTATGTGATTATGAAAGATATTCAGAAATAAGATCAGTATTTCATGATGCTATGTGTATTATCACTTAAGAGGTGAAGTCCTGAGGTGATAAGCCGTTTATTCGGGCAGGTTTGATTTCAGAACCCTAAAAACGTTTCCACCCAACACTTTACTGACGTCCTCCCGTGATAGCCCTTGCGCAAGTAGTGCCTCGGTAAGCAAGGGGACACCGGTTGTATCAAATGGCGTTATGACATAACCATCAAAATCAGAACCAAGCCCCACGTGATCAATTCCTGCTACCTTGATGGTATAGAGGATTGCCTTAACAATCCCTTTTACGCTGGGATCACAAACCGCGCTTTTCCAGTAACCTATACCAATAACGCCAGCGTTCTTGGCAACGGCACCAATTTGTTCATCGGTGAGATTACGATTCCCCGGGCAGGTACCCTGCACACCCCCGTGGGATACAACAACCGGCTTTGTTGCAAGTTCGAGTGTTTCTCTGAATGCGGCGGGAGATGCATGAGCCAGATCAATGGTAATACCAAGAGACTCCATCTGTGGTATCAGAGCACGACCTAATTCTGTCAGGCCTCCTTTTCTCACACCATGGGCTGAGCCGGCAATTTGATTATCGAAAAAGTGAGTTAACCCCATCATCCTGTATCCTGCTAGATAAAACTCTTTCAGGGCATCGCTGCCGCCCTGCAGTGCGTGCATTCCTTCCAGTGAAAGCAGACCTTTTACACCATCCGTATTCAGATCTTGTTGCTTCAGCACCAGCGTCAGTTCCGATTGTTTTGCCAGCGCTTGAAGTTCCTCTGCCTGAGCTAAAGCACGCTGCTTCGGGCTAAACCAGGTAACCGGAGAGCGCCATGAGCTGATAAACAGAAGTGGCAATATATCAGACTCATTGCTAGTAGAGTTGTAATTGCGAACCTTGGGAACCTGAGTAACAACCCCAAACACTTGAAGATCTAGACCGCCCTCAATCAAGCGGGGTATATCAATATGCCCAAATCTGTTTCTTATCCTAAGGTCTCTTCCCCAAAGAAGCGGGTCCGCATGCAAGTCGGCAACGAAAACTTGTTGATGGAAGTCCCAGGTTTCAGCAGACACAGAATAGTGACTGACATCTAGCACCACGTTGTTTTTGCTGTCTACATCCTTTAAAACAATAAAGCGAAGTATAAAGAGTGCAATCACAACAAGTGTTATCAGGCTGATGAAGCCAATGCTCAATAGAAGGCGGTTCATATGTATGTACTCTTGCTATTCATTCGCAGAGTGGAAGCTTGCGTAGGTTATGCGCCATAATGAGGTGCCAATGGTGCCCTGACTATACGCTATCGACTGTTTCAAAATATTTAGTTGAATAGATTGTCTGAGATTCCAAATTCGTTGAGTCTGAAAGACTGAACTGTCGGCTCCCGTATGAGTTAGTACATAACTGTATGGATTTTCATAACCTGAAAGTTATCACCAGCGTCTTTTTATTTTAAGAGATCTCCGAAGCTGTGGCCAGTATTGTACTCGGGCCATGCTAACTCGCTTCCGTCACATCTTGAAATAGATCCCTATACTTGTTTCTTCCTGAGAGATCTAAGAGCGTTGTACTAAAAGATCGACCCTGACGACTTCTTGTAACTTACGGTGGGGGAGGTGGTTGTTAACAAATTACGCCATCGGTTAGCATGGATCTGATGATGACACCATTTTTACCCCCGCCAGCAAGCCTTGTCTTGACCAGAAGATCAATCACATAGCTAAATAGGGAGAGCGAAATTAATTCCCGGGGGCAGAAAAGGAACAACAGCCGGAGATTTTTAAAACTGAAAGGTCAGGCTTGAACTACGGATTAACAGCATTTCTGAAATTGCTGATGACAATGTACGCCATGGCTGATTTGATGAAAATCGAATCCAATAAAAAAGCCAGTAACACGTGGTTACTGGCTTCTTGTTCGTTGGATGTAGAGCGTAAATCTATGACGCCAATCGCTTAAAGCAATTCGTCGTTAAACAGAATTACGGATTAGCGGCATGGCATGCGTTGTGATTACATCGTCACTTTTTTCGCTTCTGCGACCCAAGAATCAAACAGGCCTTGGTTGGCTTTAATCCAGCCATTTACATGCGATTCAATGTCCGCCGTGCTGTTCTTGCCGTTACTCATCATCATATTTTGCGCACTGACATCATTGATGTTCAGTTTCATAATTTCGAACAATTTCGCTGCAGCAGGGTTTTGCTCGGTAAATTCTTTATTGGCGATAATATTCATCGCGTTCATTTCAAAGCCATAGTTTTTACCGTTAGACAGCGTTGTATCTACACCCTTTCGCTCGCCAGGTAAAGCAGAGAAAGGAACTTCAAGCCACACAACATCTTCATTTGGCACCAGTACGCCACTTACCCAATACGGTGTCCAGGTAAAATAAAGAATCGATTCGCCGTTCTTATAACGTGAAATCGTATCGGCGATAATAGCAGCGTAGTTACCCTGATTATGGCTTACCGTATCACGCAGTTTATAAGCAGACAGTTGCTCTTCAACCACCAACTCACAACCCCATCCGGGATTACAGCCAGTTAAATCCGCTTTTCCATCGCCATCGGCATCAAACAACCTCGCTATCTTCGGATCGTTTAGTTGGCCAATATTGGTAATGCCGTATTGGTCCGCCGTTTTTTTATCAATAAGGTAACCTTGTGCTGCGCCACTAACATACTGACCTTTGCGATAAAATTTATCATCGCCGCCTGCTTGGTTATATTTGTCCGCGTGAAGCGGAAACCAGCCTACCGCCAGAAAAGTAGCGTCGCCTTTCGCAATCGACGTATAGCCAACGTTGTAATCGACTTCTTTGGTTTCCTTAACCTCATAGCCTAGCGCTTCAAGCGCACGGTTTACAATTAGTGTTTGAAATGTCTCTTCAGCAACGGTTGATTGAATAGGCTGCACGGTCACACCATCACCAGGAAGTTTTTCAGCCCAAACATTGGTTGATATAGCCAAAGCTGAAAGCATGCTTGCAGTTAGCGTTTTCTTCCATGAATTATTCATTTCCACTTCTCCTCAAATTTAATTTTTCTTTACTTTTCTGAGTAAACACTTGTAGCAAAATAGCAACAGGGCCCGAGTGATACCAACGCAGCTTAGTATTACCGGCATTCACTCCTAAAACTTGGGTTATCCGGTCGAGTAAGATGGCCAGAGTCACGATTCCTAGTCCACCGACTGCAGCGAGTCCCATATCCAAACGACCAATACCGCGCAGTACCATCTGACCTAGACCGCCAACCGCAATCATGGAGGCAATCACCACCATAGAAAGTGATAGCATCAGAGTTTGATTGACACCCGCCATGATGGTAGGCAGTGCCAATGGAAGCTGAATTCGATAAAGCATCTGTTTCTTACTCGCACCAAACGAATGTCCCGCTTCTATCAACTCTTCCGGTACTTGTTGAATACCAAGAATCGTTAGGCGAACCACTGGCGGCAGGGCAAAAATAATCGTCACCACCACACCTGGTACATTACCGATACCGAATAGCATTACGATAGGCACTAAGTACACAAATGCCGGGGTGGTTTGCATAGCATCAAGAATGGGACGCACAAACTTGGCGGCGGTATTACTACGAGCGAGCCAAATACCTAAAGGCAGACCAATCAGAAGGCAAAAGAACACTGATGTCATTACCAGCGAGAGCGTCACCATGGCCTGAGACCAAGCGCCGATTAAACCGATAAAGGTAAAGGATACTGCCGTCGCAACCCCAAGCTTTAGATTGGAAAATTGCCATGCTAATAAAAATAATAAAATAAGCATGAATGG
The DNA here is from genome assembly GCF_057456235.1 of Photobacterium sp. Classification (NCBI taxonomy): domain Bacteria; kingdom Pseudomonadati; phylum Pseudomonadota; class Gammaproteobacteria; order Vibrionales; family Vibrionaceae; genus Photobacterium; species Photobacterium sp. The sequence continues at coordinate 36,934 of NZ_JBVCPH010000013.1, read as the reverse complement.
CGCAGGCGTTGAAACTAAGGCGGTTTCAAAGGAGCTAAGAATAAAATCGATGGGAACACGAATGGCTTGAAATACTGGGCGTCCATGTTCGACTAACCAATTCAATCCTGATTCAATCCAGTTATCGACAGGAAGAACGGCCTCTTCGAATGGGTTTAATATATCAAACGAGGTCGCTTCCACGGTTTCGCTGTTTAGCCAGTCATTGGCATGTGATGTATTATCGCTCGTGTTACTCCAAGGATCATCCGCGGGTTCACTCGCAGGCTGTGACCACGGATCGTTATTCGTTTCTGATGACATCATTTATCCCTTGTCTAACGTCTGAAGAAGTCGTGATTTCGTCACAACGCCAAAGTAGTGACCGTTATCGTCTACTACAGGCACCGAATAAGGCATGCTCGCCACCACACCCAAGATATCGTTAATAGGCTGGTCGGGTTTGAGGGTTAGTCCTTTCTCGATCTGAGCACTCACTAACGTGCGGTTCTCTTTGTGCGCTTGACGCAAAGAATCAACAGAGACGATGCCAGAATAATGACTCGTCTTATCTACGACGATGCCATAATCTCTATCATTATCGATTAAGGTTTTTAGGGCAGAGGCGGGGCCATCATGCTCGGATTTTTTAAACACCGCGGCCGGTTTTTTACGTGCAATGTCTTTCGCCGTCAGGACACTGGCAACATTCACACCGCGGAAGAAGGCTTCCACATAATCATTGGCCGGATTATTGAGAATGTCATCTGGTGTGCCAACTTGAACCACCTCGCCGTTTTGCATAATAGCAATGCGGTCACCAATTCGCATCGCTTCATCCAGATCGTGAGAAATAAACACAATCGTACGCTTGTCGTCATTTTGCAGACGGATCAGCTCATCTTGCATTTCAGTTCGAATCAACGGGTCTAAAGCAGAAAAAGCTTCATCCATGAGCAAGATGTCAGGGTCACAAGCCAAGGCTCTGGCTAGGCCAACACGCTGCTTCATACCACCGGATAATTCATCTGGATAAGATTCCGGGTAAGCGCCTAAACCTACACGCTCTAATGCACTTAATGCGCATTCACGGCGCTTATCCAGTTCAATTCCCGCGAGCTCTAAGCCAAAGGCAGCGTTTTCAATCACCGTCATGTGTGGCATGAGGGCGAAGTTCTGAAACACCATAGAAATGTTGTTGCGGCGTACCTGACGAAGTTCGTCTTCTGAAATGTGGGCAATGTCTTTGCCTTTAAGCAATACGTTACCACGAGTTGGTTCAATGAGTCGGTTGAGTAGACGAACCAAGGTAGACTTACCAGAGCCAGAAAGCCCCATAATGACAAAGATTTCGCCCTCATTGATACTTAGAGAAACGTCATTAACCCCAATGGTTAAGCCGGTTTTTTCGAAAACTTCATCTTTGTCGGCACCTTCATTGATCATTGAAAATGCGCGGTCAGTGTCATTCCCAAACACTTTGTACATGCCCTTAACTTCAAGTATGGGATCCATGTTGTCAGTCCTTTTAAGGTGTCGAAATACAAACAAACAGTTAGTACTCTAAGTAATTTTGGCTTTGTAATCAAGGTTAATCATGTATTTTTACTGGGGAGAATATTTGATGGGAAAATAGAATGTTGAATTATAACTCTGTTAAGGCTTTGATTTAAATGGCTTTGTGTTGGGTGTTGATATCCGAAAACGCTTTTTATTTTTGATAAATAGCGCGTGTAATAGAGAGGTGTGACAGATGTGTCATAACATCATCCTAACATTGAAAATATAAATATAGTTCGAGTACAAAGTAATTTGAGAGGGTTAATAAGACCATCTGATCTGCACCATAAATATTGGCCGCTGACAGCCGACCACGCGGTGATATCGACCTGACTAAATAGCACTTAGGCCGCGAGCTGAACTATCAGGCACAGCCGATGTCGTTCGCGTTCGGCACCCCGTTAGAATATGGCGCAATCCATCATTACGGCGGCAAAGCCGATATGTCGCCACAAAACACCGTCGTTCCCACAAGGCCGTGGTTGGGTGTTCAGATGCAGATACCGAGGCAATTTATCAGATCATGGCTGATTTTCTGACCGCAGACTAAAGCCCCTGTATCTCAAGCTAAGCGATTGAATCAGTTTCTGGTGCAACCGTGTGGGTGAAAAAGTGTTAAACGTTTTTGGAAGGGTTTAAACGGGGTCTGAATTGCCTGTGAGCCGAGATTGTAGTGGATATTACGGTATAGTTGTCTTATCAATAGATGAAAATGATAGCGGGGCTTCGGCTCTGCTTACCGCCTCAAATATGACTAAACCACAAAGGCAAACCCTAACTCCAAGAGTACGCGATTGCATGTATTCGCATGAACCACAAACCGGACAGATTAGAGTCTTTTCCATTATGGATTCTCTTAAGAATGAACACTAATTTGACTATATAAAGTAGGGAGATCACCGCCAGAAATGAATCAAAACTTTGGGCGATGGTTCCTATGATTAGTTCTGACTCATACTCACCCTGACAATTCAATATTAAATCTACTTATGATGAATTGAAAACATGACATTGGAAGTCCCAACGGGCATCATAAAACCATAATTAGTGTTTTCAATTAACAAATAATAAGTCCCCTTAGGTAAATTAATCCAGTCTGTTTCGTATCTTTCTCGAAGAGGAAGAAAAGAGTAGGTGTGTTCAATAATCACATCTGAAAATTGATTAAGCTGAGTTTGATCAACCCAACTTAAATAATTAGACTTATCAATAATAAACGCTTCTGAAACAATATCGTCAATAGGACCAGCAGAACCATTAGCAACAGGAGAGGCAGGAGCCACTTTTACATTCGTCTGCTGATTAGCGGCAACCGTAAACTCATAAGTGTAATACGCATTTTTTTCAATCAAAACTGAATCTTTTTCACTTGAACTATCGCCATCATCATCACCACTGCAACCTATAGCTAGCACAGATAGCATACCTACAATCATTATGCGGGTAATATTAAACCTATTCAAAAAACACACAACTTCAACCCATATAAAATAAATAATATCAAGAGGTTGCATTTGAACACATTTACCAGGTATGAGCAAGGTTGCACCTTTGGAGAGCCGTACCGCGCTGTAGGGTATGACGCACTCAAAAAACCTTTCACCCCGTATTACTAGACGGGGTTACTAAGTCAAATTAGAACGTTAAATTATGCTTCCTTTAAACACACCAATGGCACAGAGAATTTTTGACTTTTATCTGCAATATCTGAAGGTGAGATCTTATTGTCAGCAGTCTTCTTATCGGTCATATGATAAGAAACGTTTTGTTCATTCAAAAAGATACTTAGTATGGATGATTTCATTGAATTTTTCTTATCACTTGTAACGATACCAATCACATCACCATTTTCTGACATAACTGGAGCACCAATATCTCCTCTGCTTATTTCATTAGTGATTGTCATAATTCGAATATCGTTATAGCTGCCTGATGCTCTACTAACTATCCCGTCGGTAATTTTACCTTGATAAGATGGTATCTTAGAATTTCCCATATCGGAAAATTCAAACCCATATGTATAAGTGCGTTCGCCTTGGGACGTTCTCTTCTTAGAACTTATAATTGCATAGGTATCATTAGGAATCGCTGATTTCAGAATCGATATATTATTAATTTTATCTGTTCTAATTACTGTTGCTTCAATCAACCGACCATTTCTTTTATAATTAACCTTTGAGCAACTTTCAACAGCATTACTAGTTGTTAGTAAATAATTCTTATTTATAAAGAAGCCTGTGGAGCTAATACTCAAATCAGGTTTGTAATTAACACCATTTGAAACAATATTATAGTTATTTACAGTCCTAAAATTTTTCACCTGAGAATCATTATTGGAAAGTGGCCGACCATTGACTTCGGTTACATTACAATTTAACCCACCAGAACTTTTACAAGTATCTTGAGCTAGATTCATAGCTTCTTCTTTTGTAGATGCTCCCCATGCAGTTCCAGCAACTCCATTGATACCAATAGAGAAAGCTTTATTATCGGATTTATTTTTATACTGATTGTATAGTTTCTCAGCTGTTATATTAGCTGCTTGACTGCTCGCTGAAAAAACAATAACGGCTAACAAACTCACATTGAATAATTTGACTTTCACTTCCAAATCCATCCTCTCAGGCAAACATCAAAAAAATTAGAGATAATTTTAGTTCGCAAAATACCAATTACGTTAATTTGCTGAATTAGCATAGGAAAACGCACATTCAGCCTTATATCGTACATTCAACGCACTTATGCCTATCTTATCATGCATCAATGTAATGAAAGTTTACTTTACTTCTGCACACCAAAGCTGCATGAATCTAACGAAATGAGATCTGAACCTGAAATCTAGGCAAATGGACAAAAAGGAGACTTTCATTGAGGTTATACCCGATTTTTTAGGAAACACTTCCACCACGCCCCCTAACTAAATAGCGCCATCATGGCGCTATGAAAACATCAAACGCACTCAAATCGCTCAGGCAGTCTTATCTGCCAACCTTACCGGTAACCTTGCCGTATTGGCCGCTGAGTTAAATCAGTCAGATAACGGCCTGGTTCAGCAGATAGTGGAACTAAAAGCAGGCTCTGATAGAGGCTGCATTGAAAGCACCATCAGTAAGGCGAGGACAAAGGCAAAATTTTTGAAGCGGATGTGAGCGATACATTAACGGAAAATTTAAAAGTGAAATGTAATTGTGCATAACTATTGTCGATGCCGGGGAGAGTGCTTTTTTGCAGCTTTGGTTTAAAAGTGATGTTTTCTTTTGCAGAAATAGCAAGGAAATCAGAAGTTGCATGTAATAAATGGGATCTTGTAATGGCCTGTGGGTAACTGTGAAAATTATCGTTATCCACAGAAGCTGTGCATAACTCTGTGGGAAATGCTTCAAGGCTAGAAATCATGCTGACTCCGGTAAAGTCAATAGATTATAGCTGAAATCTGTATGTAACAATCGCGATTTTGATTTACTTCAACTATTGAAAAAAGCTTTAGCATCAAAGATGTAAAAGGGAGTTACGTAAACTCATTTTCCAGCCAACGGGCGAATTGAAACAACTCATGCTGGCTTTCCCCGAAGTCGACCATCATGGTGCTAATTACGGGCATGACCGATTTAGCCTGGTAGGGGTAACCCATCATTCTTTCAGAAAAGGTATTGAACAGAATGCGGAGTGGGTTAGTACAATCGCAGTGAATATAGGCAATTGTGCCTTTAATTATAGTGAGTTCCAATTGGATTGTTCCCCACCTAAAACGACCATTCAGCTGGCGATGAAATGGAGGAGACTGACCATAATTCCAATCCCAGCTTGAAATAAGGTGAAGTTTTGTTCCCAACCCCGGTAAATCAGGTAAAGGATTGATATTAAGTCTTCTTTCTTGTGGCATGACGGTAAAGTGCTCACTGCAAGCGCTGGCCAAGGCTCTCTCGATGGTCTCATGTTGAATACGAGGATTTGATTCGCAGAGGTTGCCATATTTAGTGGTAATTGAAGAGGTTTGATTGTCATTTTCCTCATGCTGCAGCATAAACTCTTCTACCGCTGATAAGTCAGTTTGTACTCTGATAGTGCAATGCTGCATGAAGTTACCATTAACAATGCTCGTCGCAGTATTAGATATTTTTTTCTTTCCTATCATAATTTCGTTGTTGTCATTGCATTCGGCCTTGATCTTAAGCTTGCCTATTAAGGTCGTGAGAATCCCTTTTACCACAGCGGTATTGATGTCGTTCGCATTTCCCATGAGTGAAAAATTGGTATGGCCGGGATCTTGATAAATAGCCCCTCCATAAGTATGGCGACGAACGATGCTCAGGCTCTTCCGGTGAACATTTCGGGTATTGCATACTAACCAGGGATTTTGATCTTTGCCGATGTTCACTGATGAGCGGTTACGCCAGACAAACAAAACGCATTGACCAGGCGATAGGGAATTAAACAGCACGTCTTCAACCGCCTGGTTAAACCACGGATTGGTTGATTGTGAGAGGTATCGATGTAACTCCATCGGACATGCCTATAAAACCTTATGAGATTGACGATTATAACGATGAATGCAATTTAATGCATATTTGTTTTTTATACGTAAACGGGGGATTTATTGTTTGCTGTGCGGTGTACCGATTAATTCAGGTTAAGAGTCAATCAAATAGGAACAAGATTTATTCTTATCCTTGAACTTTACAGTACTCTTAAATTAGAATGAGAATTGTTTTTATTAAGGTGTGAAAATTGTGTCCCACATTCTTGTCGTTGACGATGATATCCAGCTTTGCGAACTATTACATGAGGTCTTAAGTGAAGAGGGCTACGATGTCCACTGTGTGTACTGTGGCGAGAGTGCATTGACCTACATGCAAGATCATGCCGTTGATCTGGTTTTGCTTGATGTCATGCTACCGAATCTTAATGGCATTCAAGTCGCTCGTCGTATTTGTCAGCGCTTTGCCACGCCTATTCTGATGTTAACAGCATTGGGGGATGAAACATCTTTGCTCGATGGTCTCGAAGCGGGTGCTGATCAATATGTCGCAAAACCCTTTCGGGTACCTGAATTATTAGGGCGTATTAGGGCTATATGGCGAAGAGTCGGGTTAGAACGACAACGGCAAAGTCTTAATTGTTACCAGACCGAACTGTCACAGCAAATTTCACGCTTGCCTTTGACTGGGACAGAGGCTGAACTCCTGGACTTTTTGATTAAACATCACGGTATAGTGGTTGCAAAAGCGGAATTGCAAAAGGAAGTTCTGAAAAAAGACCTTAACCCGTTTGACCGAAATCTGGATATGCATATCAGTAATATCCGCCGAAAAATGGTGCAGTCTGGTTTATCAAAGCAGCATATAAAGACCATTCGGGGAAAAGGATACAGTTTTAGCGAGACTGCCGGGGTAGGCTAGGCTGGATACCCCAATGCCTCTAAGACGCAGCGTTCAGTGAGTACCTCAAGGTGATTTGGGTATATTCGACATTATTGATTTTGGTCGCTATAAATTAATCGGTTTCTAATAACGGCCAGCTCTTTAGTCTGAAAGTTAATAGCCTTTAAGTCTGGCTTTAGTTGATAAAATAACGCTGAGTCACGCTTGGCATCATACCCGTGTTTGAAGTAGCCACGACCACTTGGGTACTCTAAGTTCCATAACTGGCTTTTTACGACCCGACTGATGGCAATAAACTCACCAATATAATTGGCTGTGTCTTCTGTAATCCTAAATTTGAGGGCGAGATTACCTGTACTGCTGGTATAGAAGGTTTGGTTCCCGTTAGAGCCTTCAATGACGATGCGATAGAGCTCATATTCGCCGGCAGGAAGCGGCAGAATGAAAAGTTGCCCTAAAAGTGACGGTGTTTTGAAGTCGGAGTGAGAATTATCGTTAGTTAACGAGATGGTTTCGTTATCACCAATCTGTCGGATCATGAGTGTAGTGGTTAACGCTTCACCTGAAGCGGGCAAGGCTCTTGTGGCACCAATCATACCGACTAAATAGCCTTTTGGCTGATCATTATCTTCGGTGTATTTATCTGGCAATGTAATGTCAAGACCCGAGGAGCAGCCTAAAAGGACAAAACTGAAAAAGCAAATGAAGATATATTTCACCGGTAAACATTCCTTGTCATGCCTGAGCCCTTATCTCCCTGGTGAAAAAGGCTAACGGCTTAATCTATTTCACAAAAGGATGGACAGTATATTCTACAAAGCGCATTTAAACACGTTACTTATCTGGATGTTAATCATTTGAATGCCAAGATATGAACGATACCACGAAATGAGGTTTTTTTTGATATGGAAAATCACGTTGTTACCCGTTTTCTAGGCTTGTATTGGCGGTGTTGATCGAAGGGTTGGCTAAATAAAAAAATGAAATCGATTAGTTATAATTATTTTGCATCAGTTTTTTTCCTTGGTGATCGAGGCGGTCTAGCTTTTCGCCTTTTTTCGTATTTTGCGGTGAGCTTATTGTTGATCCTTGGCGTACAGAATGCTGCTGAAGTCGCCTTGATTAAATCGATGCTGCATGTACCTGAGAAAGTGCAGGAACAGATGTTAGATCTGGCTTATCAGGCCGACGTATTGATCGCCGAAGGGGATCTGGATGAATTGGCGGATTGGGAGAGAGGTCAGCATTACTACCTGTTTGTGTTAGATGGGAAAAACAAGCCTGTCAGCGGTCGCGAAATGCACCCGCACTTTGAATTTAAGCTGAATTATATTCGTAAGATCGATACGGTATTGGAAAATAGGGTCAATCAGCCTGTTATTGCCTTGCCATTGAATGGTGGTAATCAGCTGGTGATCCAGTTTCCCCATCAATTACATCCGGCACGAAACTTTCCATATTACTTTGGTATTATTCAGGTGATCATTGCCGCCTTGATCCTAAGTGTATTTTCGCTGCTTCTGGCCCGTTATTTACAGCGCCCGTTGCATCAGCTTCAGAAGGCCAGTCGCCGTCTTGCTGACGGGGATTTCAATGTCAGGGTTGCCGACGAGGTGGGTGACAGTGTCACTGAATTTAATGCGCTTGCCTGTGATTTCGACCATATGACTGACCGTATTCAGGTGTTGGCTGAAAAGCAAAATAGGTTGATCCGTGATGTGTCCCATGAGTTGAGAACGCCACTGGCACGCCATAGTCTTGCGCTGCACTTGCTACGAAAACGTATTCCTGCAGAAACCCAGCCGCTGCTGGACAAATTAGAGCGTGAATCTGATGAAATGAATGATCTCGTTACGGAAATTCTGGAACTCAGCCGGTTGGAAAACACCTGCTATTCAGCAAGTTTAGTGCCGGTGCAGCTGGAAACTTTATGCCAGATCCAGGTTGAGGAAAGTCTGCAGTCATTAAAACCGGAACAATCTATTGCTTGCGAGTTGGAGAATGCAACTGCAATGGTACTCGCTGACAGCCGCCTGGTGCTGCGGGTGGTAAAGAATCTGCTGGGCAATGCAATTAAATATGCCGGAGAAACGGCAGAAATCACATTATCGGTTAAACCGTCTATTAAAGAGGACGGTCAGTTTGTAACGGTGACTGTTGAGGATAATGGCCAAGGGATTGCGAAGCAGCACATCAAGCGGATATTTGATCCCTTTACCCGGCTCGAAGCTGCACGAGATAAACAGTCTGGTGGTTATGGGCTGGGTTTAGCGATTGTAAAAGAGTCGATGACGGTTATGAAAGGTAAAGTGAAGGCTGAAAACCGAGAGCAGGGCGGGTTACGGATTACGTTATCGTTTCCTGTTGCCGGGTAGTTCACTAAAAGGCACGCGCAAGCCCTGAAATCTTTGCGTGCCTTTTGTATCACCCGGTAATATCAATGCTTACTTGATCGGTAGCAGCATACAAACTTACTTAACAGTATTAATGATATTTTTGAAATGCTTTGCTTTAGTGAAAAGATAGTCGACATCTGGCGGGAAGTCTTTGTTCGACTTGGCATGTTTCATCATGTCGAACACTTTAAATTCCGTTAACACAGCATACTGGTACGGTTTGAAATCGCTATTGGCTTGCATCGTCGGGTCGAAATACTGATCCCCTTTCTTGATAATGGCTTGGTCAACCAAAGGATCTTCACAACGATAACCCAGCACGTATCTTTCACCTTTGCCATAAATGACATTCATATAGCTATTGTAAAAGCTCTCGTCTTCTTTCGTTGTACAAGTTTCTAATATGTCTTCATCCATTGCATTGACAGTGACAATTCGGATGTTATCCGGGTTAAATCTTAATGCTGTCAGTTGCTGGTGAATTGCTTCTAAGGTCAGTTGCGTCACTTTAAATACCGCATAATCAATAAAATCGTCGGCATTATACTGTTATCTTCGAAAATCACCAAAAAGCCTCAAAATGACAAATATTGCTCATCAGCCCGGTGCGCGACGCGGATCTGGGCACTCGACCTTTAAGAAGGCGAATCTTTGACTATGTGGGGCTCAATGGCGAAGTGAGTTGATCTCAGGTTCAGCCGACTAAGGCTTTCTAAATGGTTTGCAACTGCCGAGCAATAAGAAATCCTCGGCAGCTTGTTTTCAGTCTGAAATGCTTATGCGGCATCTAACGCTTTTTGTTGATGCGAAAGGTACTCGTCATAAGTGCCTTGGAAGTTAACGAGCTTCTTGTCTTTCACATCAATAATAGAAGTTGCAAGAGACGATACAAACTCGCGGTCATGGCTCACAAAAATAAGCGTACCTTGATAACTTTTGAGTGCGTTATTAAGCGCTTCAATCGCTTCCATATCCATGTGGTTCGTTGGTTCATCCATAACGAGAACATTGATGTCTTGCATCATTAACTTACCAAACAATAAGCGGTTTTTTTCGCCACCAGAACAGTTCTTTGCTTGTTTATTTGCATCATCGGCAGTAAACAGCAAGCGACCTAAAATACCACGAACCATCAAGTCATCATGCTTCGTTGTGCGCCACTGTGAGATCCAATCGAAGATGCTTAAGTCGTTGTCGAAGTCAGCCGTACTATCTTGTGGACAGTAACCAATAGAAGCATTCTCAGACCATTTTACAATGCCTTTATTTTGCTCTAATTCCTTTACCAGGCAGCGTAGCAGTGTGGTTTTACCTACACCATTTTCGCCAATTACCGCTAAGCGAGTACCAGCTTCGAGAAGTAAGTTACCTTTTTCGAACAGGAGTTCATCTTCAAATGCATGACCTAAATCCTGCAGTTCAAGTGCTTGGCGGTGCAGCTTCTTGCCTTCACCAAAATTAATCGACGGGCTAATACGGCTAGTCGATTTAACTTCGTCTAGCTTAATTTTATCCATCTTCTTAGCACGAGAACTTGCTTGCTTAGCTTTAGAGGCGTTTGCCCCAAATCGATTGACGAAATCTTGCAACTCGCTAATCTCAGCTGATTTTTTAGCATTGCTTGCCAGTAACTGTTCGCGGATCAGGCCTGACGCTTCAAGGAAGTATTCGTAGTTACCCGGGTAAATACGAAGCTCACCGTAATCGATATCCGCCATGTGGGTACATACCGAGTTCAAGAAGTGACGGTCATGCGAGATGATGATCATCGTACACTTACGTTGATTAAGTTCTTCAGCAAGCCAGTTAATCGTATGAATATCCAAGTTGTTGGTTGGTTCATCTAACAACAAGATATCAGGGTTGGCGAAAAGTGCTTGCGCCAGTAGCACTCGCAGTTTCCAGCCTGGCGCAACGTGTTGCATCGAGCCGAAATGGAATTCTTCTTCGATACCAGCTTGAAGCAAAATGTCGCCAGCACGGCTTTCTGCGGTATAGCCGTTCATTTCTGCGAATTCACTCTCAAGTTCTGCGACTTTCATGCCGTCTTCTTCGCTCATTTCTGGCAATGAATAAATACGGTCACGTTCTTGTTTGATTTCCCAAAGTTTACGGTCACCCATTATTACAACGTCGATAACATTGTATTGCTCAAAGGCAAATTGGTCCTGGCTTAGTACGCCAAGTTTTAATCCAGGAGAGATCGAGACATTGCCAGAGCTTGGAGCCAGTGCGCCACTAAGAATCTTCATGAACGTTGATTTACCACATCCATTGGCTCCGATTAAGCCGTAACGGTTACCGTTACCAAACTTAGCAGAAATGTTTTCAAATAAAGGCTCGGCGCCGAATTGCATGGTGATGTTAGCGGTTGAGATCAAAGAAGTATTCCTAGGTATTAAGGTGGGCTAATTGCTTAGTCAGATATGCCAAATCAACAGAAATGAAAGCACGAATTAATAGCCGGCGAATTATACAGACTTATTGAACAAATAACAGATGTGAGATGTAAGTCACAGAAGGTGATTGACGTGGAGGGGGAGTTACCTTAACCAATTGCAAAGAATGTAAATTAAATGCAAATGACAATAGTTATCATTTATATTAAGATCCGAGTTTGCAGTGGTAGCCGGCAACGGCACCAATGGGGTATTCACTTTCTCTTTGATAAAGACACAAGAGATATGTGACGCATTAAATTTTTGGAGATAACGGAATATGTTTCATAAAAGTCAGCTGACTTTATTGATTGCTGCGATTTTAGCGGTACCAGTAGTTCAGGCTCAGACAACAGAGGTTGATGAGCATATGGTCGTAACAGGCCGCGACTATGGCTATAAGGTTGATACCAATACCAGCGCTATGCGTATCGAAGCAACCCAGCTTGAAACCCCGGGACAAGTTACGGTTATTGACGAGCAGATCATTGATGAACAGCGGGCAAGTACGCTAGGTGAAGTGCTTAAGAATGATGCCAGTATTTCTGCTGGTGGCGTCAGCCGTAACCGTGAGTCGTTTTCTCTCCGTGGATTTTCATTAGACAGCGGTAGCAGTTTTTTACGTGACGGTAAGCAGCATTGGTCTCATTACCGTCAGCCGATAGAGTTGCTTGAGCGCGTCGAAGTACTGAAAGGTCCTGCTGGTTTGCTTTACGGAAAGTCGGCGCCTGGCGGTCTGGTTAATATGGTATCAAAGAAACCGACTTACGATACTCAGGTGAATGTGAGCCAGGATATTGGCTCTAATAACGAATCACGTACGGTTGCCGATATCAGTGGTTCTCTGAACGATGAGCAGACCCTGCGTGCACGTGCGATTGTCGCCAAGCAAAGCTACGACTCATGGCGAACCTATACCGATGGCAGCACGCCGTCGACCGAGCGCTTTATTGGGGGCCTGTTCGTCGATTATGATATCAACGACACAGTGACCGTTTCATTTCACTATGACAAAACGAATGACAACGGTAATGTTGATTCAGGTGCTTACATCGTCGACGGCAAACCGGTATTAGGTCGTGATCATATCTGGGATGCACAATGGTCAACGATTGAGAACGATGTTGAAAACATCGGCTTTGATGTGGCGGCAAACTTATCCGATGTATGGCGCCTGAAAGGGGGCTATAACCATCAGGACTTTGAGCGCCGAGATACCGAGAGTTTTTCAAAACCGGATACCTATAATCCAACCACGGGGACATTCGAGTATCGGGGTTACGACCGTTGGGATAACTGGCAGTTTGATACTGCATACGTTGATCTTGTCGGTGACTTTGACGGGTTAGGTGTCAGCCACCAATTGCTTGTCGGTGCGAACTGGTTAGGTTACTACTATAAGTCCCAAAGTCAGAGCATTAAAGGCCTGGAGGCCGAAGTCGGCAAGCCTCTGGAGAAGCCTGGCGATCTGCATTATTCGAATGGTAAGGTTAAAGACCCAACGAAGCGTGATTCTTACGGTATCTATGTTCAAGATATGATCACGGTCAATGACCAGTGGCAATTCCTGGCAGGCTTGCGCTTTGACCGCGAAGAAAATGATATTGATACTTACGATAATATTCTGCCAAAAGCGGGTGTGATTTATCACCCGGCAGAAAATGGTTCGATTTACCTGACGTATTCAGAAAGCTTCGAGCCAAAAGATCCTATCGATAATGACAATGACATCAATAACGGGAAGGCACTTGATCCTGTCAAGGGCACGCTTTATGAGCTAGGGTCGAAATGGGAATTACTCGATAACCAGCTGTTTGTCTCTGGCGCCATATTTGAAATCACCCAAGAAAACAAAGTGATTTCTCAGGATCTGGAGGGTCAGTCTGATTTTGAAACCGAGACCACCCAGGCCGGAAAGCAGATCCACCGCGGTGCTGAATTCAATGCGACCGGTTACGTATCAGAAGCGCTTTCGTTAAGCGGTTCGATGACTTACCTCAATGCTGAAATCAAAGATGAGTTCGATGCATCCATTAATGGTAACCGTCCGGCTGATGTCCCTGAGTTATCTGCGAGTGTCTGGACGCGGTACTCGTTTGCGAATAATACCGATTTGAACCTTGGTGCTATCTACGTGGGCGATCGTTTTGGTGATGAGAAAAACACGTATAAGAAAGACGCTTATACCCGCATCGATACGGGTGTGGCTCATACTATCAAATATGATCAGAATCTGGATATGATTGTGCGTTTCAATATAGAAAACCTGTTTGATGAAGACTATCTTGCAGGTGGCAGCCAGACTAAAACGGTGATAGGCGAAGGCCGTAACTACATGGCAACACTGCAGTTACGCTACTAACGCCATAGATAAAGGGGAAGCACTTTCCCCTTTTACTTTGTTTCTTACGTTACTGTAACCAGATAGTTGTACAATCTGATCATTGTTCAGAACGGTGTCATTTATGTGGCACTCGTTTTCAATTAGAATCAAGGCAGTATCGCCCCGATTTAATCGGGATTTTTTATTTTTAATACTGACCTAACTTATCGGGTGAATTTTTATTTTAACTTTTTCAAAAGTATTGATTACAAATATGAATTTAATAAAACCTAGTTTGGCTATCTTGATGCTCAGCGTTACTGCCGGAGCATATGCTAATGATCTTGACGCCGCTCGGGCGATTGAAACTAAGACCAATGCCGCATCAATGCTGAGTCAGAACAAGATCGATAAGAGTGCTGATGTCGCTTTGTCGATGAAAGCGGATATCGAACAGCTTCAGGAGGAAGTGAAAAATCTAACGGTTTACCGTGATCATTTGTCGCGCCTGGTTGTGAACCAAAACGAAGAAGCGACAAGTATCGACAGTCAGATCCTGGATATTAAAGAAACACGTCAGGGCGTGGTTCCCCTGATGTACAAAATGATTGGTGGATTAAAGCACATTATTGCGGACGGCAAGCCGATTAAGCGTGAACAGCGTTTGGCGCGAGTGACCAAGCTGGACGTTATGATGGCACAAGCTGATATCAGCGATGCCGAAAAGTATCGTCGTATTCTTGAAGCCTACCAGATTGAAATGGATTACGGCACGAAGCTGGGCGTCTATCAAGGGACAGTCGCACTCGATACTAACGAATCCATTGAAGCTGATTTGCTTTATTTAGGTCGTATCTCCTTCGTTGCCCGTAGCTTAGACGGTACACGCTACTGGGCATGGAACGATAACGAGAATGGCTGGCAGGTTGTAGACAGCGGTGAAAGTTCAAACATAGATAAAGCATATGCGATTGCAGAAAAACAGGCAGCACCAAGCTTAATCACGCTACCGGTTTCGGTGCGGACCGTGCCTGATAAACAGAGTGCGAAACACCCCGCAGCTCAACAAGCTGCATCTCAACAAACCATAGCCGCATCGACTAACGTGGAGACCAACTAGTATGAAGTTCAAAACGTTAGTAACAGCGCTTTGCCTGTTTAGCTTGCCGCTTTCAGTTTTTGCTGAGGTTGACTCTACACAAGCCTTGGTGGCAAAAACACAGCAGGCGCAGAAGGCGCAGCGTGCACATAACGTACAACGTGAAGCCGGATTTAGCCAAACTGAGCAGGGAATTCGTGCCCAACGTGACGCACTGCTTGCTCAGCGTGATCAACTTCAACGTGAAACCGAGCTGCTGAGCAAGACCTTCAGCGAAAACGAAAACCGGCTTTCCATACTGGAAGAACAGCTGCGCCTGGAAACCGGAAGTCTGGGGGAACTGTTTGGTGTTGTTCGCCAGTCTGCAAAAGAGCTGAACGGGGAAATGGATGCTTCGGTAACAGGCGTCGACCGGGTGAAATATGGGCCGGTTGTAAACCAGATTGTTGATGCCAGGGTATTGCCTTCGATGTCTCAGTTAACGGGTTTATGGCAGGGTATGGTTGAGCAAATTTATGCCAGTGCAGAACTTGCCCCCGTTTCGGTGCCATATATCAATGGCGAAGGGTATACATCCGACGTTGAAGCCTATCGCCTCGGCAGTTTCGCCTTGGTTGGCGAACAGGGATATGTTAAATGGAATAGCGCTCGTCATGTTGCCAAGCCTTATCTAAAGCAACCTGAAAATGGGCCGGTTTCTGCTGATTTGGCTCGTATGAGTCAAGCCGGCCTGATGCCTCTGGTTGTCGACCCTTCCCGCGGTATGATGCTGGAGCAGTTAGCCAATACCCCATCGCTCAGTGAGCGGCTGGAACACGGTGGCGTGGTGGGTAAGATCATCTTAGGCTTATTGGCGATTGGCGCCGTTATTACGTTGTTCCGTGGTGCCAAGCTGTTTATTGCCCGCCAGCAGATTAACGCGCAATTAAAGCAACCACAGCAGCCGGGCAATAACCCGTTAGGCCGCGTTATTGCGGTGTATGACAAAGAACAAAACCGTAGCGTTGAAGCATTAGAATTACGTTTGCTTGAGGCCATTGTTGATGAACAGCAAAGCCTTGAGCAGGGCTTATCGATGCTGAAATTGCTTGCGGCACTGGCTCCGATGTTAGGCCTTCTGGGCACGGTGACGGGGATGATCGAGACCTTTCAGGTGATCACCCAGTTTGGCAATGGCGATCCTAAGGTGATGGCGGGCGGTATTTCAATGGCGCTGATCACGACGGTACTCGGCCTTATTGCGGCAATGCCACTGCTGCTGGCACATAATATTTTGAGCACTCAAGCCGATACCATCCGAAATATTCTGGAGAAACAAGGGATCAGCCTTGTTGCCGAGCAAGCTGAAAAAGTAGGAAAAACAGCATAATGGAAATCAGTCTTTTACAAGCCTGGTGGTTCTCATTAGCGCAATTCATGAACCAGGGCGGCCAGATATTGTGGTGGTTGGCTGCCGTGGTCATGCTTTGTTGGTTGCTGGTCGTTGAGCGGGTCATCTACCTGTTCTTCCTCTATCCGAAGCAGAGAAGCGTCTGGCTCGCGAAATGGCATAACCGTGATGATCAAACATCATGGTATGCCCATGCAATGCGCGATGGCTGGCTAAGTGAAGCCCGCATCGCATTACATCAAAACGTAAACCTAATCAAAGTGCTGGTGGCCATTTGTCCAATGCTTGGCCTGCTTGGTACAGTCACCGGCATGATTTCAGTATTTGATGTGATGGCCACGCAGGGCAGCAGCCAGCCTCGTTTAATGGCCTCTGGCATTTCGCTGGCGACTCTGCCGACAATGGCCGGAATGGTAGCAGCACTTGCCGGGATGTTTGTTCACGCTCGCCTTTCTAAAGCTTGCCTAATGCGTGAACTGAAATTAGAAAAATTATTAAGGAGCCAATGATGAGACTCAGCCGTCCGTCTTCTGCTCGTGAAGAAGCACAAATCGATATGACATCGATGCTCGATATCGTCTTCATCATGTTGATATTCTTTATTGTTACAAGCTCGTTTGTTCGTGAGTCGGGGGTCGAGGTCAATCGGCCGCAGGCCAGCAATGTTGTGAGTCAGAAAGAGGCGGGGATCTTTATTGCCATCACATCAGCCAACGATATCTATATTGATAAACGAGTGGTGGATGCCGAGCGGGTACAAGCGGTACTTGAGCACCTGTTGCTGGAACAGCCGGAAGCATCGTTAGTGATCCAGGCTGACGAACATGCTTATAATGGCACTGTGGTGAAAGTGATGGATGCTGCAAAAGGTGCCGGTGTACAACACATCGCCCTGGCGGCGGAGAAGCGTTAATGTTTTCTGTCGCTTTTCGGCTTTTTGTCGCACTGCCGGTATCGACCGCTGTGGTATTGGGGTTGTTCACATTCATGGCGTGGATGGTTGACAACGGCCAGCAACGTGCGCCTGAACAATCTCAAATCCTGGCGTTTGATATGGTGATGGTTGAGCAAGAGCGCGATGCTCAGCGGCGCCAGCGCGCTTTACCGGAAAAGCCGGATACACCAGAACCTCCACCGGAAGCGCTGCCAACCAGCTCGCAGTCTGTGACGGCAACTCCCGCGCCGGCCATGCCGAATCTTGCTTTGGACACGACCATTTCTGGTTTGGCGATTAATGTGCCTCAATTCTCTGATTTTGGTGCCAATCAGCAAGCAATGCCGTTATATCGGATTGAACCGCGTTATCCCGCGCGTGCGATTAAGAAAGGTGCCGAAGGTTTTGTGGTGTTGTCTTTCACTATCGATCCCCAGGGGCGCCCAACCGATATTAATGTTCTTGATGCAAAACCGCGGCGGCTATTTGAAAAAGAAGCCATTCGGGCGCTACGCAAATGGAAGTATCAGGCAAAAGTTGTCGATAGAAAAGCGATTGCGCAAGTGGGCCAAACAGTCCGTCTGGAATTTAAGTTAAACAAATGATGAAGATGAAGAAAGTCGTTATTGCACTTGCCTTGATGCTGTGCGGGCCTGTGAGCACATATGCTGAAGAACTTTCTCAGTTTACTGCCGGAAAAGTGCAGCGTGCGTATAATTTGCAACAAGATGAAAAGTTGAATGACGCCATTGCGTTGCTTGCTGATTTAGATCCTTCTCGTGCTTATGACAAAGCGTTTGTAAAGCGTATGATCGGCATCTTCTATTGGCAGAAGGGCAATACCGATAAAGCCATTGATAATCTGTCTTATGCCGTTAAAAGTGGTTTACTGAATGACGAGCAGGCATGGGTGACACAACGTATGCTAGCCGACATTCTATTATCGAATGAGCAGTTTAATGCCGCCTTACCGCATTACTACGCGCTATCAAAGCAGATCCCGGAGACTCAGAAAGCCGATGAATTATGGCTGCGCATCGCGCAGAGCCATTATCAGCTAGAAGAGTGGCAACAGGTTTTGTCGGCGTTAATCCGCTATGAATCTTATCAAAAGAAAGATGAGATTCAGCCACTGACGATCCGGTTGGGGGCGCAACTTCAGCTGAAACAGTGGAAAGCATCCATTTCAACTCTGAACCGTCTTATCGTGTTAGAGCCGAATAAAACGACCTGGTGGCAGCAACTGGCGGGCATTCAATTACGTAACGGGCGATCTTCCGATGCGTTAGAGACTCTGGCCCTGGCGAGGCGACAGGGGGTCATATTAAGTCAGCAAGATCTGAAAACCCTTGCTCAGCTCTATGCACAAGCCGGTATTCCCGAGCGTGCAGCAATCTTGTTTGATGAGTTAGAGGGTATCCAGAACAATGCCGGTTTACTGTCTGAACAGGCAAGATATTGGCAGATGGCAAAAGAGTGGGATAAGGCCATCTCTGTCTGGACCTTAGCGGCAAAATTAGACAATAAACACCGCTGGCCGCTGGCCCAATTACTGCTTCAGGAAGGTCATTACCATCAAGCACTTGCCGAGCTGGATAAGGTAAACCGTACAGATAAGAAAGCAGAGGTAGAGCTTGCTAAAGTGCGGGTCTATTACAAGCTGGACGATTTTGAAAAAGCGATTATCCACGCCAAGCTTGCGAATAATATTACCCCCTCTGCTGCGTCAAAAAGCTGGATCAAATACTTGGATCAGGTTCGCCATATGCAGTAATGACCCAATGAATACTGCGTTACTCCGCTTCAAAATGACAAAGAGCGATGGACTAAACAGTTCATCGCTCTTTTTGTCAGTAAGGATTTATACTCAAGCTACCTCAAGATGAATAGTTCAGCGAGAATTCATTGCCTTTTAGCTTTCCAGCATTGCCCGATGAATTCGGCGATAGGTTATGCTTGCCGAAGCAATGTTGTAACCAATCCACAGCCAATTTAGCATCATCAGCAGGCCGATGCTTGCTGTGACAGGCGGATAGCAGAGTGAGATAGCAATACTCGCCATGCTCAGCAGGTAAAGCCGGAACTGTATCTTACTTTGTTGTCTGCTGATCAGGCTGTAGTGGTCTGGTAATAGCATCATCGCGTTAGGCTTGCTCATGGCAATAGGCTGAAGATGCAAGCTGATCAGAAATGGTACGATCTTCAGCAGCATCCCCTGGATCACACCAAGTACAAAGCCCATACCGATGAGAAGGGCAATGAAAACTTCAACGCTTCCCTGTAGCTGAATGGGTATTAATGGCAAGGCAATCATCAACAAAGAACCACAGATCAGGCTCGAATAAGCCCACTGCCAATAACTAACAACAACGTCAGGAAGCTTGCGTTTTCGATTACGAAGCCGGTTTAAGCCCGTTACGGCATACATGATGCCAACTGCTGCGATCAGTGCGCTACTGAAGTTGAGGCTAAACTGAAACACGATCGCCAAGGCGATGGAAATAAGGCCAATAACAAGCATTAAAGGCAGAGTAATACGGCAATACCGAGGAAATTCAGGCGTTACATGAAACATTGGAATGACCTGAAAGCTCACGGCCATGATCAGCAATAATACCCAACCAAATATA
Organism: Photobacterium sp.; assembly: GCF_057456235.1. Classification (NCBI taxonomy): domain Bacteria; kingdom Pseudomonadati; phylum Pseudomonadota; class Gammaproteobacteria; order Vibrionales; family Vibrionaceae; genus Photobacterium; species Photobacterium sp. The sequence goes on along the minus strand of NZ_JBVCPH010000013.1, from coordinate 16,804 downwards.
CCTGTACTCGCATGAAAATGGGTGAGGTTCTTGCCTGTGATTGGCTGATAGCCCCAAAGATACCCAGCTAGCAGCAGCAATCCCGCAAGCAAGACGAAGGCAAGTGCCAGAGCTGCCAGCAGAATAGGAACTCGGGTCTGCTGACCTGCAGCTTGACGGATCAATACGCTCAGCAACGAAATAATGAAGTAACCCAGGCTGAGTGTTAATAATAGGAAACTGGCACCAAAGGTGGGCCAGCCAAAAAATCCCGCACTCAGTGCCAGGGTGCCTAGCACAAGACCTGTTTGCATGAGAACTAAAGGCACCGGGGGAATTTTTATGGGAGCGCCACATAAAACCGGCATGATTTGAAATAGCGATCCGATCATAATCATTGCCATCATTCCAATAGCGACAAGATGCGTTATCGCTAAAGAGGCTGGCAACCAGCGGCCCAGCCAGATATGCTCGCCTTGCCAAATCAGCAAGCCTGAGGCAATAACGGCAAATAGGGGGGCTGTCAGGTAAAAACGGATCGGCACGTCCAGCCGTGGGATGGCATCGAAGTTAAGTCCGGTCAGTCGCATCTCTATGTCTCATTAAGCTGTTAAGGGCTAGCTTGTCACCTTTGTGCCAAATCCAGATATGGTGCTTTCCTTCACCCTCTTCGGTATGGCGGTAATCAAACTGCTGCTGTTCAAGGATAGAAAACAGGGGAACGGGTTCGCGCCTGTGCTTGACGTGCAGCAGCTGACCCTGATCCAGGTTTGTGAGGATCTGACAGATCTCCTGCATCGGTTTAGGTGGTTCAAGTTCACTGACATCCAGAGTGATTACAGCGGTCATAAAGTCTGCAGTCTACATTATTATTTTGTGATAACGGGTTTGACTTTCATCTGAGCAACGAGCTCTTCACCGTTTGTAAGATGCGCATCAGACATCGGATAGAGCATTTGTTCTTCTTTCATATTGTGCTGTTGGATAAGTAGCATAGTACTTTCAACAATACCCATTGCACGATCAGTGGCATTCTCACTAATGGCTTGCTGCATTTGACTGAAAAGGGCTCTAACCATGGTATGTTCCTGGCGCATGACCATAGTTGGCCCGGAGGTCATGCCCGTTTTAGCTTCAAATTCGGGAAATAGGATCTCTTCTTCCAGATCAAAATGATGCAAGGTTTCAGCTTCGAATTGATTCCATTTGTTGCTAAATTCAGCCCAATTTCCTTGAGATAAAGGCCCTTCAGCCTCAACTAACAGGTGATCACAACTTCTGTGATGTTCAGTCATAAAATTTTTGATGGTAGCCATATGCACCTCGCGCGTTAATGATCAAATATTATTAAGGGTGGTCATTTCTTACTATAACGAATCCTAGCGCACTAAAGGTGCATGTTAAATGTCTCTTTAGTGGTAATACATATAAGCTTGATCAATATCAGCATTGACTTAGATAATTGTGTACCAGAGGAAAGTGTCAGCCAGAAGAATTGATACCCATAATATTATTGTGGTAAATGTAATGGGTGATATCGACATCGTGATACCAAATTGACCAGCGGCCTGGTTCAGCACAGCCCGCTGCTTAATTTGGTATTGTTGGAGATAGGCACATGGAAAAACTTGAAAAGGCTAAGGCATTATTTACACAGCCGTTAACCTTGGAGGAGTTGCGCAAGCTTGATCAACTTGAACGTCAAGCAACAGGAAAAGAAAGGATGTATATCGGAGCATTGTGGGATGCGGCTTATGCCGCGGTTGATCCCATCGTCTTGCATCAGGCTCGTGTAGAGGGCTTGTTGTAATTTAGCGGTTTCTAGAATACGGCAGGGAGAGCGGTACTACGTCTCCCTGCTTCTTGCTTCTGCCTCTTGTACAGATTTTTCTCCTACAGAAGATAATAAGAAAAGTAACGTATAGTTATTCACTATGCCACTACATTAGCTTTCTATAGCCACGTGGGGTGACGTTAAATTTCTGCTTAAAACATTTGGAAAAGTAATTGCTATCTGAAAAGCCACATTGCTCTGCAACTTGCTGAACAGAGCATTCGCTGTTTTCCATCAGCAACGTTGTAGCGTAATTAAGTTGAATGCCTTTTAGATACTGATTAGGTGACGTATTCAAAAACTGACGAAATATGCGTTCCATCTGACGCTGGCTGACAAATGCAGCTTTCGCAATGGCTTCGTTGCTGATATCTACAGAGGCAAAGTTCTTTTCAATAAAGGCTAAAGCGCGGCTCACTGCGAGTGTGGGCTGGGGAAGCTCTTGAGTCTGCACTTGATACATGCGAGAAAGCGTGATCACCAACTGTTGCAGCAAACTGGTTAACATCACCTCAAATCCCGGCAATGCCGATTCATACTCTCGTTTAATGCTATTAAACAGGATTTCAATGACCGGCAGTTGCTGTTTGTCCAGAGTCAGTTTCGCTTTGTATTCTGTGGTTTGCCTGGCGATGGGCTCTACCTTAAATAAGGCTTGATACCCCGGTAACTGGCGCAGCGAGGGCAATTCGAAAAAAGGCGTATCGGCATCAAACATTAAGTTGATGACTTCCAGTTTATTAACATCTTGAAAGCCATGCTCAATATCACCGTTAATCACAAACACATCGCCTTTGCTCAGCGGGTATACGCGTGAGGAGACGGTGTGATTTCCACTTCCGCTGACTACCAAAAACAACTCCGAAAAGTCATGACGATGGGCGGTAAAATCACAGTCATGATGCCCGTCGACATAAGCAAAATTAAGTTGTTGGTGCTTCTGGTGTGCCTTTAGCTGATAAGTGATGCTCATGTCGCGATTTTCCTTTTTACTGTCGGCATTTTGGTAGAATTACGCACCTCGCAAGCTTACTATTTACGCAGCGTTTAATGAACACAATTTTGCCTTTGTCGTTGATAGACATATACATTAGCGAGCAAAGGATCTGCGTTAAACAATATTCAATCCGTAAAGTTACCCAGGAACAAAGGGTGATGAGGGAGTCGCTGTCTATGAATAAAGAACAAATCAGCCAAGCACAAAAGAATCTTATTCCTGTAAGCCGTCAAGCTGCGGCAGAAGGCATTGTATTGCTAAAGCATGAAGATTCAGTTCTTCCGCTTAAACCGAGCGAAACCGTTTCGTTGTTTGGCCGTTGCCAGATTGACACCTACCGTAGTGGTACGGGCTCTGGTGGAGCGGTTAATGTGCCTTACGCGGTTTGTGCTGTCGAGGGACTTCGCGCGAACAAGGCGGTTAAATTGAACCAGACGTTAGTGGCGCTCTACGAACATTGGATTGCCGATCATCCGTTCGATGATGGCGGCGGCGGTTGGGCGGCGGAGCCATGGTTCCAACAAGAAATGCCGCTGACAAACGATGTTGTGAAGTGTGCAGCATCAACGTCTGATAAAGCGGTGATCTTTATCGGGCGTACCGCAGGTGAAGATCAAGACAATGCCGATGCCGTGGGCAGTTATCGATTAACCGAGCTTGAAGAAGATATGATCAAGAAGGTTAACCGTTACTTTGATCAAGTTATTGTGGTGCTGAACGTCACAAATATCATGGATATGGCGTGGGTGAACACCATCGACGGGCATGAGTCGATTAAAGCCGTGCTTTATAGTTGGGCGGCGGGTATGGAAGGGGGGCATGCACTGGCCGATATTCTCTCTGGTGATCTTTCTCCAAGTGGCCGCCTGACGGATTCAGTCGCGTATCGGTTGGCAGACTACCCATCTTCCGCGAACTTTGGCCGTACGGATTACAACTTATATGCCGAAGATATTTATGTCGGTTATCGATACTTTGAGACGTTCAATCCTAGTGCCGTTCAGTACGAATTTGGTGCCGGGCTATCCTACACGACGTTCAGTCGCGGGTTGGTCGGGTATTTTATTGAAAAGGAAGGTACTGAGCGTGTACTGCACTTTGATATTAACGTGCAAAATATTGGTGAGAGTTATAGCAGCAAAGAAGTGGTGCAATTATATGTTGAAGCGCCGCAAGGACTTCTTGGTAAACCTTCACGTGTGCTCGTTGGCTTTACAAAAACAGGTACGATAAAGCCGGGTGCCAGTGAAGTGGTTCGAGTTTCTGTGCCTTTAACCACCCTGGCTTCTTATGATGATAGCGGTATCACTGGGCATCGTAGTTGTTATGTGTTGGAAGCAGGGTGTTACCAGTTCCACTTGGGGGGGAGCGTGCGCTGTGCCACGCTTGTTGATGCTAAGCTTGAGTTGGATCAGCTTCTTGTCATTGAAGAGCTTAGTGAGGCACTCGCGCCAGTTAAGCCGTTTGATCGTCTTAAGCCATTTACGCGCAACAAAGATGGCTTATACGGTGAAAGTTACGAACCTGTACCATTGCGAACAGTTTCTCTTGCTGAGCGCATTCAGGCCAACATGCCTCAATCGCTCGAAGTTACTGGTGACCAAGGCATTAAGCTTACGGATGTAAAACAAGGCAAAGCGACGTTGGAAGATTTTGTCGCGCAAATGACTCCAGAGCATCTCGCAACGATTGTGCGAGGGGAAGGTATGTGCAGCCCGAAAGTTACGCCGGGAACAGCGGCGGCCTTTGGTGGCGTCTCTGACAGCTTGTTCCAACTCGGCATTCCGGTAGCGGCTGCTGCTGATGGCCCTTCCGGGATTCGGATGGACAGCGGGCATCAAGCGACACAGGTGCCTATTGGGACTTTGCTCGGTTGTACCTGGAATCAGCCTCTTAATGAGCAATTGTTCTATCTGGTTGGCCAAGAGCTGATAGCCAATCAAATTGATACCTTGTTAGGGCCTGGGATTAATATTCATCGTCATCCGTTGAATGGTCGAAATTTTGAGTATGTCTCTGAAGATCCTTTGATGACGGGCATCATGGCAGCGGCGCAAACCCGTGGCCTGAAAAAGGCAGGGGTGTCCGGCACCATTAAGCACTTTGTTGCGAATGATCAGGAAACTGCACGTGTCGATGTCGACAGTGTGATCTCTGAACGTGCGCTGCGAGAGATCCACGCTAAGCCGTTTGAAATTGCGGTGAAAGAGGGGGGCGCTTCTACCATCATGACGTCGTATAATCCGATCAATGGTCACTGGGCGGCATCAAACTACGATCTCAATACTACGCTGTTGCGCGAAGAGTGGGGTTATACCGGCATTGTAATGACCGACTGGTGGGCCAAAATGAATGACCCGATCAGGGCAGGTAAAGAAGCGAAGACGTTTACGTCATTTATGGTTCGCGCTCAAAACGATCTCTATATGGTTGTCGGAAATGATGAGGCGAAAGGCAACGTAATGGGAGACGACACATTAGAAGCGCTGAAAAATGGCACGCTAACCCTGGGTGAGTTACAACGTTCAGCGATGAACATTTGTCGCTTCATTCTTGAGGCACCAGTGATGAATCGTCCGCTTAAGGCGTATGAGCCGATCAAGACGTTTCCTGCAGAGCAAGTTGCACCAGAGATGATGGTTCAACCGATTGAAACCCCTATTGAGCTTAATACGAAAATGAACACTTCGGTTGCCATTGGTGTTGCGGAAACGGGTATTTATCAGTGCCGCGGTGCCATGAAATACGAGCGTGACTCTCTTGCGCAATCTTCTTGCAGCCTGAGTCTGAACGATGTGTTTAGTATGTCGCTGCCTATCAATGGCACAGATGGTAAGCTTGTGATGGTTGAAGGTTTACAAGTGAAGTTGGACAAAGGGTATTACAAATTGGATATTGACTTTGTAAAACCTGGGCTTGAGCTTGTGAACATTATCTTCACGCGTGCGTAATGCCGTATTGGTAACGATAATGGAATGACTTGGTTGTTTAGATGATTGAATTTTCATCTGAAACGAAGAACTGAGTTATTCTATTTTCCTACGATAAAGAGCAGTACGCCGATGGGTAACAGCGAGCGAGTCGGTAATAGAAACTGCTGAGTACCCTGCTGGCCAGGGCACGGTAAAACTCGCCATGCATAATCTGATCTGTCATGGCTTCTACGATTTCAGTTAAGAAACGCAGGCGATTCTCAATAGCGCCACTGTATTCATTGGTACGGTTGCTGGCTTAAGAGTTAATGAACGGGTTCACCAGATAGCCATTCTCAGCATGCAGTTCGATTCGATCAAAATATAGCACCATTATAAATTATTATTATCATTTTCATAAATAATGATAATTTTAAGAAATCAACCCGAAGCCATATACTCACCCCATCAAAACGAACAATGAATCAATTATCTGAATCTGGAGCAAATTATGAAAATGAATCATGTCGGAATTATGGTCGGTGACATGGATAAAGCTGTTGAGTTTTATACCAATGCTCTTGGCCTTAAAGTCGTAATGGGCAATACCAAAGTTGAAGAAGAGCGCGAAACAGCAATCGGTAGAATGTGTATTGCCGTTTTTGGCGAAGGTTTTAAAGGCTTTAATATTGCACACCTGGTCACTACTGATGGTATTGGTGTTGAGCTATTTGAAATGAAAGATCGCCAAGAGCGTCACGAAGTTGATTTCTCTCGAATCGGTATTTTCCACTTCTGCCTTCAAACGGATGACTTCCATGGTGTTATTGAACGCACTGAAAAATTTGGCGGTAAAGTACGCATGGATATTATGCGTTACCACCCAGAAGATGATAACAAACAAGCTAAAATGGTGTACTTGGAAGACCCATTCGGCAATCTATTTGAGCTTTACTCGCATACGTATGAAGAGACCTATGCGTCTGAGTATGAGTAATTAATAACACAAAGAACAATGATGAGGGCTGGCCATAAGTGCCAGCTCTTTGGTTAGTGCAAATCTCTCTTAATTGAGCGATTGATCTAAATTCACTATTTTCCTTCTAAGCTAGCTTCTTATCCCTACCTTATAAACTTAGGCTGGTGGTTACTCAAACTGGCCTCTGCTTCCCACTTAATAACCCAAAAATTCTGCCTTTATGCCTTCCTAGCCAAACATTGGCCCACACTCGCCGCATCTTAACGTAAACAATGTAAATTAAATGCCAATGATAACCATTATCAATTACATTGGTGGCATTCAGAAGAACACATTCAATTCGGGCTGTTATCCTCATGGCTTCTAAGCACAAGGCACTGGTAAACAATAAGACGTTGTTGAAAAGCAAGGCTGTTCAGATTTGGGCTCGCCGCCTGCATATCTATATTTCAATGGCATTGCTGCTTGTTGTGCTGTTTTTTGCGATTACCGGGGTCACGTTAAATCGCCCGGCTTTGTTCGTAAAAAGCCAGCCTGATATTTCACAATTAACCTTGTCATTACCGGTTGAACTGCTGAGTTCAGACGGTGGTAAATATGTACCGAATGAAAGCGCCCTGGTTAAACACTTGACGCAATACGCGCGGTTATCAGGCCAGCCATCGGCATTGCAGGTATTCACGGAAGTTGAAGACGGTGAATTACTCGAAGGTGAGATCACGATGGACTACAAAGGCCCGGGCTATAACGTTGCAGTGTTTATTGATATGACAAGTGCAGTAGCGGTCATCGAGAAAACACATTATGGCGCAGTGGCAGTACTGAATGATTTACATAAAGGGCGAAATAGCGGTGAGGTATGGAAATGGTTTATCGATATTACGGCCTTACTGATGGTGTTTTTTGTTCTGACCGGAGTGTGCCTGTTAGTGCCAAAGAAAAAGACATTTAACACCTCGCTTAAGTGGACGGTATTTGGCTCTCTTACCACGTTATTAATCTTCTTTGTTGCTGTTCCTTAAAAAGTATACGGCGCATTTGTTCCCAAAGGATTTTCCATGACATTTATCACCCATAGCCTTTTGGTTGCCGCATTGGCTTTGCCTCTTTTTGCTCAGGCTACCGCAATTCCTGAAAGCGCACATATAGAGGTGGAATTTGAGTTGCCAAAAATTGAAACCACCATGTATGCCCGTCCTTATGTTGCGGTCTGGGTTGAAAATGGCAACCGGAAATCGGTACGCACCCTTGAGTTGTGGGTCGGCAAAGATGAGTGGCTTAAAGATTTACGTAGCTGGTGGCGAAAAGTCGGCCGGTATGACCGTGAGTTGGTTGACGCCGTGACGTCAGCAACACGGCCTGCGGGTGAGTATCGTTTTGTCTGGGACGGATTAGACGACAACGGTAACCGGGTAGAGCAGGGAGACTATACCTTCTACGCTGAAGTGGTCCGTGAGCATGGTGGCCGAAATTACTTACGGCAAAAAATGCACCTAAGTGATACCGCATTTACGCATAAGGTTGCGCCGACAGAAGAAACTGGCGTTATCACGATTAGCTACAAAATCAAATAGGAAATCGAGTAATTACAATGACTAAAAAAAGTAAAGTGAAAGCACTGACCATGGCTTGTACAGTAGTTGCGGGTCTGGCAGTAACGGCTACGGCAAATGCACATCCACGCTGGGTACTTCCTTCCCACTTCACGGTATCGAAAGAAGGCGGCGATTGGTTAACTTTTGACGTGACGGCGTCACACGGTACATTTGTGTTTGATAAACCTGCAGGCAGTGAATCAGCAGTGGTTGTGATGCCCGACGGTCGCAAAGAACGGCCAAATTTTGTGATCCGCGGTAAGCGTCGCTCTATCTTCGATTTCTACTTTGAAGAAGAGGGTACGCACAAAGTCGAAATCAACAATGTACCGAGTTATTACACGCAATATAAGGCTGGCCGACGTGACACTGTTAAGTGGATGAAAGCCAGCAAGGCCGAGCGTGAAGTACTACTTCCTGAAAAGTCTCGTGATGTTGTAACTCAGCTCGGTTTCACCCGTGCAGAAAGCTACGTCACTGTGGGGAAGCCAACCGGAAAAGCCATGGAAATTGAGGGTAAATATCTCGAGCTGCTGCCGGTTACGCATCCATCCGATATTGTCGAAGGCGATGAAGTCAGCTTTCAATTTTACTATAACGGTCAACCTCAGCAGGGTGTGACTGCCGAGATCACTCGAGAGGGTACGCTTTACCGCAATCACCAGCAGCAGATTGATGTCGTGAGTGACGAGAATGGCGTGGTGACCTTTACACCTGATACGGCAGGTCGCTGGCTGATGAAAGCGAACTATAAAGGCGAGTTACCCAACAACCCATTGGCAGATATTGCAAGCGTCAATGTTCATTTTACTTTTGAAGCGTTACTTCAGTAACAACGGCTAGCTAACCTTGCTAACGACTGAACTAGCCTGTTTCAGCAGGCTATAAATCTAATTCTTATTAAGCTGTTGAGGTTTTCATGAAAAAGAGCACCAGCCTTGCTTTATTGTCTCTTACTGCACTTTTTTCTGGCACTGCAAGTGCGCATTTCCCCTTGATGAGCTGCTGGTTCGACGCCGATAAAGTGATTTGCGAAGCTGGCTACAGTGACGGGAGTGCAGCGGTAGATTATGACATTAACATGTATGACTACGATGATAATCTGATTGCCAAAGAGACTACCGATAAGCGTTCAATTGGCGAATTTACCAAACCGGAGGCTGATTTTTATTTAGTGTTTGATGCTGGCCATGAAAGTCCGGTTGAAGTCGATGTGGTTGAGATTTCAGAAAAATGAACAGCCAAACAGTTCATACCGATGATGGTGGCCGAGAAGGGAAATGGGTAGCACTTTCTATTTGTCTCATTCTGGTTATAGCCGCGATTTTACTGCCGTATCATCAGCAAATAGCCAAACAGCAATCGCTGAGTACGCATCAGGTTTTTATCAAAGACTTGGCTGCTGATGAGTTAGCAATGATTGCCGAACTTCGACTGGCCCATGAAGAAATCCGTAATTTACGCCAGGACAGTATCGAATTAGCTGGCACTGAGCGTTGGGCTGATATTGCTGAGCTCGAAGCGCTTTGGTTAGCTCCTTTTATTCAGGATAAAAGCTGGGAACGAAAAGGTAAGCATCTCTGGTCAAAGATAGCGCCAGCGATTTATCAGGGAGTACCTCAGTTAGAGAACGGTTCGGCCTCTGTTGTATTGAATTCGATGCAACAGGATCCTGAGATCTGGTTATTCCTGGATAAGAAGCTCCAGCCTGCCATTTCGGGTGACATCGTAACTGAAAAGGTTCCATTCCAACCACGGGTATTAATAGAGGCAGGTTGGAAGCAAGTTGTGTTTGCTGATAGCGAAGTGTTTTAGCAAAACAACCCTTTGTATTAATGATTCAGATTTTCAACACATGGTATTCATCATGAAATTACTATTAGAACAGTTTTTATTAAGCGTAACGTTATTTAAAAAACAGCTTATGATTAAAGCCCTGATCAAAACGGCATCGGTCGTTGTCTTTATGCTTGCTGCCGTACAGGTACAGGCTAAAGAGAAATTAACGATTGGTATTACCCTGCAGCCTTATTACAGCTATGTAAAAGCGGTTGTCGGTGACAAGGCTGAGGTGTTGCCGTTAGTGGACGAAGGCTTTAATTCCCATAACTACTTACCTCAGCCTAATGATCTGCGTCGACTGGGAAAAATGGACATTATTGTCATTAATGGCATTGGTCATGACGATTTTGCGCTGAAGGTCATCAAAGCCGCGAACCGCGCCGATCTTATCGTGATAGAAGCCAATAAAGATGTGCCGCTGTTGCCGGCAATGGGGCAATCAGTTGGTGATGGCGCGGTTAACCCTCATACCTTTGTCGGGTTGTCGACCACCATTCAGAAGGTGTACACCATAGCCAGTGAACTGGCCAAAATTGACCCCAAGAATGCGCGGGAATACCGTAAAAATGCCCGTGCCTATGCGACCAAGTTTCGCAAAATGAAGCGCGAAGCCATGCTGACCTTAGGTGACTTGAATACTGCAGGTATGACCGTTGCAACTACCCACAATGCATACGGTTATATTTTGCAAGAATTCGGAGTGGATGTTGCCGCAGTCATCGAACCCGCTCATGGTGTTGAACCGAGTGCCAGCCAGTTGCAGGGCACGATTGAGAAGATCAGAAATGCCGGTATTGACGTGCTTTTTTATGAGCTAAACATGCCGAATCGTTATGTTGAAACCATAGAACAAGCGACGGGTATACGGTTATACCGGTTCTCGCATATGACCCATGGATCGTATGCAGTGGACAAGGTTGAGACAGAGATGAAAGAAAATTTGGCGACTCTGGTTGCAGCCATGAAATTTGCGGCAATGAAGGGAGGACGTTGATTGTGGGCCCTGGTATTCGTTTACAAAATGTCGGCCTGAAATATGGCGATAACGTTATTCTGCAAGCTATTAATCATGAACTCTCCGCGGGCAAGTGTCATGTTGTGATGGGGCCAAACGGAGGCGGAAAAACGTCGCTACTACGTTCAATTCTGGGTTTGACGCCATTCTCTGGTGGTATTGAAATCCAATGGCCTGACGCGAAAGGAACAATTGGTTATGTGCCGCAAAAAGCGACTTTTGAATCCAGCCTGCCGTTTACTGTGATGGATTTTATTTTACTTAACCAGAGCCGTCATCCGTTGTTCTGGCGTAAACGAAAAAGAGAACGCGATCATGCCTTAAGTCAACTAGACCGGATTGGCATGGCTAACCGTGCCGACCGCCGAATGGGTCAATTATCTGGTGGTGAACAACAGCGAGTGTTGTTTGCGCAGGCGTTGCTTGATTCCCCGGACTTTCTGGTTCTGGACGAGCCCACGACGGGGATGGACGAACAAGGTGTTCGGTATATTGAATCGTTAATCCATGAACTGGTTCAGGAAAAAAGAACAATATTGGCGGTTCACCACGATGTGACGGCCGTTCGCCGTTTACAGGCAGAAGTACATGTTGTTAACCGTCATTTGATTGATAGTGGCGCGGTGTCTGAGGTGCTTGCTCCTGAAAAAATTGAGCGCCTGTTTAACCACTATAGTGCTGCGTCTGTTTCAGTAAATAAAACGATGAAGAAGGTCGCGTAATGGATTTAATTCGTTTTTGGGCGCAAGCGGGCGTTGATGCGGGTTGGTTGAGTGAAAGTTTTTCATATTCCTTCATGGTAAATGCTGTCGTGGCGGCATTGATACTGGGCCCGTTACTGGGCGGATTGGGGACGTTGGTTATCGCTAAGCGACTGGCATTTTTTTCAGAAGCGGTAGGGCACGCAGCATTAACCGGTATCGCGCTGGGTGTTTTGCTGGGTGAGCCGCCCGATAACCCGATCATCGGCTTATTCAGTTTTTGTATGATCTTTGCCTTACTTCTGCACTTTGTCCGAAATCGCACAAGCGTTCCTTACGACACGCTGGTTGGCGTATTTTTAGCGCTAGCATTGGCAGTGGGCGCGGCGCTATTAATGTACGTGGCACGTAAGATAAATATCCACATGCTGGAAAATGTGTTGTTCGGCTCGATCTTGACGATAACCGATTACGACTTGCTGATACTGGCTGTCAGCTGTGCATTGATTGTCCTTGTTTTAGTGCCTACGTTTAACCGTATTTTACTGACGTGTATCAGTCCTGATATTGCCCGTGTGCGCGGCTATGCGACCAATTTTTACGACTACCTGTTTGTGATGATGATTACGCTGGTCACCATTGCGTCAGTGAAAATTGTTGGTGCAGTGCTAGTGGGAGCGTTATTGCTGATCCCGGGGGCGACTGCTCGTTTGTTAACGAAAAACATGGGCAGTTTTGTCATTATGTCGGCATTTCTTGCCACGATCAGTTGCCTGATCGGCACCATCTTACCGATGGAAATGAAGCTGCCCGTGCCATCAGGCGCCGCAATCATCATTGTTTCAGCTTGCTTCTTCCTGACAGCAACGTGTTACCGCATAATCCGAAAAGGATAACGACGTGTTTAATACCATGATTAAAGTTCGACTTTTAAATACCGCTTTTGCAATAGCCACCATGAGTTGTTCTATGACTTCTTCGGCAGCAAAGGCAGAAGATATTCTAACTGCTACGCCTGTGACTTATATGTTAGCCACAGAGCTAACCAAAGGGACTGAAATTACCACTCAATATTTGCCGCCGAAACGTTTTGGCGTGTCGCGATTACCCAATTGGTTTAGCACCAAAGGGGCAGAGCTGACGGCACAAGCGGCTAAAGATGCGACAGTGGCCATTACTTTAGCTGCAGTGTGGCCACAGGACCCGCTGTTCACTCATGCCAGACAGGGCAATGTTCGTATTATCGAAATTGATGCATCCCAGGCAATTTCGCCACGTGCTCAAGGCGTTGCTGCTTTACGCCTTGAAGATGGTTCGACCTCGCTTTATGCATGGCTAAACCCGACGAACCTGACTCGAATGATTGCAATTGTGAGTCGAGACTTGCAACAAGTTTGGCCTGAACAGGCTAAAACAATTGAGCAGAATCAACAGCAACTGATGCTTGCTGTCCGTCAGTTAATCAATCAGCAACAGAAAGTGTTAATTGACGCCGAGATAGATTCGGTTGTACTGCTCTCTGAAGAGCTGGAAGATTTCGCATCAGGTAATCAATTGTTTGTTGTCGAGCGGTTTACCCATCCAGAGCTTGAATGGACGGCAGAAGACAAGCAGGCTTTATCTGAATTGCTCCATGGCGATGACTCGCTGTGGTTGCTGACCTCGAAAAAAATGAGTGCGCAGCTGAAATTAATAGTACCTGATCCAAGGCGCGTTCTAGTCGTTGACAGTGTTGATCGGTGGGGGCGAGAAGGGATCAATAAAGATAAACCGCTTAACCGCTGGCTTCTCAAATTGTAATGCCGAATGACTGTCAACAGTACCTGACTGTTGGCGGAAGGGCTTGCTTCACATGAATAGCTCAACAAAGCAGGCTAAATATGTTTTAATGTCGACCTTACAAAGGGACAGCGTTATTCAGAGCGATAACAGCTCAATTTGATTAATAAATGCTATACCTTGAATACTCTTTAGGAAAAGAAATGGCAAACGGCAAGAAATTTGATTACCGCGTAGTAGAAAAAAGAACTGGCTGGGCGGCGGAAATTATTCGACAAGTGTCAGCAAGACGAACCACTATCTCTAAGCGCCAAGCGGACTTTGCTACCGAAGCAGAAGCAACTGAATGGGCAGAGAAGGCGTTGGCTGAATTTGTACAAAGCCAAGTAGAGCGCAATAAGCGTAAGTCGCTTCAGCGCAAAGCAGTAGATGAAGTTGTTGATTCAGAAGAATTAACATCGATCTAAATCAACTATTTGTTGTTATTGCTGAAAACCTTAGGCTGGATAAGCCTAAGGTTTTTTTGTATGTGCCTTAGCTATTAGGAAAAACTGGAGGCCATATACTTAAGTCGTGTGGTGCAAATATCAGTTTATGCATGGTTCGTTTATCTGACATCTCCCCTTGTAGTCAGCGATCCCATCCAGAATCAACTGTTGCCATAAAAATCCATCCATCTATTCAAGTGCGTGAATCAGCTTTCGTGGTAGAAGTCTGTTTTTACAAGATTTTTGCTATGACTCACAAATTAATTTCCCTATAATTCAGTGCAATGGAGTTGATGCTATGATGCATCGCGTTTAGTTGCGCTGCTGGGATTTAGCTATCTTTGGCGGTAGCGTGTCAATTACTATTATTTGTCTAATGGACTGATTACTCCACTATGATGCAATCCGGCAACATGGGTATAGATTTGAGTAGTTTTGATATCCGCATGCCCGAGCAATTCCTGAATATTTCTCAGGTCGGTTCCGTTTTCTAACAGCCTGGTAGCAAAAGAATGCCGGAATGTGTGGCAGCCGGCCTGCTTAACCACTTCGGCTTTAAATATTGCTTTCTTAACGTATGATTGTAGCGTCCGATCTGTAATATGGTGGCGCATTTTTCGGGAAGATCGCGGATCAATGCTGAGCTCTCTGGCCGGGAAAAGGTATTGCCAGCCGATTTGTTTCGCCTTGCCCGCGTATTTTCGGCTTAGAGCATATGGAAGATATACTTCACCAAACCCGTTGCGGAGATCTTGATTATGCAGACTTCGAACATGGTTCATCTGTTCATGAAGTCCATCGTGTAGTGTTTTAGGAAGTAATGTCTGTCGGTCTTTATTTCCTTTACCATTTCTAACGGTTAATGAACTCGTCTTCAAATCAATATCCTGAATGCGAAGTCGTAACGATTCATTGATTCTCAGACCGCTTCCGTACATTAGTTGCGCTGCAAGCTGATAGGGTAACGGTATATGTGCAATAACAGCTTTAGCTTCTTGATGGCTAAAGACTACTGGTAATTTGGTCTTCTTTGTTGCTCGTTTAAAGCTAAGCTGTTCGGTATTTTGATGCAGAAACTCTCGGCATAGAAAAACAAGTGCATTGAGCGCTGTCTTTTGTGTATTTGGCGAGACATTCATTTCAACAGCCAGGTGATCAAGGTATCGATGAATGTGCTCAGCATTAATCTCATTGCGCGCAGTATAACCTTGGTAATAGATAAAGCGTTTTACCCAGTGTATGTATGTTTTTTCTGTTGTATAGGCAAGCCCTCTAGAACGGATGAAAGCCCGAAACTGATGAAGAAAATTATTTGAATTGATGTTTATCGGTGGTGGCACATCCATTTTATAAACCTGTTAATCTATACAGTGTTTAGTGAGGATAGTGAACAGGAGGTGTGGTTACAATTTTGATTTACTTTTGTTTCGTATATTTCTGCATAGTTCAAAGATTGTTGGAAATGTCATATGAATCAATTTCATAGGAAGTGATGAGTTTGAACGGATATATGATCTTAGATCGCATATTTTCTTTATTATATTGTTAATAACGTTAGTTATGCCATTGGTTTTTATTGTGTAATGGCAGAATTGAGCGTAATGAGATAAACGAGCAGAATATACGATCTTGGTTCGTTGAATAAAATGTTATGTGCAAAATGGAGGTTTCACATGATTAGGAAAGCAAGGCTAAGTGATTGCCTTGATTTAGCAGCTTTGTCACTACAGGTTTGGCTGCACACATATGCAACCCACGGGCTGCGTGCAAAGATTTCGCATTATGCTCTGTCGACGTTTACAGAGCATCACTTCCAGCAACTTTTAAACAACCCTGCATGGCAAATATGGGTTTACATACGAGAAGATCATCTTGTTGGCTTTATCGCTGTTGATTTGGACTCAAACTTTAATAATGAAAATCATGGATATGAAGTCACAAAATTATATGTGTCTGAGCATTTTCAGGGACAGGGTGTTGGTAGAAAATTGCTTGATGAAATTAAAGTTCAATATGGTGCTTCATTTTGGTTATCTACTTGGGTAAACAATCACAAAGCTATCGATTTTTATCGAAACTTAGGCTTTAAACTTGTTGGTGAATTAAATTTTGACCTTGAGGGTGAGTTACATGAAAATCATGTGCTCTCATACACAAGCACATAACAAAGCAATCAAGGTGACCCGTTACACTCGGCATTTTTGGTTTGGAGTTCAGTGTGCTTGGCTGGTTCAGAGTTGGCACACCTTATTGCGGGCGTTAAATGTGGGCGCGTAGTATTTTGTCGGTTCCGTGAGCCGCAATTTTGACATTGTTGGTTGTGGATATTTTCTCGCAAATTGCGGTGATGCTTTCGCGCATGAAAATAAACTTCAGTGTCGTATACCAGAAGTTCAGTGATCTTTCGGCTTTTTGGTTTACCGCAATCACCGCCATTAAGTCAGCAAATTGGTCTCAACGGCTTGCCGCAATCGAAATTTTCACGGTGGAGAATTTAATCCGTATAAATTGCGGCATTGAAGTTCGGCAAAGGATAGTTTTGCGAACCGGTGCCTTTGGCTTCGGTGCATGTCGCTGAAATTTGGTCTAAGTTATTGAGTTGGCAGCGTGTTGTGAAGCCCACACTTAACAATGCCATCAAGGTGATGCCTTACACTCGGCATTTTTGGTTTGGAGTTCGTGC
>NZ_JBVCPH010000012.1:0-155720 GCF_057456235.1 Photobacterium sp. | reverse complement strand
GCACTGTTTTTGCTCAGGTGTAAGTCGTTGGATAGACTCTAATAGTTGCGTAAAATTGAAGTCTTCCATGCTGGTAGCCTCAAGGAGTTAGCATATCTATCTATAATATAGTTTATCAACTTGAGTACTGAACAGAGCCCTTTGTGTTAGTGATAAAGCTATTCCAAGCGCTTGATTGGTAAGTTTATACTGCCTAAGTTAATGCACTTCAACGATGAAATGTTTACTTAATAAATCAAGTAGATTTTCTTTGTAAATTTCATGATCTTTATTTCTGAGCAATCGTGCTAATTCTTGTCCTGTTGGAGAGAAACGATAATAGGTAAAAGTAATACCCTTCTTCACTGCTTTTAGCGTATATGAGGTGTTTTGATAGCTAAAAGGTAGCGTATGCTCTAGGGAGATCTCGCCTGATTCTAATTCTGTTCGTAAGAGTAATCCTAACTCCATCAGGATGAGTAGGTTTGAGTAAGGAAGTTGGTAGTTCCCTAATTGTAGCTTTTGGCTTGAATTATGCCTGAGTAATGGGAACCTCCCTTTCTTTATATTAATTCCTGTGAGTAGTCTTTTACTGCTGTCATTGCCAAAATGGCAAGCGAGTACACTGGCCCGTTGAAAAGTTTGTGCCTCTCTGTGAGTCATATTTTGTAATGTTTCTAAGGCCTTTAGAGATACAGATCCAGCAGATAGAATTTCTTGTTTCAAGATCCTCCCCCACAGTTTTTGCATTGATGCCCCGTGAATATTCTGAGCCATAGAAAAAAAGCGTGTAAGCCAGTCAGGTTCGGGTTCATCAGCGGTTTCATCGCAACATGCGTCATGTGCGTGCTTAATGATCACCTCAAGGTTATGTTGCCTGCGTTGTTGCTCTCTCTTTTCTCTGTGCTCAGCTCTTTGTTGTAGGTCTTGTTCATTTGAGCTGCTGATCATTGCATTGATAGCATAAATAAATGCGATCTCTTTAGTGCGTTCCCGACTG
Source organism: Photobacterium sp. (assembly GCF_057456235.1). Lineage (NCBI taxonomy): Bacteria > Pseudomonadati > Pseudomonadota > Gammaproteobacteria > Vibrionales > Vibrionaceae > Photobacterium > Photobacterium sp. Next base: position 154,741 of record NZ_JBVCPH010000012.1, on the reverse strand, counting down.
TTTTTTATATAGCTGCTTTTTTCATTTTTCTCTTTCATTATTAAAAAGGCTTTTGGTGATTCTGATTCGGTGGCATTTTCGTCGTGTTCTTTGTTCATAATAGTTCCTGATAAAAATTCCTCGATTATAGTTTTACCAGTTGTTCGTATATTTGATCAATAGGCGTGACATTTGTGTTGGTTAATGGTTAAATTTGTTAATTATTTTATTTAATCAACATGTGGTGAGCTGGAGATAATGATGAAGAAGTCAGGTAAACGGATTACAAACATTTTTTTGCTTTTAGGTTACGTGACTATGTTGGTTTATCTTGCCTCTCACGTTTAACGAGTGCAGATAAGCCAACTTTAGCTCTGAAAAATATAACTATTACATATCATCGTATTCTTCAAGGCTAACCCCATCTAGTAAGTAACCAGCTTCCGCTATCTCATGGCTGATATGCTGAGTCTTTAATTTTCCGACTACATAAACAACATCCCATAACTGCTGGATTGGTGCTCCTTTTTCAAATTTCACATAGAGTATTTGATTTGGTGGTGGTGGTGGGACATGAATGCATGCACCAAAATACGGAACTAATAAGAATTCCGTGACCATCTTATCATCACCTTCTAAGGGAATGACAAAACCTGGAATTTTCACTTCACTTCCATTGAGCTCTTCACGCACACCACCAATTCTTGACTGTTCTGAAGCTTTCCCATTGTGATTGAGTGAAGGCATCTGATTTTGACCAAATTGATTTCTTTCCTGTTCTGGAATTAAATCAATCCAGTCTAACGTAAGGACATCGTTAGCATTACAGCTCAGAGGCAACCAGCAGCAGATCACAAATAGCCATTTCTTCATTATTTGTCCGTCCTATATTCTTATTGTCATGCCGTCTGCTAATGAGTGTTGATAAGCACGCACTGCAGGGATTATCCCGACCAAGATACCAGCTATTTGAACTAATCCCAACAGACTCAGTTCATGCGATGTTAGTGCTGTAACCGCAATATACAGGCCAAATTGTTGCTGGATAAGAGGCTGTAAAACTAGCAATATACAGAATAGAAGGACAGTACCAATGGCAATACCTATTGCTGTTAGTACTGTTGCTTCGCTGACAAGTAAAAAGAAAATATGGCCAGGCCTGGCGCCCATCGCCCGGAGGATAGCCATCTCTCGGCGTCTTTCATTTAAGCTGGTGAGCAAGCTGGTTAACATACCAAGCAGACCTGAAACGACAACAAAAACCGAGACAACCAGTAATGCCTGCTCAGCAACAGACATCATTCCCCAAAGCTCATGCAGGGCAATACCCGGCATGATAGCGCTCAATGGCTCTTTCTTGTAAGTATTGATATAACGTTGTAATGCGAACGTTTGGATTTTAGATTGCAGACCTAAGATCGCCGCTGTTATTTGCTGGGGTTCAAATTGATGGTTCGCTAAGGTGATGGCATTAGGGGTATTACCTAGCCTTGCTCCGGACTCCCAGCCTACGTGAATCGCTTCGATTGCAGCTAATGATACATGAACGCTTCGGTCTACAGGTGTCCCGGTCGGTGCCAGGATCCCCACAACTTTAAAAGGCAGATTATCATGACGGTTGAAGCTTTTATCGCTAATACCATGTGCAATGACTATGTCATCATTTAGTTGATAGCCTAGTTTTTTGGCAACTTCTGCACCTAACACGGTCTCGAATAAGTTAGTAAACGAACGGCCTTTAGATAATGATAAGGGTTGTTTATTACCATATTGGTAGCGTTCGAAGTAGGTTTGATTAGTTCCTATTACACGAAACCCGCGATGCGAATCTCCGAGTGAAATAGGTATTGCCCATTTTACGGCTCGGTGTTGGCTGATCTCCTGGTAACTCTGCCAGTCGATATTATTGGTTGCATTTCCAATCCGAAATACAGAATAAAGTAATAGGTTTACTTGTCCTGATCGAGGCCCAACGATGAGATCCGTCCCAGATATCGTATTAGCAAAGCTCGCTTTAGCCTGGGTACGAACTCTTTCTACACCAAGTAGTAGAGTGACAGAAATAGCGACGGTCAATAAGGTAAGAAGTGCCGTTGTTTTGCGGTTTGCCAGGCTTTGCCAGGCCAATCGTAATATTGCACTCATTGTTTACTTCCCTTGTAGGCCTGATTGATGTCATTGAGTGCGATGCTGCGATCAAACAAGGATTCCAGAGTTTCATCATGACTGACAAACAACAGTGTGGTTTGAGCTTGCTCGCATTCCTTCATTAGCAGTGCGATGAAAGCCTCCCGGTTATCATGGTCTAATGCGGAAGTCGGCTCATCTGCGATTAATAATTCTGGTTGGCCAATTATGGCACGTGCGGCCGCAACGCGCTGTTGCTGGCCGATACTTAATTCGGAAATAGGTCTGTTCAGGCACCGTTGGGGGAGATGGAGCTGAGTTAAAATCCTTTTGGCTTCGGCTTCCAGACGATTGTTTATCTGTACTCTTCGCCGGGCTGAGAAGCGGCAGGGTAACAGTACGTTATCAATGACGGAAAGGTAAGGAAGTAGATTGAACATTTGAAAAATGTAACCAATATGGTCGGCTCTGAACTTATCTCTCTGTGTTGATTCGAGGTGACTGAAAGATTGTTGCAGGAGGTTGATTTTACCTGTGGTCGGCTGCGAGATCCCCGTTAGCAGGCTTAATAAGCTGGATTTACCACTGCCACTTGGCCCTTTGATAAAGACCTTTTCACCTTGATTGATCGTCAAGGATGGAATGTCGAGTAGATTTTCCGTTTGTTTAGGCCATCTGAATGTCAGGTTGCTCAGTTCTATAACGTTCATTGTACTTCCTCAGGTAGGGGGGGATGAGTCCCCCCTCCATGATGACTGAAATTATTAGCGATGACTTTTTGATTAAAACGTAAATAGCGTACTCGTTGGAGTCAGCTGTTCAGCCTTTTGGCTAGTTTCTGTGATCGCCTGAATCGCAATTTTTTCCGTTGAAGGGAAGTATTTAAACCAACTAACCTGTAAGTTTTCTAGTTGCTTAATGTCGGCACACTGGAAGGTATACTGAGCGGAAAAGCCACCGTGAGTCGCATGTTCATGGTGATTGTCATGATTATGTTCTTCGTGATCATGTCCGGCATGACTGTCATGTGCTGTCAGGGTTTCGATGACAAGTACTTCAGTCTGCTGACATCTCGCTGATGCTGTGAATGCAAACAGATCAGTGGCTTGTTTCAGTACATCAACAGCTCTTTCTACGGCTTGCCGTTGTTCGTCGCTGGCTGGGGAATGCTCAAAGCCCACGACATCAGCGCCGGGGGCGGTAATTTCGAGTAACAGGTCTTGGCCATCTTGAGCAATGTTGAACTCTACAATTCCGTGCTGATGAGCATTATGTTGGCGATGATACTCATCAGCAGTCGTTACTGTAGATAAAAGGGAGCTGACAACCAGGGCACAGGTGGTAATGCGGGGTAGAAAAGTCATAATAATTCCTTACGATAAAATATGATTGGATAGATTTATATTTTGACATCAGGAATGTATCGGTGGGGCACGAGCGAACCGGGTTGAAGGCTGTGTGTAGCCTTGAGAGGGAGCTCGTGTTCGGTGATTGAAGTTATGGCTGTTTTCAGCTGGTAGAGTGACAGAGAAGGGCGTTGTCGCTTCATGAACAAGATGACAAATACTGCAATCCTGAACATGGTGGTGCGGATTGATGGCTTCCAGTTTATGGAGTGCAGTAATTGGCCCGATTGAGTAAATCAGGAAGATCAGAAAAGCGATGCAGAAACGCGGCAATCTAAGCCATTTTTTGACTGTCACTTAAAGAGAAAAAGCCATAACCAATAGTATTGTAATAATATAACATTACTTTTGGGGTTTGGTCATGACTTTGTCAGTATGAAGAGAATACTAACGCCAGATGATCACAGGTTGGCTTTAAGTAGATCCATGGCTTGTTCAATTTCTTGTGGTGTCAGTTTACCTTCTTGAACAAAGAGTACCTGTCCCGTTTTATTGAGAATAATAATGGCAGAATTATCTTTTTGTAGCTGCCATGCTGACTGCACAATGCCGTCTGCATCGAGCACCATGGATGACCAGGAAAATTCTTGCTTGCTATCTTCAGCTGAAGATTTTACAAAGCCCCCCGTTCCCCAGATTGAATCATTTTGGTTTATGATGGTTGTGGTCTGATATACCTCTCCAGGCAAATTTGCCGCTTTTATTGCATCTATGATTTCTGCATTCATTTTTTTGGCTGAGCTACGACCGGCAATAGCCTGAACCACCCGGACCTTGCCCGGTAACTGTGTACTTTCCCAGGGCTGATAGATGACTTTGTCACCACTTAGCATGATTTCTCCTGATTCAGACACTGTTACATTAGGGAGACTCTGTCCGATCTGAATATTATGTGCGACTGCAATACCCGGTAATAATGCAGCAAGTAAAGCTATTGTTGGCTTCTTATTCATTGTATTTATTCCATTTATTTTGGATGCATCACTATATTAGTTAATTTTTGATGTTCTGGTTATACCCATCCAGAATAATTGATCTTTATCACTAAATAGGTCTGATTTTATTTATATTGCGAAGCTATCGTGGATTTAATTGAAGAGCGGGCTGGCATTTCTATGCCAGCCATTAAAAAATGTTCTAAAGTTCTTATTTATATTTGGGTATAAGTGACAGATAAATATCAAAGGCTGGCAGCTAGTTTAGACCCGACTTTGAAACGAATAGGAATTCTCAAGGTCTATTATGTCAATTATGTGAGGGAACCATGCTAAGAATATTTAAACAATATCGCCCCAACCAAATTGCGCGATATGTAAAAAGTTATTTTCGTGGTCGCTTGTTTATTGTTGGTATTGGTGCCTTCGAATTTGATTATGGGCGGTTATTGCCACCAAAAAATCAGAATCTTAAGGCACTTAATGCATTATCTGAAGTTAACAGGGAAATTCAGTCTTTAGCCGCGGACGTGATGTAGCCAGAGGCTGTGGCTCTGGCCAGAAAATCATAGAGGGGGTAAACAAATCCCTGTTCCGCCTAAGCCACAATATCCACCAGGGTTCTTGGCCAGGTATTGCTGGTGGTAGTCTTCGGCAAAGTAAAATGTGCCAGCCAATTCTATTTCTGTCGTAATTGGGCTGCTAGTATGTTGTTGCAGAGCCTGTTGATAGCGATCTTTACTGGCGTTGGCATGTGCGAGCTGTTCTGGCGATGTTACATAAACCACAGAGCGGTATTGGGTACCCATATCATTTCCCTGGCGCATGCCCTGAGTCGGGTCATGATTCTCCCAGAAAAGAGTAAGTAGCTGAGGCAGGCTAATTTGCATCGGATCATAAATGATCCTGACAACTTCAGCATGTCCTGTTTTACCTGTGCAAACCTCTTCATAGGTTGGATTTGGAGTGAAACCACCGCTGTAGCCTACAGCGGTACTGTAAATACCGTTTTGCTTCCAATAGAGGCGTTCGGCTCCCCAGAAGCAACCCATCCCGACAATGAGCGTCTCGTGTCCCTGAGGCTTATCATCATTGAGTAAAGTGCGATTTATGGCGTGAGGCTGGGATGGCAGGGTTGGGGTTGCCCGTCCGATAAGTGCGGCACTTGGGGCGATCATTTTCTGTTTTACTGGTGACATTGTTAGATCCTTTTACACTGTCTGATAGATAGAAAGTAGAGGAATACGGCAAGACAATCAATATTCAATTTTTTCAGACAATAAAGGTTGGCAGTTACGGCTGGCTTTGTCAGAATCATTTATGTGCATATGTGCACACCTGAAATGAACCCCTTATAAATGAAGTACCACAATAATGACTAACCTTTTTAAGCGATTTGGTATCACCGCTGTAGCTATTATTTTTTCAAATTCGTTGTTAGCGGAGACTTCGCTTGAAATTGAGGGGTTACAAGGCGAGCTAAAAAGCAACGTAGCTGCTTATGTATCAGCGATCCCTAAGGATGATTACAGTACGACTTTGCGCTTTCGTGAGCAACTTGAAGGCGAGATTAAAGACGCGCTTAAAGCGTTAGGTCATTATCAGCCCTCTTTTTCCTATCAGGTCGACCAAGAGGGTCAGGATACACATATAGCTGTGACCGTGGAGCCTGGACCAGTTACGCGTATTGTCCGAAGCAATATCATGGTTACTGGGATGGCAGGAGATGATCCTGATTTTATTGCATTAGTGAAAGAGAGTGGTTTAGGGCTTGGTCAGTCTCTCAACCATGGTAAATATGAAGCATTGAAGTCGTCGCTCTCCAGCCTGGCATTGCGGAAAGGTTACTTTGATGCTGAATTGACAAAGAGTGTAATGGAGGTGGCGCCATCTCGAAATGAAGCCTTTATTACGATCGAATTTTCTGCAGGGCGGCGCTATCATTTTGGTGAAACGACTTTTACCGGTAGTCAGATTGAAGAAAACCGTCTGCAATCGTTAATTCCTTTTGAAGAAAATGAGCCGTATTTAGCCTCCAAATTAGGTGAGTTTAACCAGCGCTTGTCAAATGTAGGCTGGTTCTCTTCTATTTTTGTGGGAGGCGATGTCGCCCATTTAGATGACGAAACGGTGCCCATTCAAGTCATCCTCGAACCCCAGGTGCGTAATCAGGTTGAAACCGGTATTGGTTATTCGACGGATGTCGGGATGCGCTTGAAGTTTAACTGGAAGAAGCCATGGCTGAATAGTGCCGGTCATAGCCTGAACGTAAAAACTGAGATATCGAAAGCGCAGCCAAAAATTGAGGCGGTCTATAAAATCCCTCTTGATGAGGTGCTAACTGACTACTATCAGGTGGTGAGCGGGATCCGTTATGTTGATAACCACGATACCGTCAGTACCGAATACAATATCGGCCTAGAACGTCATTGGCTTCTGGAGTCGGGTTGGAAGCGGGTCGCTTCCGTTCGCGGGTTATATGAAAATTATAATCAGGGGGCAGATGAAAATGGTGTGTTGAGAATGATCATCCCCGGTATCAGCTACAGTAAAGCCAGATCCCGCGGCGGTGCGATGCCAAGCTGGGGAGACAAGCAATTGATGTCTGTTGAGTATTCAGATCCAGCGTTCGGCTCAGATACACGCTTGGCCCGGTTCCGAGGCCGTAGTACCTGGATACGCAGTGCCGGAGAAGATCACCGTGGGCTGTTACGTCTCGATGGTGGTGCTGTGATTGCCGATAAAATTGAAGACGTGCCGCCATCGATGCGTTTTTTCGTCGGCGGCGATAATAGTTTACGTGGTTATAGCTACCAATCCATAGCCCCTCGAGATGATCAGGAACAGTTGATAGGTGGTCAGTATATGCTGACCTCATCGCTTGAATATCAGTATCGTGTCTATGGCGACTGGTGGGGGGCCGTCTTTTACGATTACGGCTCTGCCTGGATTGATAATCCTCATTGGCTGAGTGGTACCGGTGTCGGGGTGCGATGGGCATCGCCTATCGGTCCGATTCGTCTTGATTTTGCATGGGGACTTGAGAAAGAAGAAAATAAGTTCCAGATCCACTTTATTCTGGGGCCTGAATTATGATCTGGGTGAAACGTATTCCTCTGGGGTTGCTGGTTCTGATTGTATTTTTAATCATTACCGTTGCGACACTGCTTTATACCTCTGCCGGGGTAAAACTTGCGGTGTGGGGGGCACAAAAAGCGCTGCCGGCCCTGTCAGTTGGCAGTAGCAGTGGTGCATTGCTTAAAGGCTTCCAGTTAAATCTGGTCAAATATCGAGATGAGCTGGTGGACTTAGCCGCTGATAACGTCAACCTTAAGCTGGATGACCGTTGTTTTTTCATCTCTGAAGTGTGCATCTCTGAGCTTGGATTGTCGGGAATTCGTTTTAGTCTGCCTGAATTGCCGCCATCAGAAGCCGATACGGAAGAGCCCGCATCAGAGCCCGTAACGGATGTTGTTATGCCCTTGCCGATCCGGATTGAGCGCGTGCGTCTTGATGATATTGCGCTGGATATTCTGGGTAACAAGCTCACATGGCAACAGTTTTCTACTGCCGCAGAGATTGAAGGCAGCCATTTGGTACTGAAACCAACCGACTGGCAAGGTATTGAGTTGACACTAGCGCCTACTGAACAGGATAAGGCTCAGGCAGACGACAAGCCATCTTCTGAGTCTGTGACTTTACCGGAAGTCATATTGCCAATGTCGTTTGATATTCAGCGCCTTACCGTGAGGGAGTTCAAGCTTAATGGCGACATACCGCAACAGGTCAATTTACTTGAGCTTGTGGCAAGTGCGAAATCAAGTGATATCGCTATCAGTAAGTTTGTTTTAGATATACCTCAGGCGAAACTACAAGCAACGGCAGATGTCTCGTTAACCGGTGACTACCCGTTATCTTTAGACGCGAATGCCGATATTAAAATGGAGCCGCTGCACGATCATCAGGTAGCTCTGAACGTATCGGGTTCACTGGCAAAGCTGGTTTTAGATGCCCGCTTGAAAGGGACGTTGGATGCGCTTGTTTCGGGGCAACTCTCACCACTTGATCCGAAGCTACCGTTTGACTTGGTTGTTTCCAGTCATCATCTCCAATGGCCAATTGAAACCAAACCTGAGTTCGAGGTTGCTGATACCTTAGTGAGCGCTAAAGGCAGCCTTGATGGCTATAAATTTGATTTAAAGAGCAAGATTGATGGCGAGCCAATGCCGTCAGTTGCGGTGAGCCTGAGTGGTCAAGGGGACTTGAACACGGTGAGCCTTGAGGCGCTTAAGATCGAGACCCTAGGCGGTACCATTGCCGGTAAAGCGAATGCTAGCTGGAAAGATGCCCTGACGTGGCAGGGAGAACTTGATTTCAGCCATATTCAACCAGGCTTGGAATGGCCTGAGGCTGACGGTGATCTAAGCGGAAAATTAAGGACATCGGGTGGACTGACCGAGCAAGGTGGCTGGTTTGTCGCCTTGCCGGAGTTGGCCGTCGACGGGGTTGTCATGAAGCAAGCTTTTACCCTTAATGGGGAATTCGACGCCAAAGATCTGAAGGGTAAAGGCGACATTCAGCTGATAACCCGAGGGCTGACTTTAAAGCATGGTCCAAATGGCTTAACGGCAAGAGGAAAGCTAACAAAAGAATGGGCCATGAGCGCTCAGATTGACGCTCCTGATTTAGCACAATCTTTACCCGGACTGCGTGGGCGAGTGTTTGGACAGGTTGATTTATCGGGAATAATGGCTGAACCCGAGCTCGATCTGGTACTGAATGGCAATGCTTTGGGATGGCAGGATCTGGCGAGTTTGCAGGCTTTTGAGTTGAAAGGGAAAGTAACGCCAATGCCTGCATTAAAGGCGGATGTCAGCCTGTATGCCGCAGATGGTGAATATGATGCTTTTAAGCTTGATGATCTTCGCCTGAGCTTCCGTGGTAGCGAAGAAAAACATACATTAACCCTTGATGTGAATGCCCAGCCAGTCAGCGCAGAGCTCGCTCTGTCAGGTCGGCTTGATCGTAAGACCGGCTGGCAAGGAAGCTTGGAGCAGGCAGCAATTGATACCGAGGTTGGTTTATGGACGCTGAATCATCCCACGAAGCTGGGCTACAGCCTGAAAACTGAGTTAGCCCATATCGCCGCTCATTGCTGGCAGCAAAGTCAATCGGCGCTGTGTCTAACTGAAGATTTAGAAGCCGGAACATCCGGCCATGCCAAGCTGGCGGTCAACAACTTTGAGTTTGATTTAATTGATCCTTATCTTCCCGAATTTATTGTGGTTAAGGGAGTGGCTGATGCCAATCTCGAAGCCGCGTGGGCACCTGGCACATCGCCGTTTGTGAAAGCACTGATTAAGCTCCCTACGGGATCGGTGACTCAGGAGCTGGGAGCAGATCAACCCCCTCTCACTGTGGGTTGGGATAAGATCACGGTCAATGCTGAAATTAAAGATGATGTCCTGAATGCCGATTGGCTAATTGCGATAACGGATAATGGTAACCTCAGTGGTGAGGCTCAAATTACTCAGTTAATGGCTGAGCAGCAGCTGAAGGCCAAGGTCAACATTGATCGGCTTATGCTGGGTATCTTTGAACCTGTCATTAAGGACTACCATCAGTTTGATGGCCAGGTTGACGCTAATCTGTCCGTAACTGGCCCTGTCATGCATCCAGCGGTTAATGGTCAGCTTCTGGTGACAAAGGTTAAGGCTATCGGGCGTGAAGTACCATTCGATATTGAACAAGCCGATATTCGTGCAACTTTCTCGGGGTATAACGCGACTCTTGAGGGAGAAGTGATCACTCCTGATGGCAAGTTGCAAGTGCGCGGTAAGGGGGACTGGCAGGATCTGGCAAACTGGAAAGCTCTGTTGGATGTGGATGGTCGTGAATTGGAGATCCACCTCCCACCAATGCTGGCGCTAAAAGTGTCGCCGGCGTTAACCATTGCCGCCTCTCCCAATAAAGCGGAGATCACCGGAAATATTGCCATTCCTTGGGGGCGGATCAAGGTTGATCAGTTGCCGGAGTCGGCAGTTTCGGTATCGGATGATGAAATATTGTTGACGGATGATTTGCAGCCCGTAGACGTTGAGCAAAAGATGCCATTTGATCTGACAACCAACATCTTGGTGAAGATAGGCAATGATGTAAATCTGTCCGCTTTCGGTCTTAATGCCGGGTTGGTCGGCGAGCTGAATGTTCGTCAGAAGGACAAAGGCCCGCTGGTTTACGGGGAAGTGAACCTTCAAGATGGTACCTATCGTTCATTTGGCCAGGAATTGGTTATTCGTAAAGGCCAGATCTTGTTTAATGGCCCGGCAGATCAGCCTTATTTATCGATTGAAGCGATCCGAAACCCCAACAACATTGAAGATGATGTGGTGGCAGGGATCCGGGTCCGTGGCCCTGCAGATGCCCCCCGAATTGATATATTTTCGGACCCGGCGATGGCGCAGCAAAATGCCTTATCTTATCTCTTGCGTGGTAAAAACCTGGACAGTGAATCGGGCGATAGTGGCAGTGCGATGACAACCGCACTGATCAGCATGGGGATTGCAAAAAGTGGTCAGTTGGTGGGTAATGTCGGTGAAGCCTTCGGTGTTCAGGATCTTGCTCTGGATACCGCAGGTGCGGGCGATGGGTCGCAAGTGACTATCAGTGGTTATATTGCGCCGGGCTTGCAGGTCAAATATGGCGTGGGGATATTTAACTCTGTCGGTGAATTTACGGTTCGTTACCGGCTGATGAAAGATCTCTATGTCGAGGCCGTATCGGGATTAGATAGTGCCGTTGACTTACTGTACCAGTTTGAGTTTGATTAAGGATCATTCGGGCTGTGAATGAGTCATACATAGAAGCACCATAGCGATGATCTATGGTGCTTTATTGTTTGGCGAAAGCGGTGATTCCGGCATTGCCGTCAGTAGAGCCTGATAGCTCTGGCCGTTATAGATATTGTGGTAACCCAGCTCGTTTAATGTCTGCTCGGCAATGTCAGCTCGTCGCCCTGTGCGGCAATAAAGCAGAATAGGCTGAGATTTATCAGTAGCAAATGTCGTGATTGTTTCTATCTTGTCGTATGGGATATTGAGCGATAACGGCAGGTGGCCACGAATAAATTCCTCGTTGCTGCGAACATCAACCAGCAAGGTATTACCTTGGGTAGAATGCTGCCAAAACTCTTCCGGGGTAACAATCTTGGCCTGAACAGAGGCTGAGTGAAAGCAAGCCAGAAATAATAACCCAATAAGCACGTTTGGTTTCATTTTAATACCTTGTTCTGCTGTATCCGTCGGCTGAAACGCTCCTCAATTTAATCAGAAGCAAGGAGCGTTATCTGACCGACTCATGGAATTATTTTTCTTGGGCGCGGTTGAAAGAAGTCATAATTTCTTCTTTAGCCGCAGTTACATCAGCCCAGCCATCAATTTTTACCCATTTACCCGCTTCAAGTGCTTTGTAATGTTCAAAGAAGTGAGTGATCTGTGCTTTTAGCAGCTCGGGTAAATCATTGACATCCTGGATATGGTCATACTCTTTAGTCAGTTTGCTGTGTGGCACGGCAACCACTTTGGCATCTTCACCTGACTCGTCGGTCATCTTTAATACACCAACGGGGCGACAACGAATTACAGAGCCAGGTATGAGCGGGTGCGGAGTGGGAACCAAGACATCCACCGGATCGCCGTCGAGTGACAGAGTATGATTTACATAACCGTAGTTGCATGGGTAAAACATTGGAGTCGACATGAAACGGTCAACAAAAACTGCCCCCGTCTCTTTATCGACTTCGTATTTGATTGGATCTGCGTTGGCCGGAATTTCGATAACAACATAGATATCTGCCGGGATATCTTTACCTGCTGGGATTTGGTTAAGGCTCATGGTCCACACCTCATGCTTCGTTAATTAATTGTTATTGATGTATGAATTATAACCATCGGACTTAAAAAAAACAGTGGGTAGCTTGTTAATGCAGGATTTTACGACAAAGAGATACCCGGCCGGCTGAAAATTAACAGCCTGCCGGATGAAGGTTTAGTGCTGTTCGGGGTACTCTTTCAGGAAGCCCTCAACCTGACGGACCATCTTTGTGGAGCCGACAAAGAACGGGACACGCTGGTGCAGCTCTGTTGGCTTGATATCCATGATCCGATTCTCACCGTCGGAGGCTAAACCACCAGCTTGCTCAATCAGAAATGCCATCGGGTTACACTCATACAGTAAGCGTAGCTTACCGTTAGGATAAGCCGCGGTGCTTGGATAGAGGTAGATCCCCCCTTTGAGGAGGTTGCGGTGAAAGTCAGACACCAGAGAGCCGATATAGCGCGAAGTATAAGGGCGGTTATCCTCAGGCGCATCTTCCTGACAGTATTTAATGTATTTCTTCACCCCCTCAGGGAAGCGAATATAGTTACCTTCGTTGATAGAGTAGATACTTCCGTTTTCAGGAATACGCATATTTTCGTGAGACAGGCAGAACACACCTAACGAGGGGTCGTAGGTAAACCCGTGGATGCCATTGCCTGTGGTGTATACCAGCATGGTCGATGAGCCATAGATAATATAACCGGCAGCGACCTGACGGTGACCGGGCTGCAGGAAATCTTCTTGTATCGGTGGCGTCCCTATTGGTGAGATACGACGATAAATGGAGAAAATGGTACCGACGGAAACGTTTACGTCAATGTTCGAAGAACCATCCAGTGGATCCATTAAAACCACATATTTTGCGTTACGGTTCAATTCTTTATTGAATGCTACCGCTTCGTCTTCTTCTTCACTGGCGACACCACAAACCTGGTCACGGGCTTCCAGCGCTGCTTTAAATTTATCATTGGCATAAAGATCGAGTTTCTGCTGTTCTTCACCTTGCGCATTTTCACAACCGACAGCACCAGTAATATCAACCAGTCCAGCTTTGTTGATTTCACGGTTGACGATTTTAGCCGCCAGCTTTATCGAGCCTAGCAGTGAAGAGAGTTCACCACTGGCATGGGGGAAGTCATTCTGTTTCTCGACAATGAACTCACCAAGGGTTCTAATATCGGGCATGTACAATCCTTGCATCAAGTTGTCTTTGGGGCGGATATCTCAGGTACAATGTCTCTCACGGACAATTATATACCCATAATGGTGGTTAGCCGTTTTAAGGGGGTTACCTTTTTTGTATATAAAGAATTGTATATAAAGATCTTTTTTATGGTAACGAAGTAACGCAAAAGCGTGAAATCATCTGAATTTAGCCAGTGAGCCGAGAATTATGCATATCCATATTTTAGGTATTTGCGGCACATTTATGGGCGGTGCCGCCATTCTTGCCAGACAATTGGGCCATAAAGTGACCGGCAGTGATGCCAATGTTTATCCTCCAATGAGTACCTTGCTTGAATCTCAAGGTATTGAAATTATACAAGGTTACGATCCATCACAGTTGGAACCGGCTCCGGATTTAGTGGTGGTCGGTAATGCGATGAGCCGTGGTAATCCCTGTGTTGAATATGTACTTAACCGTAACCTGCGTTACACCTCTGGTCCGCAGTGGCTACAGGAATTTTTATTGCATGACCGCTGGGTTTTAGCGGTAGCGGGTACTCACGGTAAAACCACCACAGCCAGCATGTTGGCCTGGATCCTTGACGATTGTGGTTATCAACCCGGTTTTCTGGTCGGTGGGGTACTCGGAAACTTCGGCGTTTCTGCGCGGTTAGGTGAAAGTATGTTCTTCGTTGTCGAAGCGGACGAATACGATAGTGCTTTTTTCGATAAACGTTCTAAGTTTGTTCATTATCGACCACGGACGCTAGTTATGAATAATCTGGAGTTCGATCACGCCGATATTTTTGATGATGTGAAAGCGATTCAGCGCCAATTTCACCATTTAGTGAGAACCGTACCGGGCAATGGCAGGATTTTGGCACCAAAAGGTGTAGAGAATATTCAGCAGACCCTGAAGATGGGGTGCTGGAGCGAGTTGGAATATACCGGTGAGGATGGCCACTGGATGGCGAAAAAGCACATTGCCGACGGCAGTATGTTTGACGTTTATTTTGAGGGTGCCATAGCGGGAACCGTCCGCTGGGATTTGGTGGGTGAGCATAATGTGAGTAATGCCCTGATGGCAATTGCTGCTGCCCGCCATGTTGGCGTTACGCCGGATCTTGCCTGCGACTCGTTAGCAAGGTTTATCAATACCAAACGTCGGCTTGAGCTCAAAGGCGAAGTGAAGGGGATTAAGGTCTATGATGATTTTGCCCATCATCCGACAGCCATTAAGTTAACCTTGGACGGCTTGCGGGCCAAAGTGGGTGATGAGCGGATCCTGGCGGTGTTAGAACCTCGTTCCAACACCATGAAGTTAGGTGTGCATAAAGACGATATTGCCCCTGCATTAAATGTTGCCGACCAGGTGTTCGTATTCCAGCCGGAGACGATTCCATGGTCAGTGGCGGAAATAACCCGCTCCTGTACTCAGCCGGCGATGACTGAAAATGATCTTGATCTGCTGGTGGAAAAAATTACAGCCGAAGCAAAAGAGGGCGACAATATTCTGGTGATGAGTAATGGCGGCTTTGGCGGTATACATGACAAGTTACTGGCTGGACTCGCGGTGAAGTAACCTAAAATGAAGGGAAATAAAATGAAAGATAAGCGCATTACACTTGCCTGGACGGGGGCGTCCGGAGCACCGTATGGCTTGCGTTTATTGGAATGCCTTCTAGCCGCTGACTATCAGGTCTATTTGATGATTTCATCCGCCGCGAGAGTGGTCCTGGCAACAGAGCATGGTTTAAAACTGCCGGGCGGAGCGGCTGCTGCGAAAGAGTTGCTGGTGAAACATTTGAACTGCGATGCCAGCAAGCTGGATGTGTGCGGCAAGCAAGATTGGTTTTCGCCCGTCGCTTCGGGATCGGCGGCGCCCAAACAAATGGTCGTTTGTCCCTGCTCTGCAGGAACGCTTGCGTCTGTCGCGCATGGTATGTCTGATAATTTGCTAGAGCGTGCTGCCGATGTGGTTATGAAAGAGCGGGGGCAGCTATTGATGGTGGTACGGGAAACACCGTTCTCGACCCTGCACCTGGAAAATATGCTGAAGCTGTCAAAAATGGGCGTGACTATCATGCCGGCCGCGCCAGGTTTCTATCATCAGCCGGAATCCATTGAAGACATGGTGGACTTTATGGTGGCACGGATTCTTGATCACCTTGGCATTGAACAAGACCTAGTGCCGCGCTGGGGGTATGATCAGCGCAACGTCTAAGCCTGATGAACACAGATATCAGCCCTGGAATAAATCAAAGCCCGCATCTGCGGGCTTTGTGTTTTTGGCTATTTTAAATGAGCTTGTGGTTTGAGCACCAAGACATTGATGGGGGAGTTTTCAACCACCTTCGATGCAACGGAACCGAGCATAACTTTATCCAGCTTCGATCGTTGATGGCTAGGCATAATGATCAAATCAGCACTAACACGGCTGGCTTGCTCTAAGATGGTTGTCCAGGCCTTTCCTTCAGAAACATACATATGATGGATAATGTCATCCGGAATGTATTTTTTAGCAAAAAGATTAAGCTGATGCTGAGCATCCTGCTTCATTTTTCGGGCGGCATCTTTGGGGAAATAACTCGACACCATCGACATGTGAATGCCGGGCAAGACGTTCAGTAGATGAATTGTGGCATTGGATTGTTTCGCATGCCAGACCGCGATCTCAACGGCTTTATCTGAGAAGCCCTGTTCATTGAGATCGACCGGAACCAAAATTTGTTTAAACATATTATTCCCTTAAGCTGTGTGGGCTCAATTAGGGAGAATAACTTCTCCCTAATATTGAGTGTAGACCTATGCAGGGTGCATTTACTGTATGATTCCAGCTTTAGCACGGCGGCGTTGGTTCCATCCTAAAGCACCTAAGAGTAATAAAGTGGGAACAAAAACCCATTCTTTCATCGGTCGTACGGCGGGTAGGCTGACTTTTGTGATCTCCCAGTCAAAATCGATCCCTGCTAATTCTGCCGCACTACCGAACTCGATCATATCAACTATCATTTTTTCACCGTCTTGACGGAGCATTAATCCGGTTGACGCGATCCGGTCATCTGGCGCAATGGCATCTTCATCAAAGGGTAATAAGACAAGTTTGCTAATGATCTTACCTTCCAGGTTTTCCCCGCGGACTTGCAGCTCAAGCGGCTGACCCACGTCCAGTTTATCGGCTGCATCTGCAATGAGCATGCCTGGCATTTCATGCTTGGCTGGGTAAACCATGTCCCACCAGTAACCCGGGCGGAACAGCGAGAAAGTGATCAGTAGTAAGAGCGCGACTTCCCACCATTTGGTTTTGGTAAACCACCACCCCTGAGTGGCAGCAGAAAAGGTCAGCATCGCGAGCACAGCCGAAACGATGGTGAGGACTAAATGCCACCAGGAGTCAATATCCATCAATAACAACTGGGTGTTGAAGATAAACATGAACGGCAGGATCGCGGTTCGGATATCGTAAGTGAACCCCTGGATACCGGTACGGATCGGATCGGATTTGGCGATGGCGGCGGCGGCAAAGGCGGCAAGGCCTACCGGTGGTGTGTCATCGGCCAGAATACCAAAGTAGAATACAAACAGGTGAACGGCGATCAGCGGGATAATCAGTCCGCTTTGCGCACCCAGCGTCACGATAACGGGGGCCATCAGGGTTGACACCACGATGTAGTTAGCGGTCGTTGGTAGGCCCATTCCCAGGATCAGGCTGATCAGTGCGGTAAACAGTAACATCAGCATGATGTTACCGCCGGAGATGAACTCGACAAAGTCAGTCATGACCAGACCGATGCCGGTGAGGGTGACCACACCGACGACAATACCTGCGGCAGCCGTTGCGACACCAATACCGATCATGTTGCGACCGCCAGAAACGAGACTTTCTAACAGATCATCAACCCCTTCACGTGCGGCATCTTTTAATGTTTTCTCTTTATTAAACATTGTCAATAATGGACGCTGGGTTAATAAAATGAAGATCATAAATATCGTCGCCCAGAATGCCGAGAGGCCCGGTGAGAAACGCTCAACAGTTAAGCACCAAACCAGAACAACTATGGGTAGCAGGAAGTACAGCCCCGATTTGATCGTGGGCCCGGGTTCCGGCACTTCGAGTAACTCCTCATCCGGGTTCTCCATGGTGTGGTCTTGATAGTTAGCCGAGACTTTGATTAAAGCGATATAGGCCACAAGAATAAGTACACCAATCATCGGTGTTGCTGCCGCGCCAAAGGCCTCTTTCGTCCAGCCAATACCGTAATACACCGCGCCACTGATCACTATCAGGCCGAGTAAGGTACCGACAAAGGATAATAAGCTTTGTGCCATTGTCGGGTTATAACGACGCGGCAGACCGGTCATACCGGCCTTACAGGCTTCGAGGTGAACGATATATAGCAAGGCAATGTATGAGATCAATGCCGGTAAGATCGCAGCTCGAATGACTTCCACATAGGAGATCCCAACATATTCAACCATCAAGAATGCAGCGGCACCCATAATAGGTGGTGTTAGCTGGCCATTAGTAGAAGCGGCAACTTCGACAGCCCCCGCTTTTTCACCAGAAAATCCCACACGCTTCATGAGTGGAATGGTGAAAGTTCCGGTGGTGACGACGTTGGCAATCGATGAGCCCGACACCAGCCCTGATAAGCCCGAGGCGACAACGGCGGCTTTCGCCGGACCACCACGCATATGACCTAATAAGGAGAATGCGACTTTAATGAAGTAAGCGCCTGCTCCTGCCCGCTCCAGCATAGCGCCAAACAGTACGAACAGAAATACAAACGATGTTGATACCCCGAGGGCAACGCCAAAGACCCCTTCAGTCGTAAGCCACATATGTGACATCGTTTTATTCAGGCTGGCCCCTTTATGCGCGATGACATCGGGCATATGAGGGCCGCCGAAGGTATAAAGTAAGAATACAGCAGCAACCACCATCAACGGTGGGCCTAAGGCGCGTCGAGTGGCTTCAAGCAGCAGTATCATTCCGCAGACGGCGGCGATAATGTCAAACTGGGTCGGAGCGCCAGATCGCTCGGCGAGTTGGGTGTAAAACAGATAGATATAGCCAGCCGACAGGCTCCCGACCAGCGCCAGTAACCAATCGATAGCAGGAATACGATCCCGTGGTGAGTGCTTCAGTGCCGGATAAGCGGTGAAAGCCAGAAAGATGGCAAAGGCAAGGTGCACTGAACGGGCTTCGGTATCATTTAAGATGGCGAAATTAAAAATGAACGGCAGTGGAGAGGCATACCATAGCTGGAATAAAGACCAGCAAAGTGGAACGAACCATAAGATACGTCCCGTAATGCCGTCAGGGTTTCTAGCCCCTGTGTCCGCCTGGGCTACCATCTCTTGAACATCTGTCGACGTCTGTGTTGTCTTCGTCATGCAGCATCCTAGCTTGTTGTAATTCTATGGGCGTGTGAAAAAGCATGCGCCGCAGATGCGGCGCAACGAGTGTTTCTTAAATGTAGTCAAGGGCGGTTATTTTGCTAGATAACCCACTTCTTTGTAGTAGCGAATTGCCCCAGGGTGGAGGGGAATTGACAAGCCATCTTTAACCATGTGCTCTGGCTTCAAGTTAGCAAATGCCGGGTGCAGGCGCTTAAAGGTATCGAAGTTTTCAAATACCGACTTCACTAGCGCGTAAACCACATCGTCAGAAACATCCGTAGACGACACTAATGTTGCAGCGACACCAAAGCTATTGACGTCTTTATCGGTACCTTTATACATGCCGCCAGGCACTGTGCTTTTGGCGTAGTATGGGTTGTCGGCAACAATTTTATCGATAGCCGGTCCCGTAGCAGAGACGAGCTTAGCATCACAAGAAGTCGTTGCTTCTTTGATTGAACCGTTTGGATGGCCGACCATGTAGATGAATGCATCGATTTTGTTATCACACAGTGCTTGTGAACGCTCGGAACCTTTTAGTTCAGATGCCAATTGGAAATCATCTTGAGTCCAGTCTAGCGCTTCCATGACCACACCCATGGTCGCGCGGTCACCCGAGCCCGGATTACCGATATTGACGCGTTTGCCTTTTAGATCTTCGACATTGTTAATGCCTGCATCTGTGCGGGCAATAATGTTGAATGGTTCGGTGTGAAGTGAGAAAACGGCGCGAAGTTTTTTATAAGAGCCTTGATCCTTGAATTTACTGGTGCCGTGATAGCCGTGATACTGCCAGTCCGATTGTACAATGCCAAAGTCTAATTCACCGGCCCGCATGGTGTTCACGTTATAGATAGAACCACCGGTCGATTCGACGGAACAGCGAACATTGTGCTGTTTACGATCTTTGTTCACCAGCTTACAAATCGCACCGCCAGTAGGGTAGTAAACTCCCGTTACTGAACCGGTACCGATTGTGATGAAAGTCTGGGCGTTGGCCATACCAGCAGTCATAACAACGGCTGCGAGTGCACTCATTTTAATTAGTTGTTTCAATGCCATGTTAATCCTTTCCTTATTGTTGTTATCTCCAGGGAGAAATGTTTTTCCATCGTTGGAAAAGGCACTATTGCGAAAGCAAATCAGGCAGATAATAGCAAAAGAGATGAAAGGATTTAAAACTGCGTTAACAAAGATTTGCTAAATAGTTGATGAAATCACCGGTGATTAGAGGTGATTTTAATTTATTGACTATTATTATCAATAGTTTGGGTTGGGTTTGAACCGGTTATAATAAGATTTCCTGATTGTGAGCTTTGTCACGTTTAATAGGGAGCTGATGCCCCCCCATTAACACATTAGTTACTGTAATCGAAAAGATCACAGACAGACTCAAAGAGTTCTTCGGTGGTGGTGCCACTAGTTGGCGTGATAAAAATAGTATCATCACCGGCAACAACCCCTAAAATACCTTCGGCTTTACCTAAAGAGTCCAGAAGGCGAGCAATCAGTTGTGCGGCACCTGGTCCAGTCTGAATTACAACCAAGGCGTTGTTATGGCCTATCTCCATTACCAGCTCTTTCAGCGGACTGGTTGTGGTCGGCACACCTAATTCTACAGGCAGGCAGTAAACCATCTCCATCTTAGCATTGCGGGTTCGGACTGCGCCGAACTTGGTCAGCATGCGAGAGACTTTTGACTGGTTGATATTATCGAACCCCTGAGCTTTCAAGGCATCAACAATTTCACCCTGAGAGCTGAATTTTTCTTCTTTTAGAATCGCTTTGAATGCTTTGATTAAACGTTCTTGTTTGTCTGAATTTCGCATAAGTAAATTTTATGTACAGGGACGAGGTAGCATATTTTCGCATAACCTCTTGGTGAGTAGCAAACAGAGTTCATGGAAACTGCCGTTTCAATCACTTTTATCGTTTAAAAAATGGGGATTTATTTAGCCGGCTTTATCCTCAAGAGAATTGTTTAGATCGGTATTACCTGATTGTTGCAGTTGGTTTTTCGATCTGAGTATCATTCGGCAACGATTCCGATTGTTGCACGTAGATAGCCCGCTTTATAATGGCCTATGCGTTACTTCGCAAAGCTGATTGGGTTTGATTGTATTTAACAATTGGTTGCTATAACGTCACCTATAGGTCTGAAAAATATACTTCTATCGTAAAGGAGAACGAAAATGAAAGTTGCTGTAATTGGC
Source organism: Photobacterium sp. (assembly GCF_057456235.1). Taxonomy (NCBI): domain Bacteria; kingdom Pseudomonadati; phylum Pseudomonadota; class Gammaproteobacteria; order Vibrionales; family Vibrionaceae; genus Photobacterium; species Photobacterium sp. Next base: position 133,633 of record NZ_JBVCPH010000012.1, on the reverse strand, counting down.
GCGGCTGGTGGCATCGGCCAGGCATTGGCTCTGCTATTAAAAAATCGTCTGCCAGCAGGTTCTGATCTTGCGTTGTATGATATTGCTCCAGTAACGCCAGGTGTTGCGGCTGATCTGAGCCATATCCCTACTCCTGTTTCAATTAAAGGTTATGGCGGTGAGGATCCGACACCGGCACTGGAAGGCGCTGACGTCGTATTAATTTCTGCAGGTGTTGCGCGCAAACCAGGCATGGATCGTGCCGATCTTTTCAATGTGAATGCCGGTATTGTTAAGGCACTGGCGGAGAAAATTGCTGTTGTTTGTCCAAAAGCTTGTGTCGGTATTATTACTAACCCTGTGAATACGACAGTTGCGATTGCCGCTGACGTACTGAAAAAAGCCGGTGTTTACGATAAGCGCAGACTTTTTGGCGTGACAACCCTTGATGTGATCCGTTCAGAGACATTTGTTGCCGAGTTGAAAGGAAAAGATCCAAGTGGGATCCAAGTGCCGGTGATTGGTGGCCACTCTGGCGTCACTATTCTTCCTCTTTTGTCTCAGGTTGAAGGTGTTGAGTTTACGGAAGAAGAAATCAAAGCATTGACACCTCGCATTCAGAACGCGGGTACAGAAGTTGTTCAGGCCAAAGCAGGCGGTGGTTCAGCCACCCTTTCTATGGGTCAGGCAGCATGTCGCTTTGGTTTGGCATTGGTCCGCGCACTACAGGGTGAAAAAGGTATTGTTGAATGCGCTTACGTTGAAGGCGATGGTAAGCATGCCCGTTTCTTTGCGCAACCGGTACTGCTAGGTACAGAGGGCGTTGAAGAGGTGATGGATTACGGTAAGCTGAGTGCATTCGAACAGGAAGCACTTGATAGCATGCTGGATACTTTGTCATCCGATATCGCGCTTGGTGAAGAATTCGCCGCTAAATAATCGTGATACGGTGAACTGAAAAAGCGGCATTTTAGCCGCTTTTTTGTGTATTCAGTGTGGCGCTTTATATCGAGCAGCTACCGATAGAAAAGGCTATGTTAGTAGTAAATATTACAACCTGTATGCAGTTGTGGTTGTTCCTGAATATCATCGCAATTAACAGTGCTGCGCGAATGATCATGCATATTTTCGACAATTGCAGAATTATGGTCTGGATCAACTTCAATGATCTCTACCACGCCTTGCGGGCATTCCACCCACATCCCTTTTTTCAGATCTTTAGCTTGCATCACGGTCTCCAAATATTGCTCAGGGCAAAGATGATCCATATATTAACTATAGATCAACCGGAGGATCCTTTGTGGGAAGAAAGGGCTGGGGAGGGGAAAGCCTGCTGAGAGGTGTGATCGGCAAACGGGATCAGCGCAGGCGTCTAAGGGGTTATTTATTGCGTTGCACGGCAAGGTGTGCAAGCGCAACTAAGGCCTCTTTGTAATCTGATTCTGGTATTGGCGCCAGCGCAGTAATTGCTTTATCGGCTTCTTCTTCGGCGCGCAGCTGGGTGTATTCCAGCGAGCCCGTCTCGCGCATACAAGCCAGAATTGGTTCAAGTTTATCTAAACCATTCCCTTTTTCGATAGCTTCGCGAATCATTACAGCCTGCTCAGCGTTACCATGGCGCATAGCATGTAGCAACGGCAGAGTCGGTTTACCTTCAGCAAGATCATCGCCGACGTTTTTCCCCATCTCTTTGCCATCAGCAACGTAATCCAGCACATCATCGATCAGCTGGAAAGCTGTCCCTAAATAACGGCCATAATCCTGCAGGGCGGTTTCAATCTGTTTCGGCGAGTCCGTAATAATGGCAGCAATTTGTGCTGCGGCTTCGAATAAGCGTGCCGTTTTTGAGTAGATCACCCGCATGTAGCTCTCTTCGGTGATGTCAGGATCATTGCAGTTCATTAATTGCTGCACCTCACCTTCGGCGATCACATTAGTGGCATCGCCCATAACATCCAAGATCCTTAAAGATCGTAGGCTGACCATCATCTGAAATGAACGGGTATGGATATAGTCACCAACCAAGACACTGGCGGCGTTGCCGAATGCGGCATTAGCGGTTTTCTTGCCTCGGCGCATATCCGACTCATCAACCACATCATCGTGAAGCAAGGTTGCAGTATGAAGAAATTCAACAAAAGCGGCTGCTGTCGTGTGTTTATCCCCTTCGTAATTCAGCGCTCGGGCAGCAAGAACCGCTAACATCGGGCGCAGACGCTTACCTCCGCCGCTGACAATGTAAAAACCGAGTTGATTAATCAGAGCAACATCTGAGTTCAGTTGTGCTTTTATCTTCGCGTTAACTTCCGCCATATCATTGGCGGTGAGCGCTTGGATAGCTTTAAAATCCATTATACATCCAGCAAAATTATTGGCCGCTAAGGCGGAAAGGTTATTCGAATTTGTCATAGGATCTTACACTAAAATATCCCTTTCTTCACAACCTCTAATTACTACAGATCAGAGAGTTGTTCTGCTGAACAGCTTTTCACCAATTTTCTTTGTATAATGGCTTGCCACAAGCACCGTTTTCACGTAACATTCGCGCCCTATTGATGACAAGATTAAGCGCATACCCGTTGCCCAAAATATAACGTGGCAGATGGCCTATGCGGAAAAGCGGAGTAAGACATGTACGCTGTTTTCCAAAGTGGTGGTAAGCAACACCGAGTAAGCGAAGGCCAGACCTTACGCTTGGAAAAACTAGACGCTGAAACAGGCGCTAGCGTTGAATTTGACAACGTTCTTCTAGTAACCAACGGTGAAGAAGTAACTGTAGGTGCACCATTCGTTGCGGGTGGTAAAGTGACTGCAGAGGTTGTTACGCACGGTCGCGGCGATAAGATTAAAATCGTTAAGTTCCGTCGCCGTAAGCATTCTCGTAAGCAAATGGGCCACCGTCAGTGGTTCACTGAAGTCAAAATTACTGGCATCAGCGCTTAATAATTAGGAGAATTTAAAAAATGGCACATAAAAAAGCTGGCGGTTCTACTAATAACGGCCGTGATTCAGAAAGCAAACGTCTAGGTGTTAAGCGTTTCGGTGGTGAATCTGTTCTTGCAGGTAACATCATCGTTCGTCAGCGTGGTACTAAATTCCATCCTGGCACTAACGTAGGCTGCGGTAAAGACCACACACTATTCGCACTAACTGACGGTAAAGTTAAGTTCGAAGTTAAAGGTCCTAAAAACCGTAAATTCGTAACTATCGAAGCTGAATAAATTCAGTCTCGTAACGAATCTTAAAGCCCTGCCAACTGGCGGGGCTTTTTATGTTTTGAGGGTTTACGTTTAACCAAAACCCTACAGAAGCAATGGCGCGCTGGCAAGCCTCGCAAGTGAGCGCGGGGATCACTTTAGCTCCCTTGTTTACGATAATATTTGGTGATCTTGCTAGTCTGATTTGGCCACAGTTTGTTGCCGCCGCAGCCCTTAATCTATTGGGTTATATTGGTGCTATGGTTGTGGTGAGTAGTGCCATGTTCCGTGCGATTGGGCATAAAATTATTCGTCAGCACAAATAGCCAAGGTCCATTACAATAGATTAATAGCAATCTGAACAATTTGATGATTGATCAGATTGAGATATTGAACGCCACTGTGCGGAGAAAGATATGAAGTTTGTAGATGAAGCGGTAATTAGAGTTGATGCCGGTGATGGTGGTAATGGTACCGTTAGTTTCCGTACTGAAAAATATGTGCCAAGAGGCGGCCCTGATGGCGGTGACGGCGGTGACGGCGGTGACGTATACCTATTGGCCGATGAAAACGTTAATACCCTGATCGATTATCGATTTGAGCGTTTTCACTCAGCCCCTCGCGGCGAAAATGGCCGTGGCGGTAACTGTACCGGTAAACGCGGTGAAGATTGTATCTTACGTGTTCCTGTCGGGACGCGTGCGGTTGATGAAGAGACCGGTGAAATCATTGCTGACCTGACACAGCACGGTATGAAGGTCATGGCCGCAAAAGGCGGATTCCACGGTTTAGGCAATACCCGTTATAAATCGTCAGTAAACCGGGCGCCGCGTCAGAAATCCATGGGAACCAAAGGTGAGATCCGTCACTTGCGCCTTGAGCTATTGTTGCTTGCGGATGTTGGTATGCTGGGTCTGCCGAATGCAGGTAAATCAACCTTTATTCGTGCGGTTTCTGCGGCAACCCCAAAAGTGGCGGATTACCCGTTTACAACCCTGGTTCCTAGCTTGGGTGTGGTGCGTGTCGACTCTGACCGCAGCTTCGTTGTAGCAGATATTCCAGGCCTGATCGAAGGGGCGGCGGATGGCGCTGGCTTGGGGATTCGTTTCCTTAAACACCTTGAACGCTGTCGTATTCTTCTGCATATGATTGATCTGTTGCCTGCCGATGGTTCAGATCCGGTTGAAAATGCATTCACAATTTTGAATGAGCTGGATAAGTACAGCGAGAAGCTGGCGAATAAACCTCGTTGGATCATCTTCAATAAAGTGGATTTGTTATCAGAAGAAGATGCGCAAGCCAAGATCGATGAGATCCTGGGCGCACTTGCCTGGGAAGGTGACTATTACTGTATTTCTGGCCTCAATCGTATGGGCACGAAAGAGCTTACCTATGATCTGATGGCATTCATTGAGCAGTTACCAAAAGTAACGTTCGAAGAAGAAGCGGTAGAACAAGAGAAAGTCGAATTCAAGTGGGACGATTATCACGCTGAGCAAATCAAAAAAGCGGAAGATGATGACGATGACGACGATTGGGATGACTGGAACGAAGATGATTATGATGTAGAGATCATTTACAAGCCATAATTCATGCCTTTCCAAGATAATGAGCCGCTCCTATGAGCGGCTTTTTTGTGTCTAATCAACACTGCCAGAGTAAATTTGTCTGATAATTCATGGCCAATGATGGCCGGGCGAAATGATTGATAATCTTCAGCTGTTACTGAATAATCCCCGAGGGCAAGGGGATGCCCGTTAGGCTTGATGTAGAGATGAGACAGAGGGAAGATTAATGGTGAGAGGGATAAAGCAGCTGTCAGAGCCAGAGCAGAGGGAAGTGTCCCGTCTGGCGGTTGCAGCAGGACAAAGGCTATTACAGCATGGCGCTGAAAGCACGCTGGTGATGGATGTCACCACGCGGTTGGGGTTAGCGCTGGGCGTTGAGAGCGTTGAAGTGTCGTTATCGGCCAGTTCGATGGTGCTGACGACATTGCACGATGGCCGCTGTATTACGACGACTCGCCGCTGTCAGGATCGCGGTATTAACATGCAAGTGGTGACGGAAATTCAACGAGTCTGCATCATGGCTGAGCGCGGAGTCATTGATGTGGATGGTGTCCATCAGCGTTTAGAGCAGATTAAACCCCTGCGTTACAACCGTGTTCTGGTTATCGTGATGATCGGTTTATCCTGTGCATCCTTCAGCCGCTTGGCTGGGGGAGACTGGCCTGTTTTCCTGCTGACCTTTGTGGCATCCTCGGTCGGGATGTTTGTGCGTCAGGAGATAGCCCACGCTCACTTTAATCCATTACTGAATTTCGGCGTGACGGCTTTTGTGACGACCTTAATTTCAGGCATGGGTCAGGTTTATCAGATTGGCGAAACCCCGTTTCTGGCGATGGCTTCTTCAGTCTTAATGCTGGTCCCCGGTTTTCCGTTAATCAATGCGGTTTCAGATATGGTCAAAGGCTTTTCGAATATGGGGATTGCCCGCTGGACCATAGCCAGCTTACTGACATTATCAACCAGTGCCGGTATTGTGGCCGCAATGAATGTGCTGGGCGTATGGGGGTGGCTGTCATGATCGATTTAGCCTTTATGCTTGCACTGCTCAATGACATGTTTTTTTCGATGATCCCGGCGGTTGGTTTTGCTCTGGTCTTTAATGTTCCGCAGAAAGCGCTGAAATACTGTGCTATCGGCGGGGCGCTGGGTCATGGTGGCCGCTTTGTCTTGATGCATTTTGGAGTGCCGATTGAATGGGCAACGTTTTGTGCCGCGACGATGGTCGGGATGATTGGTGTGCACTGGTCGCACCGTTTTCTGGCCCATCCGAAGGTCTTTACCGTTGCGGCGATGATCCCTATGGTTCCGGGAGTGTTTGCCTTTAAAGCCATGATCGCATTAGTCGAAATAAATCATCGCGGCTTTAGTCAGGAGCTGTGGGTACTGATGATGGAAAATGTTATCAAGGCGGTATTTATTGTCGCGGCATTGGCGATAGGGCTGGCAATGCCGGGACTATTGTTTTATCGTCGCCGGCCGGTGATATAACATTTTATTTCTGGTGGCGGTTAACAGGGGAAGTGATGAAGATCAGTATGATCGCAGCGATGGCGAAAGATCGTGTTATCGGTAAAGGCAATGCGATGCCATGGCATCTGCCTGCAGATTTTGCCTGGTTTAAGCAGGCGACATTAGGCAAACCCATTGTGATGGGACGCAAGACTTTTGAGTCGATTGGACGTCCGCTGCCGGGCCGTCATAATATCGTGATCAGCCGTAATCCTGAATTTTCCGCTGAAGGGGTGACCGTGGTTGCTGACATTGATGCAGCCAAGAGTGCGGCGGGTGATGTAGAGGAGCTGATGGTTATCGGTGGTGGCAGTATTTACGCGGCCTGCCTGCCGGCGGCTGATCGCCTGTATCTGACTTTTATTGATCTGGTGGTTGAGGGAGATACCTGTTTTCCTGACTGGGGCAATAACTGGCTGGAAACCTACAGCAAAGATTATGCTGCCGATGACAAAAATGCCCACAACATGCGCTTTACGATATTAGAGCGAGCGTCGAGTTAAGAGTCTCGAGGGGCGAGAGTTTTCGTCCCTAGCTCCTCGGCTCTTTTCTCTCCTATGCATATACCGGACAAGCGGTTTCAAATCTGGCATCGTCTTCCCAGCGTAATAACGTCATGCTGTTTCCCCATACACATCCCGTATCAAGACCTATCACCGTGTTATCTTCGTAGCCGGATAACGCGGCCCAGTGACCAAAAATGATCTTCTTCCCTAATGGTTGTGAGCGGGGAAGGCTAAACCAAGGAAGCAGTTCACCGGTGTCAGGATGATCGGGGGGGAGTTTACAGGCCATATCCAGCCTGCCATCCGGATAGCAAAAGCGCATACGGGTGAAGGCATTAATGGTAAAGCGGTACTTATCGATGCCTTTCAGCTCGGGAGTCCAGAGGTCAGGACCATTGCCGTACATGTTTTGCAGTAGCCAGAGATAATCTGCAGACTGCAAGCAGCTTTCAACTTCCCGTGCATGCTGATGGGCTTGCTTAAGATCCCACTGCGGGGGAATACCGGCATGAGCCATGACGAAAGGTAAGGACGGGTGTTCGGCGAGTAACGGTTGTCGCCGGAGCCAGTCGAGCAGCTCGGCACTGTCGGGAGCATCTAAGATGGCCTGAATTTTGTCTTTGGCTTTCGGCTTGGCGATGCCATTAGCAATGGCGAGTAAGTGCAAATCGTGATTGCCTAATACTGTTGTTGCCCGGGAGCCAAGCGCTTTCACAAACCGTAAGGTGTCAAGCGATTTAGGCCCCCGTGCGACGAGATCACCAGCCAGCCATAATTCATCACATTCAGGATCGAATCGGGCCTGATCAAGCAGGTGGCAGAGATCGTCGAAACAACCTTGAATGTCACCGACAAGGTAGGTAGCCATACGGTTCCTTAATGAAGAATATTGGGAATAGCCAGTCGGAAGGGAGCAACCTCGGCAATAAATTCATCCCCCAGCTCATTACTCATGACGTAGTGACCCTGCATGACTCCCAGAGGGGTTTCAATGATAGTACCGCTGGTATAGGTGTATTCTTCGTTGGCAGCAATTTCAGGCTGCTCGCCGACGACACCTTCGCCTTCGATCACTAATTTTTTGCCGTTGGCATCTGTGATCAGCCAGCGACGGCTCAGCAACTGAGCCGTTCCCTGCCCGAGATTACTGATAGTGATGGTGTACGAAAACACATATCGCTGATTCTCAGGTTCAGATTGGTCTTCCAGGTAGTGAGTAACCACTCTGCATTTGATGGTTGGGGTGGCGTTAGTACTCAAAATCATGCTTCCTTTCTTTGTTCAGCCAAACCCCAACCTATGCGCTTATGCGTTTTTATGGTTGGCATCCAGCCAGTTTGCCATGTCAACGAACTGCTCAACCGTGATATTTTCCGGACGTAATCCCGGGTTAATTCCCAGGTTCTCCAGTTCTTCGACGCTGAACAGCGCTTTATAACAGTTGCGGATTGTCTTACGGCGCTGATTAAAACCTTCACGGCACACACGATCTAACCATTTAAGATTAGTACATGGGTAGGGCAGGGTTTCATATGGCGTCAGGCGTACAACCGCAGAGTCCACTTTTGGTGCTGGTGTAAATGACTCTGGCGGCACTTCCAGTACCGGCATTATTTTGCTGTAGTACTGAGCCATGACGGTCAGGCGACCATACGCTTTGCAGCCAGGCCCCGCCGCTAAACGATTGACCACCTCTTTTTGTAACATGAAGTGCATATCTTGCACATTTTCATGAAAAGTAAAAAGGTGGAACATCAATGGCGTGGAAATGTTGTACGGCAGATTACCGAAAATACGCAGCTTGTTGTTCGGCTTGATCAGCTGGGTGAAGTCGAAACGCATGGCATCGCCTTCGTGGATCGTTAGCTTATGAGCCAAATCAGGGTGGTTGCGTAAGCGTTCCGCCAGATCGCGATCCAGCTCGATAACTGAAAATTTATCGACCAGTTTGCCGACAGGCTCGGTGATTGCACCCAGACCCGGGCCAATTTCAACCAGGTTTTGACCTGGCAGCGGGTTGATGGCAGATACAATGCCATCAATGATATACGGGTCGTTCAAAAAGTTCTGGCCAAAGCGCTTACGGGCGCGGTGACCCAGGTGGACTTGATCGCTGCTCATGCTTGTTTTTCTACCAATTTGAGGGCGTGTGATAGCGCTGTCCAAAGGCTACCCGTGTCCGCCTGTCCAGTACCTGCGAGTTCCAGTGCGGTACCATGATCTACTGAAGTTCTGATGAAGGGCAGACCTAACGTAATGTTGACCGATTTACCAAAGCCTTTATATTTCAGCACTGGCAGCCCTTGATCGTGATACATAGCCAATACAGTGTCTGCATCGGCCAGATATTTATCCTGGAAGATAGTATCGGCAGGCAATGGGCCTACCAGATTCATTCCTTCCTGTTGGCGAAGCTGCTCTAAGGCCGGAGAAATGATGTCGATTTCTTCTCTGCCCAGACAGCCGTCTTCACCGGCGTGCGGATTTAAGCCGCAAACGTAAATTTTGGGCTGTTTAATACCAAATTTACTGACTAAATCCGCGTGTAAAATGCGGATGACTTGTTGCAGCCGCTCTTCTGTTATCGCTTTGGAAACATAAGCCAAAGGGATATGCGTCGTCACTAACGCCACCCGCAAGCCTTCAGTCGCCAGCATCATTACAACTTGCGCTGTGTCCGCTTGCTGGGCGAAAAACTCGGTGTGGCCACTGAATGCCACACCAGCACGGTTAATCACACCCTTGTGAACAGGGCCTGTTACCAATGCCGCAAATTCGCCACTCAAGCACCCCTGAGCAGCTCGCTCTAACGTTTGTAGTACGTAGTGACCATTTTGTTCCTTTAGCTCACCAGGCGTCACTGGTGCTTTAAGATCGTGGTCAGTGACAACCATGGTGCCAGCCTGATGCGGCTGCGCGGGAAGTGAGGCATCATACACTCTTACTTCCAGCGGTAATCCCAATTGGGCTGCACGTTCTACCATAAGCTGGGCGTTAGCACAAATAACCAGTTCATGTGGCCAGTTCTGCTGGGCGATAGCAATCACTAAATCAGGGCCGATACCAGCAGGTTCTCCCGGTGTGATCGCGATGCGTTTAACCTTACTCATTGTCAGCTCCTAATTGTTCGATATAAGCACCGGCGCGTAATTCCTGAATCCACGCCTGAGCTTCTTCGTTGAACTTACGGCTGAACAAAATACGGTAAGCACGGTCTTTGACTGCGGCATCAGTACGGTCAACATTACGGCGTTCTAATACTTCAACAATGTGCCAGCCATGGACGGTTTTAAAGGGTTCACTGATAGTGCCGGTTGGCAGGCTTTCCACTTTATCTTTAAATTCAGGCACATAAATGTCAGGAGTCTGCCATCCCAGTTCACCTTTGTTGGCCGCCGAGCCCGGGTCGGCACTCAGTGACTGAGCGGCGTCGGCAAAAGTCTGCTCTCCCGCCAGGATCTTGTTGCGCGCATTTTTCAGCTGACGTTGTGCGCCGTCATCACTTAAAATGACCGAAGTTTTCAACAGAATATGGCGTGCATTGACTTCGGTGACCGAGACCGTTTCTAACCCTTTGGCATCGTTGATTTTCATAATATGGTAGCCAACACCGCTCCGGAAAGGACCGATAATGGCGCCTTTGCCATTTGATTTGATCTGATCGGCAAAGATGGTTGGCATCTCTTCCTGGCGCATCCATCCCCATTCGCCACCTTGCAGTGCTTTCGGGCCTTTTGAGTAGCGGTAAGCGAGGCTGGCAAAGTCGGCGCCTTGCTTGAGTTCATTCACCAGCTGCTGAGCTTGCTTTTCCGTTTCTTCGCGCAGTGCCTTATTGGCACCGTCTTCGACCCGAAGCTGAATGTGGCTGATGTTGAACTGTACACTTTGGAGATTTTGTTTGTTAAGTTGCTCTGCCAGCGTGTCTACCTCTTGTGGCAAAATACTGATGCGGCGGCGAACCTGAATGGTACGCGCTTCGCTTGCTGTCATATCACGGCGCATTTGCTCGCGGAACATTGAATAACCGATGCCGTTTGAAGCCAGTTCTTGCTGCAGTTGGGGAACCGTCATTTGCCGCTCTTGGGCGATTCGGGCAATCGCCTGATCAAGGCGGGTATCGTCGATTCGGATCCCAAATTGCTCAGCCTGCTGCAGCTGTAGGGCCTCAAGGATCAGCTTTTCCATGATCTGTTCAGTCAGGACTTCGTCAGAAGGCAAAGGCTGATTTTGTTCGGCGGCATTGATGCGTACCGTTTTAAGCATGGCATCGACATCGCTTTGCAGGATCACGCTGTTGTTAACCAGCGTCACGACCTTGTCCATTTCCTTGGGGGCAGCAATGCTGCCGGCTGCGAGGCTCCAGATAACCAGGCCTAACAGAGAAGACTTCCACTTTTTCATTTACGTTCCATCTGTGTTGCAATTACGACTTATGGCCGTAATTGGGTTAATTATTTAAAGAGAATGAATTACCGTACGACAATGCATTACCCGTATCAGTACTGTAACCCAGAGGTTTTGCGCCCTGCAGGCCGAGCAAGCTGAAGGATAATGTTATGTTATCCTCGTATTGGGTGTTCTCCGCCCCTAAAGAACTCGATGCATACTGGTTATAAGTCAGACCGATAAGCCAACAAGCAGAGGTGTAAGTCAAGCCTACCTGGGTTTCCAGCATTTTATTGACATTCAGATCATGGAAATAGTCGGCACGCAGGCTCAAGCCCTCGTAAAGAGGAATACCTGTTGACAGGCCGAGCTGAGAAAGACCGTCCTGTTTGCCACTATCATCGGCAGCGTTTGGATTGGCGACGAATCGGTCCAGGTAGCTGCTAGAGACGTAGCGGTAGTTTGGCTGAATATAAACCCCTCCGGTACGGTATTCAATTGCTCCGCTGGCCAGCTGCACCTTTCGATCACTCGCATCATATTGCATGGAGCTTTTGAAGAAGAGCCAATCGGCATAGTTAAATTCAGTTTCTAATGCTGTTGCCGAATAACTTTCCGCATCATCTTCACTGGTACCATCAAATGTTGGTTTCTCGATATAAAAGATTTGACCTAACGACAGGGTAAATCGTTCCCTGAAATTATTGTCAAAGTAACGAGTCGAGGCGCCAAGGGTAAATTGGTTTGCCGGAGCAATGTAATCAACACTACTATATATTTTGTCACTAAACAGGCCGTAGTAGTCTTGTTGCAGGCGGGTACTGTCATAACCACCACCAGAGTATGTTACCGGGTTATAGATACCTGACTGGTCAACGTTCTGTACAAAGAGATATTGGATCTGCGGTTCAAGGCTTTGGGTATAACGGTTACCCCAAAAGGCGGTGTCCCGTTCCAGGTAGAGCCCACTGTGGATACGTACACTTGGAACTGTCCGCGAAGCCGTTTCGTCAAGCGTTGATAAACCTGTGAGCGAGTTATCAAAGTCTTGATTGTAATAGGTGTACATCAGCTTAGTTTCTGAAGTGATAGACCACCAAGGCGTTGAATAGGGCAGTGTGAGCTTCGGTTCGAGGTGAACACGATCGGCCGAGGGCTTAGCGTTTGAATCATTTTCAAAACGGCTGAGATGGCTGGCCATCGAGAAATCGAAGCCGTAAGGCAGATCCGGGCGGTAGTAGTTAAACTCCAGCTGGGGCATCAGACGATATTGCGTTCCTTCGCCGGTTGAGGTTAACGGTTGGAAATCACGCACCCTTAACGTTGAATCCCAGTTCTGCTCGCGGTAAGAGACCTCTCCGGTCTGCAACAGGTTGTTATCTTCGCGCTTACCGATGCTGGAATCGATTTCATTGAAATAACTGAAGTCACTGGTTTTGCTGTAATCGGCCTTAAATAGCCAGTGGCTTCGGTAAGTCCCGGTGTGAGACCAGTTAAAGGCCCAGCGGGCATCTTTTTCCGGTGCGATTTTATCATCACCAAGGTACTCGCCGCTTAACTGGCCGCGGCCAAATTCATTCAGGTAACGGAATTGGGAATTAAGTTGCAGGCCGCGGTTACTCATGTACTTAGGAGTGATGGTCATGTCGTAATTCGGGGCAATATTCCAGTAAAACGGTGTTTCAAACTCGAAACCATCACGGGAGCCATAGCTGAGAGACGGGTACAAGAAGCCGGTTAAACGCTCTTTGCCTACCGGCACTCTTAAATAAGGTAAATAGAAAACAGGCACATCAAGCACTTCGAAGCGGGCGTTGTACAAGTCAGCAAAAGGTGACTCCCCCTCTCGCTCCAATGTGGTCGCAGCAAAGCGCCAGCTCTTATCGTCAGTCGGGCAGGTGGTATAGGTTCCGTCTTTCATCCGGTAGAACTGGGTTCCCAGAACATTTTTCTTGCTGATCCGGCTTGCTTCCCCCCGACCGGCTTCACAGGTCATGCTATAGACCGCGTTCTCCATTTCGGCATCTTCACTGTCGAGGTTGCTTTGGAGGCGATCGGAGTAGACTTCCATACCACCGTCATGGAAATAGACATTGCCTTCCGCCGTGACGATATTTTCCGGCTGACGTAATGTCGCCATATCTGCCGCCATCGTCCGGTGGCCTTGCTGGACAACCACATCGCCAGAGTAAGTCATTTTGGTGTTAGTTTTTGCTTCTGCATGATCGGCGGTGACTTTGATTGGCTCATTATTGGGATCAGCAGAGCGATCCTGAGGGGCGATGCAGATACCGCGCACCAGTTCAAGCGCATCCGTTTTTTGGTCAGCTACAGAAAACGCATCATTGACATCGTCGCTCTGGGTTGGAGTTTCATCTGCCAGTGCCGGGCCATAAAGAGCCAGGCTGATCATGGTGGCAAGTAAGCTGCGGGAGGTTAATGACATCGAATTAAACGTTCCTGTATTCAGTTTGTGGCGCATAGCTATTTGGTTGCGCTTTTTACAAGCATTCCCGATAAATGACAGCTATCATAATGCAATTTCACCTCGACGGCATCTTTTCAGGCCACAGTGTCGAGTAAACCATGAATAAATTTAGCAAATTACCAGAGAGTACAGAATGCAGGTGTGGGGTAAGCTTTTAGGCGCATTTTTTGGCTTCCTTCTTGGTGGTCCATTTGGATTGTTTTTAGGCCTGTTTTTAGGCCATAAGTTCGATAAAGCCCGAACAAATATTTATCGCAGTGGCGGTTTTGGCCGTTTTGGTTCGCATCAAGCCAATAGCGCTGAGCGCCAGGCGGAGTTTTTCTACGCGGGTTTTGCGGTGATGGGCCATATGGCCAAATCGAAAGGCCGGGTTACTGAAGATGAAATCCGGGTGGCCAGCGCCATTATGGATCGTATGGGGCTGCATGGCGAATCTCGCCGTCAGGCGCAAAATGCCTTCAGAGAAGGGAAGGGAGAGAGCTTCCTGCTTGACGAAACACTTTCTAGTGTCCGCCGAAATTGTGCTGGACGCGCTGATTTATTACAGTTTTTCCTAGAGTTACAGATCCAGGCTGCGTTTGCCGACGGTATATTACACCCGAGTGAACGCCAGTTACTGCATGTTATAGCCCGTAGTTTAGGTTTCTCTTCGCAGCAGCTAGAGCGACGCTTGCACATGCAAGAAGCGGCGTTTCGTTTTCAGCAGGGTGGCTTTAATCAGCAAGGTCAGCAGCAAGGTGCTTACCAGCAGGCTCCGACGCGTGATCAAGTGGCGGATGCCTATGAGCTGCTGGGAGTGACTGATGGAGCATCGGCTCAGGATGTCAAACGAGCGTATCGTAAGCAGATGAATGAGCACCATCCGGATAAGCTGGCGGCGAAAGGCCTGCCGCCGGAAATGAGGGAGATGGCTAAGCAGAAGGCGCAAGAGTTGCAGGCGGCTTATGACCTGCTCCGTAAAGAAAATGGTTTCAAATAGTTAACCTGTAGTTCTACCGGGCGGGTTGATAACGGGAGCTTTTGCTCCCGTTTCTATGCCGAGTCCATTAACCATCGGAATGGTTTGATAACGAAGGGGTTGGTATTACATGACATTTTGCGGTTTACCGGCGATAAAGGCATTGAGATTGTCGATAAGCTGGTTAGCCAGCGCCTGAATTGAGGAGTCTGAACCCCAGGCAACATGAGGGGTCAGTAAAAGCGTGGGCAGTTCCGCATTGGCGACGAGAGGATTGCTGCTGTCTGCGGGCTCCTGGGTAAAGACATCGACACCCGCACCGGCAATCGTGCCATTTTTTAATGCTGCGACCAGGGCGGCCTCATCAACTAACCCCCCTCTCCCGGTATTGATTAAGATGCTGGTAGATTTCATCTTATCCAGCTCGGCTGAGCCAATCAGGTTGGTTGTCTGCTCGTTTAACGGACAATGCAGCGTCAGGACATCGGCTTGCGCCAGTACCTCGTCAAATGGGGTGTAGCCTTCACGACAAGCGACTCTTCCTTTGTGTTCGGCAAACAACACCTGCATGTCCAGTGCAGTCGCTAATGTAGCGACCGCCTGTCCGAGCCCGCCATGGCCGATGATGCCCAGCGTCGATCCTGCAATATCCCCAATCGGGTGAGTAAAAAAACAGAATTGTTTTTTTTGCTGCCAGACACCGGCCTGAATATCCTGATGATATCCGACTAAATTACGTCGCAGCGCAAACATTAACCCAATGACATGTTCCGGTACCGATCGGGTGGCGTAGCCTCGGATGTTAGCCACGGTGATCTGATTTTGGTGACAATAATCGAGATCGACGTTATTGGTGCCTGTCGCCGCCACTGCCACCATTTTGAGCTGTGGTAACTGACACAGGATATCGGCATCAAGAACCACCTTGTTGACGATCACAATGGTGGCGTCCTGCAGGCGCTCAACGAGCTGGCTCGCATCGGTGGCAGGGTATTCAAGCCACCGGTGTGCAAAGGCTGGCTGCGGCATTGGGATATGAGCGGGAATCGTGGCGCGATCGAGAAAGACGATAGTTTCCATGTCAGTTGATCCGATTTGGTTGTAAGAGGAGTCATTTATATCAAATCCGGATGAAGTCTCAACCCGGGTCTGTTTATGTATCAACATTGCGGCAATTATGTCGAAACAGACACAGACCCAGAAACGTTGATATTATTGAACTGCAGCGGGCAATTCGAGAGTTTTTTCTGGCGCCTCAGGAAAGAAACTGCATGGGGCAAACAGGTGCATCGGCTGTTCGGTATAAGGATGTGCGAATGTCAGTTCTGCGGCGTGCAGCTGCAGGCGAGGAGCCATTGTTCTGGCTTCATCGTGGGCGTAGAAACGATCCCCCAGAATAGGGTGGCCTAATGCCAGCAGATGTACCCGGAGCTGGTGCGAACGGCCGGTAATCGGTTGCAGGCGAACCAGGGTGGCGTTCTCTTCCCGTGCGACTACCTCGTAATGAGTAACCGACGGTTTGCCATCTTCAAAGCAGACTTTCTGTTTCGGGCGGTTTGGCCAGTCGCAAACGAGTGGCAGGTCAATCGTGCCGGTATCTTGTTTTAAGTGGCCCCACACCCGGGCGTAGTAGATTTTTTGAGTCTGGCGTTTTTGGAACTGGATTTTCAGGTGGCGTTCGGCATTTTTATTTAGGGCCAGGACAATCAAGCCAGAGGTCGCCATGTCAAGGCGGTGGATAATCTGGGCGTGCGGGTAGTCACGCAGAACTCGGCTAAGCACACTGTCATAATGCGCCGGATCCCGCCCCGGATTTGAAAGCAGTCCCGAAGGCTTGTTCAGGGCAATGATATCGCGATCGAGGTGAAGTACATCCAGCCAGGGTTCGACGGGTGGATTGTAGTCCAGCAATGGCAATGGTTTCATGAGTTACTCGAATGATGTAGGTGGAAGTAAGCACAATGGGTGTCATCGGAATACTAACATAAAAGCCGCATGATACTGAGCATCACGCGGCTTCACATGAACTGAAAGCAAGTGAATTAGTTGTGGCTGACCACAATCAGACGCAATGAATCCAGCTGTACCTGAGCTTTACTGATATAACCGGTCAGATCCTGGATCTGGCTTTCGATCAGTTCCAGTTCATCGTCACGGATATTCGGGTTGACCGCTTTCAGAGCCCGGAGGCGATTCAGCTCTGCCCGCAGGCTGGTTTCCATGTCAGCCTGAGCCGCTTCACGTACTGTGACTTGCTCTTTGACGATTTCTTGCTCAGCCTGAGCAATCAGGACATGGATCTCTTTTTGCACCGAGTTGACCAGTTTGCTGGCTAAATGGCGGTTAACCGGACTTAGCTGACGGTTAAAGCCTTCAAACTCCACTTTCGCCGACAGGTTATTCCCTTTGGCATCCAGTAAGATCCGAATAGGGGTCTGTGGCAGGAAGCGGCCAATGCCCGATTGTTTCGGTGCTTGAGCGTCGACCACATAAACCAGTTCAAGCAGCAGGGTGCCGGCAGGCAGGGCTTTGTTTTTCAACAGAGAAACCGCCGTGGTACCAACGCCTTCAGACAACAGTAAGTCGATACCGCCCTGGATCATCGGGTGTTCCCAGCTAAGAAAGTGCAGGTCTTCACGTGACAGCGCGGTGTCGCGCTCAAAGGTGATGGTGCAGCCATCGTATGGTAGCCCCGGGTAGCTGGCGACCATCATATGCTCAGATGGCGTTACGACAATCGCATTCTCACCTTTGTCGTCTTGATTCAGGCCAATGGTATCAAACAGACCCAGTGCAAAGGCAACCAGATTGGTATCCCCGTCTTTAGCGGCAATTTGCTCGCTGAGTTCGCGTGCTTTTTCCCCGCCGTTGGAGTGGATCTCTAGCAGGCGATCGCGGCCTTGTTCCAGTTTGGCTTTCAGCGACTGATGCATCGCCGCACTCTGCTCGATCAGGCTTTCCAGTACATCGGCGTCGTGACTCTCGCTGGCCAGCAGCTCAATCAAGTCATCTCTTACCGCTTCATATACCGCCCGGCCGGTCGGACAGGTTTCTTCAAAAACATTCAGGCCTTCGTTATACCAGCGAGCCAGCAGCGCCTGCGACGTGCCTTGCAGGTGTGGTACGTGAATTTCAATATCACGCAGCTGGCCGATACGGTCAAGGCGACCGATACGTTGCTCCAGCAGATCCGGGTTGATCGGCAGATCAAACATCACCAGCTGATTGGCAAACTGGAAGTTACGGCCTTCCGAACCAATTTCTGAACAGAGCAGTACCTGAGCCCCTTCATCTTCCTGGGCGAAGTAAGCGGCGGCTTTATCGCGTTCGATGATAGACATCCCTTCATGGAACACGGAGGCACGAATACCTTCACGCTCGCGAAGTGCCTGCTCCAGGGTCAGCGCAGTCTGGGCGCGGGAGCAAATGACAAGTACCTTCTCGCTGCGATTGGCTTTCAGCATATCAAGCAGCCAGTTTACGCGCGGATCGAAGTTCCACCAGGTTGCTGATTCCCCTTCAAACTCCTGATAAATATCTTCCGGATAAAGCAGTTTAATTGCTTTTTGTTCGCTTGGCACTTTGCCTGACATCATGCCAGCGACACGCATTGCCGTCTGATACTGGTTCGGTAGTGGCAGCGGGTACATATTCAGGTGGCGCTGCGGGAAGCCTTTGATCGCCGCCCGAGTATTACGGAACAGCACGCGGCCGGTACCGTGACGGTCCATCAGGTTATCGATCAGCTCATGGCGTACCGTCTGTGATTGTTCATTATCGATCTCGCCAGATTCGATAATACGCAGCATCGGCTCGATATCTTGCTCTGACAGCAGCGCTGTCAGGCTCTCTTTGGCATCATGGTCCAGTTGTTCGCCGGACAACAGGCGGGAGACGGCTTCGGCTACCGGTGCGTACTGGCGCTCTTCTTCAACAAAAGCGCCATAATCGTAGAAACGATCCGGATCGAGCAGGCGCAGACGGGCGAAGTGGCTTTCGTGGCCAAGTTGCTCCGGAGTTGCGGTGAGCAACAGTACGCCAGGGGTTTTTTCGGATAATGCCTCTACCACCTGATACTGGCGGCTCGGTTTGTCTTCGCTCCACTCCAGGTGGTGCGCTTCATCGACGACCAGCAGATCCCAGTCAGCGTCCAGAGCCTGCTCAAAACGGCGGCGGCTCTTACGCAGGAAGTCCAGCGAACACAGCACGTATTGCGCGGTCTCAAACGGGTTTGACGCATCGGCATAGGCTTCAACGCAGCGTTCTTCGTCAAAAATTGAAAAGTGGAGATTAAAGCGACGCATCATCTCAACCAGCCATTGATGCTGAAGCGTTTCCGGCACCAGGATCAGGATGCGCTCGGCACGGCCTGACAGTATTTGCTGGTGGATGATCATGCCCGCTTCAATGGTTTTACCTAAGCCGACTTCATCGGCCAGCAGCACGCGTGGTGCGTAACGACGACCGACTTCATGGGCGATGTATAACTGATGCGGGATTAAACCGGCACGCATACCACACAGGCCCCGAAGCGGACTTTTATGTTGTTCGTACTGATTTTTTAGCGCGCGGTAACGCAGGGCAAACCGATCCATACGATCGATCTGGCCGGCAAATAATTTATCCTGCGGTTTGTTAAAACGGATTTGGTGGCAGAGGAAAATTTCACGCAGTGTAACGTTCTCTTCCCCGGTGTCTGTGCGGGTACCGATATAGGTAAAGACGCCACCACTTTCTTCAACGTTTTCAACGTTTAGTGACCAGCCTTCATGGCTTTCAACCACATCACCAATATTAAACATTACACGGGTAACAGGAGCATCATGGCGTGCATACAAGCGGCTCTCTTCACTGGCGGAGAACATCAGGGAGACAGTACGGGCATCTGCTGCAACGACAGTGCCTAAACCTAAATCACTCTCTGTATCACTGATCCAACGTTGGCCCAAAGCAAATGGCATAGCGGTAAAAACCTTCTAATTATTTGATATTAAGGAAAATGTGAAGCCCGACGCTTTGTGATCTTTGGGCTACACTGAGATTAAGTGTAAGCCAGAATTCGCATCGGTAAAAAGGGGAGTCATGTTACTGCATGATGTGATTGAGGTCACGGCGAAAGTTGCCCAAATCCGTCACAGTATTTTTGTCACATTTATTTCATGATCTCCGGTCTTTAATAGTAACTACCGTGTTTTGACGTACGTTTAAGTGTAGTGGCAATTTATTTTGCTATCAGGATGCTACCAAGGAGGTGCTTATGGACGATTATGCACGGAAAATCTTTGTACTTGATACCAATATTCTACTTCATGAACCTCTCGCGATTTATTCTTTCCACGAGCACGATGTCGTTATTCCGATGACGGTACTGGAGGAGCTCGATCGGATTAAAGACAGTAAACGTGATGTTTCCCGCGATGCTCGGGTAGCCATCCGCGCGCTGGAAGATATCTTCCACGATGCCACCCCCGAGCAGATTTCTGCCGGAATTCCTTTTACTCATGATGGCGGTCATAAAGGGACGGTTGCTATTTTTGCCGATTACACGATCAAAGAAATGGTGCACGCATTTGCTGATAAGGCCGGCGATAACCGGATTCTTAACGGGGTTCTGTACCTGCAATCTCACTATGCTCCGCGCGAAGTCGTATTGGTAACCAAAGATATCAATATGCGGCTGCGCGCCAAAGGTGCCGGCGTCTATAAGGTTGAGGATTATCGCTCTGATCAGCTTATTGATGATGTAAAATTATTAAGTAAAGGTTTTCATCAATTTGACGGGCTGTTTTGGGATCGGGTCGGGGAGTGTCAGACGGAAAGCCGCGGGCGTGCCACCGTGCATACCTTGCCGACAGAGCTGTTTGAGGCTCCTTATCTTAATCAGTACCTTCTTGATGACGGAGATGATTTTGCGGGCCGGATCGACAGTATTGATGGTGCAACGGTCACGGTCAAAGATCTGGGTCATGAGCGATTGATGCACCGCCAGGCATGGGGGATCCACCCTAAAAATGTCTATCAGGGAATGGCGCTGGATGCGATGCTCGACCCTGATATTGATCTGGTCATTCTGACCGGTCCGGCCGGGTGCGGTAAGACGATTCTGGCAATGGCCGCCGCGCTGGAGCTGGTGATTGAAAAAAGCATGTATGACAAGATTATTGTCACCCGTAACACTCCGGAAATTGCCGAATCTATTGGTTTCTTACCGGGGACGGAAGAAGAAAAAATGATGCCGTGGTTAGCGGCGGTAACAGATACTATGGAAGCGCTACATAAAAACGATGTTTGTACTGATGGCTCAATGAAATATATCTTTGAGAAAGCCAATATTCAGTTCAAATCCATTAACTTCATGCGTGGCCGTTCAATTCAGAATGCGTTTGTATTGCTGGATGAATGCCAGAACTTAACGGCTTCACAAATCAAAACGATCATTACCCGTTGCGGTGAAGGTACCAAACTGGTCTGTTCCGGTAACCTGTCTCAGATTGACTCCAGTTATCTCTCACCCGTTACATCGGGCTTAACCTATATTGTCGAACGCTTTAAACACTTTGAAGGCAGTGCCAACATCTACCTCAATGGGGTTGTCCGCAGTCGTCTTGCTGAATTTGCGGAAGAGAATTTGTAGTAAAGGGAAAAGCGGTCCAGTGGCCCTGTGGTTCTGTGGCGGTGTTTGTTGTTGCTCTTATTGACCGTATGGGGCTTTAGAGCAAACTTGCAGAACCATAGAACCATAGAACCATAGAACCATAGAACCATAGAACCATCGAACCATAGAACCTCACACATCTTAAATACCTAAGTACTTCTTCAATGCTTCATCTTCAGGCTCGACCAGCACTTGCCGCGTCGGGCCTGACACCGTCACTTGCCCCTCATAGATGAACGCGCATTTATTGGCAATTTTCAGGGCATCTTCGGGGCTGTGGGTGACCATCAGTACGGTGATTTGCTGCTCTTTTGCGAGGCTTTTTACCAGTGTTAGCATTTCTTTGCGCAGCGCCGGATCGAGCGCCGAGAACGGCTCATCGAGTAACAGTAAGGGTTGCTGCCGGATCAGGCAGCGTGCCAGCGCCACCCGCTGTTTCTGCCCGCCGGAGAGTTGTTCCGGCAGGCGGTCGAGATACTTGCTTATTCCCACCCGAGATGCCGCGACGACTATATTCTCTTTATCTTCCCGGCTTAGCTTTAATCCGGGGTGGATCCCAAGGCCGATGTTTTCAAACACTGTAAGGTGGGGGAACAGGTTGTGATCCTGAAACAAAATGGAGAGCGGACGCTCGGCGGGCGTTTGGCTTGTTATCGGCTGCCCGGCAATGTGCAATTCACCGCTGTCAGGGTTAAGAAAACCCGCCACCATGGCTAACAAGGTACTTTTCCCGGCTCCGCTAGGGCCGATCAATGCCACGATATCGCCTTTTTCAGCCTGCAGGTCGAATACCATAGGTTGTATTCTATTCTGGGCTGACTGGCCGGGGTGTACATAGTGGTGACATAAGTGATTGAGTTTGAGCATGATGACTTCTACTTTTTATGATCAGAAATAAGAACTTTCTCGACCAAGGTAAATAATCCGAGGCTGAGTAATAGCAGCAGCAAGGCCGCCACGGCTGCGGCATCCATCTGATAACTTCCCAACAGCTGAAACAGATACAGAGGAAGGGTCTGGAAATCCTGACTGCCAAATAAGGCGATAGCCCCTAAATCACCGAGCGAGAGCACAAAACCGATCGCCAGAGCCTGGGCGATCGGTTTGCGCAGGGCGCGCCACTCAACCAGCCGCAGGCGTGACAGGCCGCTCATTCCCAGGCTCTGGCACAATGGATTGTATTGCTGAGCGACATGGAGCATTGGCTGGCTCAGGGTTTTTATCACATATGGCAGAGCCATTAACGCATTGACGAAGATAATCACCCAAAGAGCGGTGGCAAAGACATCGGTATACTGGCGCAGCAGCAAAAAGATCCCGGTGCTGAGCACTAAGCTGGGGGTAACCAGAATAATGGTGCCGAGCAGTTCTATTCCATCAGCACGAAGTCTTTTATTGTGCAGGCGCCAGTGGCGACTGGTCAGTAAGATAGCGAGACCACTGAAGACGGCGATCAGGCAGGAAACCACCGCGATCCTGAGTGAATTTGCGATGGCTTGCCACAGCGCGGGCTCGGCCAGTTGCTGGGGAAGTTTACTGTTGAGCCCGGCACCAATGACGGCGAGTAAGGGCGGCAGAACGAGCAGCAGGGCTAGGCTGATCCAGCTCCAGTCCCAGATTTTTGCCCGTCGATTGTCGAGATAATTAGGTTGGTGCTCTGCCACCGAGCCCGTCAGGGTTGAAAGTGGTTTCGCAAATCGCAGGGTGAATAACACTAGGCTGCAGCAAATCAGCATTTGCCACAACGCCAGAACGGCTCCGGCTGCCAGGTCGAAGTCATAGCGCAACGCCTGATAAATTGCCAGCTCGATGGTGGTGGCTTTTGGCCCGCCGCCCAGTGACATAATCACCGCAAAACTGGTAAAGCAGAGCATGAAAACCAGACCAATCACATGAGGCAGCTGTTGCCTTAAGCGCGGCCAGGCAATTAGGCGGAACTTACTCCAGCCCGTAATACCCAGATGGGCTGCCAGTTTATGCTGTTCAAAAGGGATCCCTTCGATACTTTGCAGTAACAGACGGGTGGCTAACGGTAAGTTAAGGAACACATGCGCCAGCAAAATGCCGTTTAAGCCATAAAGGTTAAACGGTAGCGGCTGCTGCCAGATGCCCAGTATGGCAGCCAGCAGGCCGCTTTTGCCGTAAATCGCCAGCAGGCCAAAGACCGCAACCAGTACCGGTAGCACCAGAGTCATCGCAAATAACCGCAGCAATAAGCTACGGCCGAAAAACTGCCGACGCGACAGCGCATAGGCAACCGGAATAGCCGGCATTACGCTGAGCAAGGTCGAGAGCAAAGCCTGATAAAAGCTGAATCCCGCCACGTGGCGCAGATAGGGGTCTTGCCAGATCTTCAGAGAGTCAAAGTCGGTCGCCTGACTGATCAACGCGGTGATGGCACTGATCACCACGATGGCGATCAGCCCGGCGGTGATCATGCCGGGCAGTGAAGCACGAAAACGGGTATTCAAAAGTCAGTGACCATTATTGATAATATTCTTTTTTTGTAAGCGCTCTTCAGTCAGAGCGCTCAGTGGAGGGATGTAGCAGCGCTATTGCGTAAGGGCATTCTGCCATTCGCGGATCCAGCCGCGACGTTGTGATGCCACTTCCTTTGCACTGAATTGCAAGGCTTTCTCGGGCAGGGTTAATTGCTCAAAACCTGCCGGTAATGCTTGTTTGGTGACAGGGTACATCCAGTTACCGGTTGGCATTGCAGACTGGAACTCATCACTCAGAATAAACGTCATGAACTGATCGGCCAGTTTGGCATTTGGACTGTTTTTCAGCTTAGCCGCCACTTCAACCTGCATGTAGTGACCTTCACTGAATTCTGCGGCCCGGTATTTGATCTCTTTGTCAGCAATGATGTGATAAGCCGGAGACGTGGTGTAAGACAGCACCATGTCAGATTCCCCTTTAAGGAACATGTTGTAAGCTTCAGACCAGCCCTTGGTGACGGTGACTGTTTTCTTTGCCAGCTGCTGCCAGGCATCGGTTGCCTTATCGCCATAGACCGACTTCATCCACAGCATCAGGCCTTGCCCCGGTGTCGACGTGCGGGGATCTTGATAGATCACGCTGATATCATCACGTTGGATCAGCTCTGCCAGGCTCTTGGGCGGGTTAGTTAGCTTTTCCGAGTCATAGACAAAGGCAAAATAGCCGTAGTCGTACGGAACAAAGGTTGTATCACTCCAGCCATTGGGGAGGTCAACGGCACCGGTATCGACATTATGTAC
Organism: Photobacterium sp.; assembly: GCF_057456235.1. Lineage (NCBI taxonomy): Bacteria > Pseudomonadati > Pseudomonadota > Gammaproteobacteria > Vibrionales > Vibrionaceae > Photobacterium > Photobacterium sp. The sequence continues at coordinate 109,145 of NZ_JBVCPH010000012.1, read as the reverse complement.
GGCCAGTAAGCCTGTTTGCTTGGCTTCCGCCATCAGGTTGTTATCTAACCCCAGCAAGATGTCCGCTTTGGTGCTGCGGCCTTCCAGGCGGACACGGTTTAGGATCGACACCCCGTCATCAAGGGCGACGAACTCAAGGTTACAATTGCATTGGGCTTCAAAGGCTTTTTCGATGGCCGGGCCCGGTCCCCAGTCTGATGCAAATGAGCTGTAGGTATAGACCGTTAAGGTATTGTCACTGGCCCATGCCGAGCTTGCGGCTAATAAAGACAGAGAAAGAATTGGTAGTCGTTTTTTCACGATGCGCTCCTGATGCCCAACATCCTGCGGGACAATTATTTCAAGTGAGCGAAGGTTGAGAAGGTGTTGTCTGATGCTTTTGCTCTGGTAAAACAAGCAGCGGCTATTTTCTCAATTCCTACGCCAGTATGACCTGGTTCAGGTTCAATGGGTTCTGCGTCAGCAATCTCAGCCTTAGTTGCTTAAACAACATCGACTCCCCAATGAGAACGGTAGCTATTGTAATGCGCTAAGCAGTCTGTTGCCAGCGTAATACGCCTGTGCTGATTTAATGGCGTGCACTGTCTTATTCTGTTTCATTCAGCGCCCAGTCGTAATCATAGCTGATGTGGTTAAGTTCCACTGGAGCCCCTTTCCAGTATTGATTCAGGTGATTTTGCAGTGCGGCCTTATTACCAAAATCCTCGCCATACCAGTCATAGATAGAGGAAAGGCGGACTTTATCGCCTGTCAGCTGAACGCCCTTGGTGCTGTTCACAAAGCGGATGGCGGCCTGGTCAAGTAAGTCTTCGCTATTGCTGGCAGTAAAGGCCTGAGGCTGAAGATCCGGGCACCCCAGGCTGGCACAATTGACGACATAATGGATACGCGGATCTTGCCAGATCGGGCGTAAAATACGGTGCTCTATGTCATTGAGTGACAATTGTTTGCCATTGATGGTGATCAGATCCTCATCCCAAGGTCCGAAAGTGAAGAACCCACCCAGTTTGGTGATCGATTTCAGCGGGTAATTATCCAGGATCAGTCGGACGGTGAGCGCATTGTAGAGGTTAACCCAGTAGGCAAATTGCTCGCTTTTTCGATACTTAAGGGGATCGCTGGCGGTGAGGGAGCGGATATAGCGGTCAAGATCCCACTTATCATTGGCGGAAACTGCGCGGTAGCGAAACAACGTCTGCTGAGGTTGCTGCACGAGATACTTGTCCAGCAGTTGTTGCCAGAGGACATGGGAAACTGCGGTGCTATTGGCTTCATTGCTTTGCTGCCAGTAAGGCCACAGATCGGCTTTTGGGGCTGCCCAAAGACTATTCGACACCATTAACAGGCATAGCGAAAGTAAGGTGCGCATCGTTGTTCCCTTATTGTGGCTAAAAGCTAGCATTCAACGGCTTAGGTATAAAGAAAAGGCGCTCAGACAGAGCGCCTTGGGTTAGTGATTGCTTACGTTAAACAAGAAATGACGGAATGTTGTTTTCGTATTCCGTGATTTCGTCTTCATGCTGCAGGGTCAGACCAATGTTATCAAGGCCGTTCAGCAAGCAGTGGCGACGGAATTCATCAATTTCGAATGAATACGACTTGCCGTTAGCGGTCACTGACATCGCTTCCAGATCGACGGTGATCTCGGCACCTTCGTTAGCTTCAACGTAGTGGAATAGCTCATCGACTTCCTGCTCTGTCAGGCGAACCGGCACCATTTGGTTGTTGATTGAGTTGCCATAGAAAATATCGGCAAAGCTGGGCGCAATCATCACTTGAATGCCGTAATCAGCCAGTGCCCATGGGGCATGTTCACGGGATGAGCCACAACCGAAGTTTTCCCGAGCCAGCAGGATACTGGCTCCCTGATAACGCGGGTAGTTCATCACAAACTCCGGATTCGGTTGCTCGCCGGCATCATCTAAAAAGCGCCAGTCATGGAACAGGTGCTTACCAAACCCTGTGCGTGTTACTTTTTGCAAAAACTGCTTAGGAATGATCGCATCGGTATCAATATTCGCGGTATCAAGTGGAACCACTAATCCTGTGTGCTGTTTAAAACCTGTCATTGTTCGTTCCTTCCTGATTAAGCCGTTGCGTTATCTAAGTCGCGGATATCAACAAAGTGGCCGGCACATGCTGCTGCCGCAGCCATTGCCGGACTCACCAGATGCGTTCGACCATCACGACCCTGGCGACCTTCGAAGTTACGGTTACTGGTTGACGCACAGCGCTCTTTTGGCCCTAAACGGTCATTGTTCATCGCCAGACACATTGAGCAACCCGGCAGGCGCCATTCAAACCCGGCTTCAATGAAGATTTTATCCAGCCCTTCTTTCTCAGCTTGGGCTTTTACTTGTTCCGATCCCGGAACCACCAGAGCCTGAACACTGGCTGCGACTTTGCGCCCTTTGGCAATCGCCGCCGCTGCACGCATGTCTTCGATTCGAGAGTTGGTGCAAGAACCGATAAAGACTTTATCGATGTTGAAGTCAGATAATTTCTTGCCTGCTTCTAACCCCATGTAGGCCAGTGCTTTTTCTGCTGAGGTTTTATCTACTTGATCGGTGAAGTTGTCAGGGCCTGGTATTAATTCATCAATAGCAATAACTTGACCCGGATTGGTTCCCCAGGTGACTTGAGGTTTGATCGCTTTTGCATCTAAGGTCACAACGGCATCAAACTCAGCGTCATCATCGGTTTTCAGGCTCTTCCAGTATTCGACTGCCGCTTCATAGTTCGCACCGACAGGGGCAAACTTACGATCTTTAATGTAGTCAAAGGTGGTCTGGTCCGGGGCGATCAGACCGGCTTTTGCACCCAGTTCAATGGCCATGTTACAGACGGTCATACGCCCCTCCATGGTCAGATCGGTGATGGCTTCACCGCAGAACTCCACCACATACCCGGTACCGCCAGATGCGGTGGTTTTACCGATAATCGCCAGCACGATGTCTTTGGCCGTAATGCCTTCAGCAACCTTGCCTCTGACTTCGATTTTCATCGTTTTAGCCCGGTCCTGCTTCAGGGTCTGTGTTGCCAGTACATGCTCGACTTCTGATGTGCCGATACCAAATGCCAGGGAGCCAAATGCACCGTGGGTGGCGGTGTGCGAGTCACCACAGACAATGGTCATACCCGGCAGGGTGATCCCCAGCTCAGGCCCCATGACGTGGACAATGCCTTGATATTTATGGTTCAGGTCATATAGGGTGACACCAAACTCTTGACAGTTTTTTGCTAGTGTTTCCATCTGGATCCGAGCCATTTCACCCGATGCATTAATGTCTTTGGTCTGGGTTGAAACGTTGTGATCCATCGTCGCGAAAGTCTTGCCGATCTGGCGAACTTTACGGCCCTTTTCACGCAAGCCATCAAAAGCTTGCGGTGAGGTAACTTCATGGACCAGATGGCGATCGATATACAGAATCGGGGTTTCACCTTCAGCTGCTACCGCGACGTGGGCATCGTAGACTTTTTCATACAGTGTTTTTGATGTTCCGTTTTTTGCTTTTACAGACATGCTCAATGCTCCTTGAATCGGTGGTGCTTAGGCTTGGCGAATGTATGCAGCGATTTTATCGCCCATTTCGCTGGTACTCAGTGCTTCCCCTTTGCCGGCTAGGTCGGCGGTAAGCTCGCCGGCTTCAAGTGCTTGAGATACGGCTTGTTCAATGGCACGTGCGGCTTGTTCTTCACCCAAGCTGTAACGCAGCATCAGGGCTGCAGATAAGATCTGCGCGACCGGGTTAGCAATGTTCTTCCCCGCGATATCCGGCGCTGACCCGCCGGCCGGCTCATACATACCGAACTTGTCCTGGTTCAGGCTGGCCGAAGGCAGCATGCCCATTGAACCGGTGATCATTGCGCATTCGTCAGAGATGATGTCACCAAAGATGTTTGAGCAGAGCATCACGTCGAACTGTGACGGATCTTTGATCAGCTGCATGGTCGCATTATCGATGTACATGTGGTTCAGCGTGACATCCGGGTACTCTTTTGCCACTTCCTCGACGACTTCACGCCATAGAATAGAGCTCTGCAGTACATTGGCTTTGTCGATTGAGTAGACGTTTTTATCGCGCAGCCGTGCCGATTCAAAGGCAATACGCGCAATACGCTCGATTTCGTAGCGGTGGTAAACTTCCGTATCAAATGCTTTCTCTTGCGGGCCTTCGCCTTCCCGCCCTTTTGGTTGGCCGAAGTAGATACCGCCGGTCAGCTCACGGACAACCACAATATCGAAACCACGTTCGGAGATATCGGCACGCAATGGCGAGAAGCTTTCTAAGCCGCTGTGAATTTGTGCCGGACGCAGGTTGCAGAACAGCTGGAAATGCTTCCGCAACGGCAGTAACGCCCCACGCTCAGGCTGATCGTTTGGTGGCAGGTGTTCCCATTTCGGGCCACCGACAGAGCCAAACAGAATCGCATCTGATGCTTCACAGCCTTGCATGGTTGATTCGGGAAGCGGACAGCCATGGTTGTCAATCGCAATACCGCCGACATCGTGCTCTGAACGCTCTAGAGTGAAACCGAACTTTTCTTCAATCGCATCCATTACTTTATGCGCCTGTTGCATGACTTCCGGGCCTATACCGTCGCCCGGTAGAACCGCTATTTTATATGTACCTGCCATGGTTATGCTGTCTCCATTTTTGATTTCTGTTTTCGTTAACTTGCATCTTTGCTATTTCGTACAAGCACGGTATCGAAAGTGCTCATTTATCCTTATAAACTCCACGTTTTCTCTGTGTTCTTGCACCAAATAGCGTTGAATCAAGCTAACTTTGAATAAGGTTGTTTGGTTAAACCGTCGCAACGCGTTCTTTGATTTCAGCTATCTGATCTGCGCGGTAGATGCTATTGATTACGTGAAGCAGAGCCTGCCCCGAGGCTTCAACAATATCGGTAGCCAGACCGGTACCGTGATATTTACGGCCTTTGTAGTTCGCAATGATGTCGGCCTGGCCCAGGCCATCTTCGCCTTCGCCTTTGGCGGTCAAATCAAACTTGTCCAGCACGATTTCATAGCCGGTTAAGCGGTAGATACACTGGTATAGCGCGTCAACCGGCCCGTTACCAACCGCAGCTTCACATTTCTCTTCATCACCACATTGTAATTTAATGCTGGTGGTCGCCATGATGCTGCCAGACTGCACACTCAGATAATTCAGCTTGAAAAAGTCATCTTCATCACGCAGGTTGGCAAAGTACATCAGCGCTTCCAGATCGTAGTCAAACACCTGCCCCTTGCGATCGGCCAGCTTCAGGAAGTCGGTGTATAACGTATCAAGATTGTAATCATTTTCGGTGTAACCCAGTGCATCCATATGGTTTTTAACCGCAGCGCGGCCTGAACGGCTGGTTAGGTTCAGTGCCTGGTTTTTCAGGCCGATCGATTCAGGGGTCATGATCTCGTAAGTATTTTTGTTCTTTATCATGCCATCCTGGTGGATCCCCGAGGAGTGACTGAATGCATTGGCACCGACAATCGCCTTATTCGCCTGGATCGGCATATTACAAAGCTGGCTGACCAGTTTGCTGGTGCGGTGAATTTCGTCGTGTTTGATGTTGGTGTGAACCCCCAGAAAGTCAGCGCGGGTCTTGATGATCATCGCAATTTCTTCCAGCGAACAGTTACCGGCACGTTCGCCCAGGCCGTTAATCGTTCCTTCGACCTGACGGGCTCCTGCCTGCACCGCCGCCATCGAGTTGGCAACCGACATGCCCAGATCGTCATGGCAGTGAACGGAAATAATCGCCTGGTCGATGTTCGGCACGCGATCAAACAGCTGTGTGATGATGCCGGCAAATTCGTTGGGCAGGGTATAGCCCACGGTGTCCGGGATATTGATGGTGCTGGCGCCGGCCTTGATGGCGGCTTCGACCATCCGGCACAGGTTGTCAATCGGCGTACGGCCAGCGTCTTCACAAGAAAATTCCACATCATCGGTATAATTACGGGCGCGTTTTACCGCAGCAACACCCATTTCGATGACATCATCATAGCTGCGGCGCAGCTTGTCCTGGACGTGAATAGTAGAAGTAGAAATGAAAGTATGGATGCGAAATGCCTCGGCGACTTTCAGTGACTCGGCGGCGACATCAATGTCTTTTGCAACAGCCCGCGACAGGGCACAGATCCGGCTGTTTTTGATGTGTTTAGCAATGGTTTGTACCGATTCGAAATCACCCGGTGAGGAGATCGGGAAGCCGGCTTCGATCACGTCAACACCCAGGCGCTCCAGCGCATAAGCGATTTGAAGTTTTTCCTTAACCGTAAGGCTGGCAGATAGCGCCTGTTCACCATCGCGCAAGGTGGTATCGAAAATAATGACCTGATCTTTCATTGCAACATCCTTTTTTGTTGGCCTGCCTTTGAGTTGGCATTGTCTGCATCCGCTTGCGCTGGCCCTGTATATGAAAAAACCCGCGCTGATTGCGCGGGTTTTTTAAATTCTTAGTGGTGTTTCTCACCATAAGCTACCCGCGCGAACTGTTCACGATAAGGAGGAGGCTTAGGAGTAGAGAGAAACGATTTTTCATTTTTTAAATGATATCCACAAAGTTGGTTAACAAATGAATACCAAATAGACAGGACAAACGTCAACCATTAATTGATTATTTATTTTTCGATAATTGCTATCTTGCTGATTTTTAAGTGCTTGAGTGTGAGAGGGGACCCGTAGATAATGGCAATGACTTTCACCGCGGTGGATCTCTGTTACTTCCGGTGTGACTTCGGCATATTCCGGTGTTTGCATAATTGTAACAGGAAGGGATCTAATTGCTGAGATGATGAAGGGGAGCACGGTTAGTCATTAATCATTTGCTTATATTGGAGTGACTAAAAGCAGTGAACAACATTGTTATTTGTAGCGTAGATTATTAATCAAATAATTAATAATGAGTGGGTTACGACATGATGATCGCGAAGGCAGGTCGTCCCGTCGGAGAGTCTGATACCAGAACCTGTTTGGTTGCGTCAGGCAAAAAATTGTTTGTCGCGCTGCCTTACTGCAAGGTTTCTATCCATCAATGAAGCCTATTTAATGGAATTGGCTGATCACAATGTCAAGGTACTGATGCAAGGGATCCTGGCTGAGCAAGGAGATGATGACACGTGAAAAGCAACCGGAAGTTACTGCTTGTTCCCACCATTTTACTGGGTGTTCTGGTGCTGGCTCTGGCTATCAAAATGCGCCCCTCCCCCGGAGTGAAACCGGCGGCAAACCGGGCGCGGGCGGTTGATGTGATTAGCTTGCAGCAGCAGCCTTTGGCTCCTGTGGTCAGTGGTTTTGGCCGGGTAAAACCGAAGGTTGAATGGCAGGCGATTGCCCAGGTAACCGGTAAAGTTGTCTATCGTCATCCTGATTTAGAAAAAGGCCGGGTGCTGGATGCCGGAACGGTCATTATCAAAATTGATCCGCGGGATTATGAATTGACGCTGGCTCAGGCCGAGGCGGATATCAGCTCCAGCCAGGCACAACTGGCCAAGTTAGATCAGGAGCAGCAGAACCTCAAGGCGACACTAAAAATTGAACGTAACCGCCTAGCGATCAGCCAAAAAGAAGTGGCCCGCAAGGAAGAGTTGCGCCGGAAAGGGCTGGCTTCCCAGTCAGCGCTGGATTTAGAAAAGCAAGCCTATCTTGCCAGCCAGAAAAACGTGCAGGATATTGAAAACCAGCTGATCGTGTTACCCAGTGAACGCAAGGTGACACTCGCGCAGTTACAGATCAATCAATCTCGTCAGGCGGAAGCTAAACGCTCGCTGGAAAAAACGGTCATTGTTTTGCCGATTGATGTGCGAATTTCCAGTGTCGATATTGAACAGGATCAGGTGGTCAACCTGCAGCAGTCGATGCTGGTGGCTCATGGCATCAATAAGGTCGAGATCGATGCACAGGTTGCCCTGCATGATATGCAGGTACTGGCCTCAAGCCTGACTCAGTATACCGCCCACGCCGATGGGCGCCCACGGGGGGATCAGCTTGATCTGACTGCTAGCATCCGGCTTTCCAGCGGCAGTTTTATCCAGCAATGGCCGGCAAACGTGACCCGTATCAGTGATACCGTCAATGCCAACCAAGCCACGGTAGGGGTGATCCTGGAAGTTGCCCAGGATTACAGTCAATTATCACCGGAAACAGCCCCCCCATTAGTTAACGGTATGTTTGTCGAAGCGAAAATTGAAGGCCAGGCGAATGCCCACTGGATCGTTCCCGAGCGGGCGTTGCATGGCGATCATGTCTATCTGGTTGGAAATAATGGCATTAACGGGGATGTGTTGAAAATTCAGCCAGTTAAGGTTCTGTTTCGCCGAGATGGGGTCGTTGCCATCAGCGGCGAGCTGGCGGATCAGCAACAACTGATCACTAACGATTTGCTACCTGCGGTATCGGGGATGGCGGTCAGGATCGTCAGTCTGAATGGTGAAGCGGTGGAAGAAGCGTTGTCGATGGAAGGGGCATTGTCAGAAAAAGCAACCCCGGCAGAGGATCTGACGTTATGATCCGTTATTTCGCGCGTCATCCGACGGCCGCTAACTTGTTGATGCTGACCTTGCTGCTTCTTGGCCTGGTTTCACTGCCGCAAATTAAACGGGAAACTTTCCCTGAATTTTCACCTGCCTACATCATCGCCTCGGTGGCCTATCCCGGCGCTTCACCACAAGAGGTGGAAGAGAGTATCTGTATGCGGATGGAAGATGCTGTTGACGGGCTGGCCAATATCGTGGAAACCCGCTGTGAAGCCGTAGAAGGCTCGGCTTCTTTGATCTTAAAGTTGACCCACAGCGATATCGTGTCGCGGATGCTGGTGGATGTACAAACTCAAATCAATGCAATTAATGATTTTCCTAACGAGATTGAATCTCCGATTGTCCGTGAGCTGGACTGGAATGAGCCGGTCGTCGATGTGGCGATTAATGCCGATACCAGCTGGCCGCAGCTGAAAGCGTATGCCGAACAGCTCAAACGCAAGCTAAAGCTCGATTATGGGGTCTCTTTAGTGGCGGTGAGTGGTTTTTCCGATCACCAGATCCGGATCGAGCTCAAAGAAGCCTCATTACGCCAGTTGGGGGTGAGTGTCGGTGATGTTGCTGACCGTCTGGCACGGCAGAATATTACATTACCGAGCGGAAACATCGAGCTCGGCGATAAGAATTTATTGATCCGCTTTGATGAACAAAAGATCACACCCGCGGCCCTGGCACAAACCGTTATCGGCGCAGACAGTGAAGGGGGTGTGTTGCGACTTGGCGATATCGCGACGCTTACCGATCGTTTTAAGCTCGATGAACAAAAGATCCTGTTTGATAGCCAGCCCTCCGCGATATTGAAGGTGAGTAAGAATAAAGCGGACGATGCCCTGCGTATTAAAGAGCGGGTCGCACAGTTTGTCGAAGATGAAAACCAGATCGCCCCAACCGGTGTCACTCTCAGTATGACCAATGACTTGTCATCGCTGCTGTGGGATCGCTTAACCATGATGGTCAGAAATGGCTGGCAAGGGGTGACATTGGTGTTTGCCACTATGTGGCTGTTTTTCACTTTCCGCTATTCATTCTGGGTGGCGGCGGGATTGCCTGTCGCCTTTCTCGGCAGTCTGTTTCTCATGGCAGGGTTGGGGTTATCCATCAATATCATGTCATTGGTCGCCCTGTTAATGGCGATTGGTATTATGATGGATGATGCGATTGTGATCGCTGAATCCATTGCCGCCCATCTCGAACGCGGTCAGCCGGTTACCGAGGCGGTGACCAACGGGGTGAAAAAAGTCTTCCCCGGGGTACTGTCATCCTATCTCACGACTGTCTGTATTTTCGGTAGCTTACTGTTTCTTCAAGGCGAAATGGGGGCGGTACTGAAGGTGGTGCCTCAGGTGCTAATTCTGGTACTGACCTTAAGTCTGGTCGAGGCGTTTTTGATTTTGCCGCACCATTTAAGTCATTCCCTAACAAAACAGCGCGAGCAAGGCCGTGGTGCCAAAGGGGAAAAACCGAACTTAGCCTTCAAAACCTGGTTCTTAAATAAATTCGAAGCATTTCGCCAGAAGCAGCTGGTGACTGCCGTAGAGGCCGTTGTACGCTGGCGATATCTGTTCCTCGGCAGTGTGATTGCGATGCTGTTTATCTCATTGTCACTTCTTGCCGGCGGCGCTTTGAAATTTATCGGTTTTCCTGAACTGGACGGTGATATTGCTGAAGCGCGGGTGATTTTACCGCCGGGTTCGTCGCTGGCTCAGACTGAAAAAGTCGTACAGCAGATAGTGGTGGCGGCAGAAAAGCTCAATCAGCAATGGAGTGCCAGTAAAGAAGACGGTCAAATTCTCGTTGAGCATATTACCGAGCAATACAACTTCAATGCCGATGCTGATGAAAATGGTCCTCATGTGGCGACAGTTCGGCTCGATTTACTGAGTGCAGAGTCGCGCAATACGATGATCGATGATTTCATTGCGGCCTGGCGGGAAGAGGTCGGCGTCATCGCCGATCCGGTGTCTCTGGTCTTTAAGCAGCCGATCATGGGGCCGGGCGGACGGGCGGTTGAAATTCGCATGCAGCATGATGATCTGGATCAGCTGAAGGCGGCATCGATTGACATTCAGCGCTTCCTCAATGAGTTTGATGGGGTGTCCGGCGTGCTGGATGATATGCGGATGGGGAAGCCGGAGGTGCTGGTGACGTTGCGTCCCGGGGCTGAAAATTTTGGTGTCGACGGGCAAATGATCGCTTCTCAGCTGCGGGCTGCTTATTTTGGCCGGACCGCCGATGAAATTCAGCTCGGTCCGGAAAATATAGAGGTAGAAGTACGTTTTGATAAGCAGGAAGCGGCCAGCCTGCAAATCCTCGCCAGTTTTCCCATTATCCTCGGTAATGGCAGCCAGATCCCGCTGGCCTCGGTGACGAGATTGGAACACCAACGCAATTATGTCCGGATCCAACGGGTGAACGGGTTACGAACCCTGAGTGTGTTTGGTGATCTGGAGAGCAGCAAGATCAGTTCGGCTGAAGTGCTGAAGGAATTTCGCAACCGTTTGATGCCACAGTTGCAGCAGACGTATCCCGGGCTGAGGTTTGACTTTGAAGGTGAGGCGAAGGATACCGCTGAGACGGGCCAGTCAATGGGCATTGGTTTTGCATTGGGGATCTTCGGTGTGTTCGTGATCCTCAGCTTCCAGTTCCGCAGCTACCTGGAACCTTTTGTGGTCTTGCTGGCGATCCCGCTTGCGGCTATAGGGGTACTCTGGGGCCATTGGTTGTTGGGTTACGCACTGAGTATGCCAAGTATTATGGGATTTGTATCATTGGCGGGGGTGGTGGTGAATGACTCGATTCTGCTGGTGCAATATATTCGTCACCATCTTGATGACGGTGACAGTGTCCACGACGCGGTGGTGAAAGCCAGTAGAGAGCGTTTTCGGGCGGTTTTCTTAACGTCGCTGACAACCGCAGCAGGCCTGTTGCCTCTATTGCTGGAAACCAGTTTACAGGCTCAGGTTATTCAACCTTTGGTCGTTTCTATTGTGTTCGGTATTTTTACATCGACCCTGCTGGTGTTGTTTATGATCCCGGCGGCTTACGCCATTCTGGCGGATTTTGGTTTAGTGCGTAAGCATGAAGCACTGGCGGCCTGATGGTTAACGGCTGAGAGTGGCCAGTCACAAAGAGCAACGAAAACGAGGCACTGGCAATTAACAGTGCCTCGTTTTTTTACTGCGATTAAGTTGTATCCCTGGTGTCGTATTGAATGTCTTTATTTGCTTGGTCCGCGATGGCCGAAATGATCCGGTATTAAGGCCCTTCTTAGCGCCGATAATTAATCACTCAAACTAATTAATTGTTTTTTAAACCTGAAATGGTGACGTTTAAGCGTCATGATAATCGGACAAAAAAGTGACATTTTCCGATTGTAATTACATCTTTATTTTATTTATAGTTATTTTAGGTCTTTTTATTTGTTTTCAAGTTATTGATACTTAATGATTTATTTTGGATTTCTTGCGTGTGGTTTATATTTGCTTACACTTGCCGATTTTCAGCTATTGGTTACATCAATCTATTTGAATGATACTAGTGCATCCCGGTATTGGGTAAACTTAATTGAGAACAAAATTTCGGTTCTTTAATTCAGCGATGGCATAACGGATGCGCCCGGATAACTTCATTTAGAGGCAACATATGACACGTAGCAATTCGTTTATTCACCCTGCTGATAGTTACAAGACAGAGTCAAATTTAAGAAGTGTTGATCTTAATTTATTGACAGTATTTGACGCCGTTATGCAAGAGCAGAACATCACCCGAGCAGCGCACAGCCTGGGTATGTCTCAGCCTGCGGTAAGTAACGCGGTTGCTCGTTTAAAGGTGATGTTTAATGATGAACTCTTTATTCGTCATGGTCGAGGTATCCAGCCAACGCAGCGTGCTAAGCAGCTGTTTGGTCCAATCCGCCAGGCACTGCAGCTGGTGAAGAATGAACTGCCTTCGTCAATCTTCTCGCCTGAAAGCTCAACTCGTACTTTTAAGCTGGCGATTTGCAGCCCGTCGGATATGCGTTTTGCTCCTCGGATCCTGCGTAATGTGACAAAGCAGGCGCCGAATTTACGAATGCAGTTTGAAGCGGAATTTGATGCAGAGCTAACGAAAAAAATGCGTTATCAGGAGATTGATTTTGTGATCGACTACGTTCGCTTTGATGATCCGGGTTTTTGCAGTAGCGAATTATTCAGCGATGAGCTGGTCGTCATTGCGGCAGGTAACCATCCGAGGATCAGCGGAGACTCGATTTCTGAAGTGATGTTTGCCTCAGAAACGCATGCGGTACTCAAGTCTCAGCCGGGCGTGAAGATGTTTGCCGATCATATCTATAATCAGCACACCTCATATCAGGAGGTTTACCAGGGCGCTAGTCTGAGTAATATCATGTATATGGTTGGCCAATCTGAACTGATTGCTGTCGCCCCTCGCTGGCTAGCGGAATCTGTTGCCGAAAACCTGCAGTTAAAAGTGTTGCCTTTACCGTTTGAGTCGGCCTCCATTAGTGGTTATCTGAGCTGGCATGAATCTTCGCAAAAAGATAAAGGCCATATCTGGATGCGTGATCAGCTGCTCACCATATGTGGCAATTCCTCTTTCTGATTTTCTTAAAAGCCGGCGCCAGCCGGCTTTTTATTTATGCTCATGTTTCAATTTCTGGTTTAGTCGATTGACTCCAAATCCCTTAATTTTCTGAATGGTCAGATAATCGATGTAATTAGCATCATTGCAATTTTTGTCGTACAGGGTAGCCCGGCTTGTTGAAGGAATGGGTGTAACAGAATGGCCGTACTTTCTTATACTTGTAGTCATTCTATTAATCACTCGTATAAAGCCTGTAGGGATAAGGGCTGGTACTGAGAACGAAATAGCAAAAAAGATAAATAGTGGCCCTTTATAGTTGCCTTTATTTACATCAAAGGTAGACTTCTCAGCTCAAGTGGGCTTACAAGTGTAAGCTAGAATAGCAGAGTAGTTATGGCCGAACACGACTATCACATAGTAAATCGAATTCGTACCCAGATCGCCCGTTTAGGCGATCAGGTTGCTTTACGTCATCAGGTTGAAGGCCAGTGGCAGGATATTTCATGGGCTGAGTTTGGCGAGCAGATCCAACAACTGGCATTAGCCATGTTGGCGCAAGGGCTGAACGTTCAGGATAAAGTCGGTATTTTTTCCAATAATATGCCCCGCTGGACCATTGCTGATGTCGCGGCTTTGTATAATCGCTGTGTCACCGTACCTATCTACCCAACCAATACTCCGCAGCAGTCGGCTTATATTATCAACAATGCCGATGTGCGTATCCTGTTTGTCGGTGAGCAGGCGCAACACGATGCGGCTGTTGACATGATCGAGCAATGCCCTCAACTGGAGCGCATTGTTGCGCTGGCTGATGATGTGATCTTATCTGATCACCCATTAGTCTGTCATTTCAATGACTTTATAGCTTGTGCTACCCCCGACTTAGAAGCTGAACTTGAACATCGTTTGGACTCTAAAGCGATGGATGATCTGCTGACTCTGATCTATACCTCCGGCACAACAGGAACACCTAAAGGCGTGATGCTGGATTACGCCAATATTGCGTCTCAGCTTGAAGGCCATGATCAGAATCTGGCTCTGGACGAAGGTGATACATCACTGTGTTTCTTGCCGCTTTCTCATGTTTTTGAACGGGCATGGACGTTTTTTGTCTTGCACCGTGGTGCGGTCAACTGCTATCTGGCCGACACCAACAAGGTGCGTGAAGCTCTGGTCGAAATAAAGCCGAATGTCATGGCTGCGGTTCCTCGGGTGTACGAGAAAATCTACTCTGCGGTTCATGATAAAGTCGCGCGTGCACCTTTTCACCGTAAGGTGATCTTTACCTGGGCGGTGAATATGGGGGCGCGTATGGCGGCCTGCCAGCAGGAAAAACGCCAGCCGTCAGTGATGCTGAAAAAAAGCTATAAACTGGCTGATAAACTGGTCCTGGCTAAGCTGCGTGATCTGCTGGGCGGACAGATCAAATTCATGCCTTGTGGCGGGGCAAAGTTAGACGCTGGGATTGGCCGTTTCTTTCACGCAATAGGCATTAACGTTAAGCTTGGCTATGGTATGACCGAAACCACGGCGACCGTATCATGCTGGGATGATCAGTGTTTTAATCCTGATTCTATCGGTATGTCAATGCCGGGTGCTGAAGTGAAGATCGGCGAGAACGATGAAATCCTGGTCCGTGGCCCGATGGTGATGCGCGGCTACTATAAAATGCCGGAAGAAACCGCGAAGAACTTTACCGAAGATGGCTTCTTAAAAACCGGTGATGCGGGACGTTTCGATGAGCAGGGCAACCTGTTTATCACCGATCGTATAAAAGAGCTGATGAAGACCTCTGGCGGTAAATATATTGCACCCCAGGTCATCGAAGGAACGATCGGTAAAGATCACTTTATCGAGCAGATTGCCGTGATTGCTGATACCCGTAAATTTGTCTCTGCACTGATTGTACCTTGCTTCGACACTCTGGAAGCGCATGCCCGCGAGCTGAACATTAAATATCACGATCGCCTTGAACTAGTGAAACATAACCAGATTGTGGAGTTGATTGAGAAGCGTGTGATAGAGTTGCAAAAAGATCTGGCGCGCTTTGAGCAGGTGAAGAAATTCACCTTGCTGTCTAAATCATTCTCGATGGATAAAGGCGAGCTGACGCCGACCCAGAAACTGCGTCGTAAGGTCATTCATGATCGTTACCACCAGGAAATTGAGCGGATGTACGAAGAGAGCCATAAAAAATCGTCGGTACGGTAAATAATCAATAATTCTGCGTAAAGGGGCCACATGGCCCCTTTGTTGTTTTCGGAGACTTGTTCACCATTCTCTCTTTATCTTTCCGTTTACGTTAAGAGTTTCTATCTGAATTTTTGGCCAGTTGCAGTGAATACCTACTGGCACACAGGGTAAGCTCCGGACGAATAGGGTTAATTTCTTTTGCATCCAGATGAATAGGTCAAACATGCTTTTCAGCAATAGACTTGATTGCTAAAAAAGCGTTAAAGTTGTTGCAGGTAACTGCTGCTTGTTATGACCGGTAGTAGCTCGCATAGCATGAAAAAGTAACACTAATTTCAATTTAGGCTAAAAATAAGCCCTAACTATGTTATATCAGCCCTTATAGCTAATTGTTTATCGGGCGGTGGTATTTTGTGTGGTATAGGATACTCACAAACGGCCCCAGACGCGCCTGATAACGCACAATGATAAAGTTTAGCTGCACTATCTAACTCGGTTTGTTGTCTGTATGGTTCCCGCTTACAGGCATTCCCCCGTTTTCTGTTGAGCTTTATTTTAAGGAAGAATTAGCGCTATGGGTTGGTGTAATCAACCTGGAGGCAAGAAATATGGAAATGTTGTCCGGCGCCGATATGATCGTTCGTTCAATGATCGATCAAGGCGTAAAACATATCTTCGGATACCCCGGCGGTTCAGTACTTGATATCTACGATGCACTGCATGAGAAAAGTGATATTGAACACGTACTCGTTCGCCATGAGCAAGCGGCAGTGCACATGGCCGATGGTTATGCCCGTGCAACCGGTGATGTCGGTGTGGTACTGGTAACATCAGGCCCGGGCGCGACGAATGCCATTACGGGTATTGCTACTGCTTATATGGACTCCATTCCACTGGTTGTCTTTTCTGGTCAGGTAATGAGCAACCTGATTGGTAATGATGCCTTCCAGGAGTGCGACATGGTGGGGATTTCTCGCCCTGTTGTAAAGCACAGCTTTCTGGTGAAAAAGCCGGAAGACATCCCTGAAATCATCAAAAAAGCCTTTTATATCGCTGCAAGCGGCCGTCCTGGCCCTGTGGTTATCGATATTCCGAAAGACATGCTGAACCCGGCTGAAACTTATCCTTACCAATACCCTGAATCGATCGCCATGCGTTCATATAACCCAACAACGCAGGGGCATAAAGGCCAAATCAAACGGGGATTAAAAGCCTTGCAGGCCGCAAAAAAGCCGGTTCTGTATGTGGGGGGCGGCGCCATTATGTCGGACTGTGGCGAACAGCTGCTGACGCTGGCGGAGTCACTGAACATACCGGTAGTTAATACCTTAATGGGGCTTGGGGCCTTTCCGGGAACCCATAAAAATTGTTTAGGCATGTTGGGCATGCACGGAACGTATGAAGCCAATATGGCGATGCATAACGCCGATCTTATTTTCGGTATCGGTGTTCGTTTTGATGATCGTACGACCAACAACGTCGAGAAATATTGTCCGAATGCTACCATCATGCATATTGATATTGACCCGTCGTCCATTTCGAAAACGATTGCCGTTGATATTCCCATTGTCGGTTCGGCCGATACCGTATTGAACCAAATGATTAAATTGCTGGCAGAGCAGGATGGCGGCAATGACCAGCAAGCCATTGATAGCTGGTGGGCAGAGATAGAATCATGGCGTGCACGTAAGTGTCTGAGTTATGAGTTAAGTAATGAACGTATAAAGCCACAGCAGGTGATTGAATCGCTCTACAGACTGACGAATGGTGAGGCCTATGTTGCCTCGGATGTTGGTCAGCATCAGATGTTTGCCGCGTTGTATTATCCGTTTGATAAACCTCGTCGATGGATCAACTCTGGCGGTCTGGGCACCATGGGCTTCGGCTTGCCGGCGGCGATGGGGGTGAAGTTTGCCCTGCCTGATGCTGAAGTGGTATGTGTCACCGGCGATGGTAGTATCCAGATGAATATTCAGGAGCTGTCGACAGCATTACAATACGATATACCGGTTAAAATCATTAATTTGAATAATCGCTTCTTAGGCATGGTTAAACAATGGCAAGACATGATTTATCAAGGCCGCCACTCTCATTCTTATATGGATTCGGTGCCTGACTTTGCGGCGATTGCTGAAGCTTATGGTCATGTCGGGGTGCGCATTTCAGATCCGGCCAAGCTTGATAGTGAGCTGGAAAAAGCGCTGGCACTGAAGGATAAGCTGGTTTTTGTTGATATTAGTATTGATGAAACCGAGCATGTCTACCCGATGTTGATTCGTGGTGGCTCAATGAGTGAAATGTGGTTAAGTAAAACGGAGAGAACATAATGCGCAGGATTATATCAGTATTGCTTGAGAATGAACCCGGTGCATTGTCCCGTGTCGTTGGCCTGTTTTCTCAACGAGGCTATAACATTGAATCACTGACGGTGGCACCAACCGATGATCCGACCTTGTCACGTCTGAATATCACCACCAATGTAGAAGATGATGCGGCGTATGAGCAAATCGAGAAGCAACTGCATAAGCTGATCGATATTTTAAAGGTCAGCAATGTTACCGAAGCTGAGCATGTTGAGCGTGAACTGATGCTGGTAAAGGTAAAAGCCAGCGGTTTTGCTCGGGCTGAAGTTAAACGCACTGCGGACATCTTCCGTGGATTAATCGTGGATGTGACCAGCCAGATCTATACCATTCAGCTCGCGGGAACCAGTGACAAACTGGATGCTTTTATTGCCGCGGTGGGGGAAGCGACCGATATTGTTGAGGTTGCCCGAAGTGGTGTTGTTGGTATGGCCCGTGGCGAACGTGCACTAAAAGCGTAAGGCATTTGGTATATAAGCCCAATTCAGGCTTAGCCTGAGTTGGGCTTTTTGCTGCGTGCAGAAACGGAATTCGGTTGGTATAAACTATCATCAGGTGATGACTATTAGACTAAAGTCTAATAAAAGCCACCATGGGAGAGAAGGAGTAAACTAACCGGCAGCTAAATAAGGGTATGACCATCTTGATTTTGGTTGGAGTGGGTGAGGCTGGCGGCGCTTGAGCGCATTGGATGCACTGAGATCAAAGTGAAAGGACTCTTGCTAGGAGAAGAAGAGGAGGATTAACAATGATCAATAAGTTTATAGTGCGTTTTTTGATCCTGTTGTTGTTGATGCTTGGGTTTAAAATTAGCGCGATTTATTTTTTGCTCGCTGTATTGTTGCTCAATACCCATCATAAAGAAATCTTTGGCTGGTAGGGTGACCATTCTGACGCTCTGGCTGACATCTGGCCTTGTTTCGTGCAAACAAAGACAACGGTTCGTAATCGCAGAAAAGCTCGATCTTTGATCGAGCTTCAAATCAATGATACATACTCAAGCCACGGTAAGAGAATGAATTAAAAGTAAAAACCGAGTCACACATCTTGAGGGGCTTTAGGTATATAGGTCTTAATGAATGCAATTGCACGTTGGAAGTGGTTGTTAAGCAATTCTAGCGCTTGCGGTGTATTACGTTCCAGTACCGCCTTCATCATCGCTTCGTGCTCGCCGTTATCATGATAGCGCTCTTCATATTCGCGGCTGTGGTTAATCCAGATATGGCGATAACGTTCGATCTGTTCATACACTTCACGGTAGAGGGTCAGCATGACAGGAGACTGGCAGCCTTCAAGCAGTGCCAGGTGGAATTCACTGTGGCGTTTTTCCCACTCAGAAAAATCAATGGTCTTATCGGCTGGGTTAATACGGTGGAGTTTGTGGTAGCTGGTCAAAATATTCAGCTCCCATGCTTCGTCGCCATTGAGAATAGCGCGTTCCAGCAGGACCCTTGATAGCACCAGGTTGGTTTCAAAGAGATCTTCGAGCTCATCGACTGAAACAGGAGCAACCCAACACCCTTTTTGGGGGGCGAATTTTACGTATTTTTTCCATGATAGCTGAACAAGAGCTTCCCGGATCGGAGACGCACCTACGTTATAACGGGCTTTTAAGTCGGCAACAACAAGCTTTTGCTCTGGTGCAAGTTCACCAAGCAAGATGTCTTGTCGAATCAATTCCATGACTGTGTTGGTCAAAGTAGGACTAGACACTGAATTCCTCACAGGTTTTTATTGTTTTCTCCCGAGAGCCTCGTCAAGTTATGATGGCTGGGGATACGATCGTAGCTTTCTTAGCAACCGAAGCATGATTATTATGCGACTGTATTCCTTGAAAGAATCTGCTGTCTGGTGAGTATACGATTAATAATATCAGGGCGCGATACAGAAAGGCTGGAACTGTGAATACATACCAGTCTGGAGGGGGAGGGAGATTAATAAGATAATATAAAAAACGGGAGCATTTGCTCCCGTTTTTTATTCAGTCTACGAATTATAGTACGTGTACTGATGCTGTGTTTGTGGTGCCAGAATCAACTAGTGCACCCGATACCATAACAACGATGTCGCCTTTCGCACCCAGACCCGTTTCAAGAGCAAGCTCTTTACCACGGTTGAAGAATGCATCAGTGTTGTCAATTGTATCAACAACAACAGGTGTAACACCTTTAGTCAGCGCCAGCTGAGCCGCAGTCTTAGTGTTAGTTGTTAGAGCCAGAATGTTAGCTGTTGGGAAGTACTTACGTACAGAGCGTGCAGATTTGCCTGCTTCTGTTGCCACAACGATTAGAGGAGCATTTAGCTTCTCAGAGGTGTCAACAGCGCCTTTACATACCGCTTCTGTGATACGCAGACGTGGGCTGTCCAGACGTGAGCCAAGCTCTGCTTTTAGTGCTGAATCGGTACGTTCACAGATTTTTGCCAT
Source organism: Photobacterium sp. (assembly GCF_057456235.1). NCBI lineage: Bacteria > Pseudomonadati > Pseudomonadota > Gammaproteobacteria > Vibrionales > Vibrionaceae > Photobacterium > Photobacterium sp. Next base: position 89,038 of record NZ_JBVCPH010000012.1, on the reverse strand, counting down.
GATAGTTACCGCTTCGATAGGGTACTTACCTTTAGCCGATTCACCTGAAAGCATTACTGCATCAGTACCATCCATGATTGCGTTCGCCACGTCACCCGCTTCTGCGCGCGTTGGGCGTGGGTTCTTGATCATAGAATCAAGCATCTGAGTTGCAGTGATAACGACTTTACGAGCGCGGTTACACTTCTCGATCATCATTTTCTGAGCGAAAATAACTTCTTCAACCGGGATTTCAACACCCAGGTCACCACGAGCAACCATGATACCGTCAGAAGCTGCAAGGATTGAGTCGAAGTTGTCTACGCCTTCCTGGTTTTCGATTTTAGAGATGATCTGGATCTTCTCGCCACCGTTAGCGTTTAGCAGTTCACGGATCTCTTTAACGTCTTCTTCTTTGCGGATGAAAGAAGCAGCAACGAAATCAACGCCTTGCTCACAACCAAACTTAAGGTCTGCTTTATCTTTCTCTGAAAGTGCAGGCAGTTTTACTGAAACGCCAGGTAGGTTAACACCTTTGTTTTCACCCAGGTCACCGTTGTTAAGGACTTTACACTTAACTTCAGTTTCTGTGGTTGCCAGTACTTCCATCTCGATAAGACCGTCATCAACAAGGATGATGTTACCTTTAACAAGATCTTTAGCAAAACCAGGGTAAGTAACCGCAACACGGTCTTGATTACCAACGATAGAAATATCAGTAGTGAATGTGAATTCTTGACCAGCAACTAGAGCAAAATCATTACCGTTCTCTAGTTTGATAGTACGAATTTCAGGGCCTTTAGTATCAAGCAGAATCGCCAGAGGCATACCTGTTTCGGTCATTACTTCACGAAGATTGTCGATACGCTGACCGTGCTCTTCGAAGTTACCGTGAGAGAAGTTTAGACGCATTACGTTCATACCAGCGTTAGCTAGTTTGGTAAGCATTTCTTTAGATTCTGTTTTAGGTCCAATCGTACATACGATTTTGGTCTTTTTCATTGAGGATTGTCTCCGGACAAACTTTTACCCAAGGGAAATTTAACCACAGTGTTATACCTGAAAGTTACGGACCATTAATGTTGAATAATGACCGCAAAGTGAGAAGTAGATCATAAATCTTCAACTTACCGCCTGCAGGGTGTGGTGATAATACAAATTTTTTACAAAAATCTTGCCTTATGAAAGCAGCTAGTTGCTTTTATAAGGCTGGTTCTAGTGGCTCTTTCCTAAGTTACCGCGGATTCTTCATGTCAGGCAACGATGAAAAAGGGGTGATATCAACGATCACGCAACCATAAATCTGTAGCCATAAATCTGTGCGATAAACAAGCGCAGTATTATAACAGAGTTCTTATCTATTATCACCCTGTGATAGCGGTCATGCTTTTGGCCTTCATGTTTGAAAGGATGACGGTGATTATCTACGGAATCTCGAATAAAGTTTTGTCATTTATCAATACATAAGCGATTTATTGCTCTTTTATTTAAATAAAGTTTCGATTTGTATGATTGTGGTGGGCAGGGCCGTTATCACACTATTAGAATTGACTGTTACATTTTTTGCGCAAAGGCTCGCCTGCGGGCATTGACTGCCCGCGGGCTAGCAACGGTGGGACAAGGCTGAGCCAGGAAGCGTCCCGGGCCGCTGGCCATCTATCTCAGGCACTATCGCTTTCCCTGTACGCTTCGGTGAGCTGCTGCTGTAATGGGGTGGGAACCGGTTCAAAATGGCTGAGCGACAAACTAAAACTGCCCTCTCCTCGGGTTAGCGATTTAATGCGCTGCGAGTAGTCCTGCAGCTGCGTAAGCGGAGCCTTGGCCTGGATCAAGGTACGATCCTGACTTTCCGGTTGTGAGTCGTTGATCATGCCGCGTCTGCTGGATAAATCCCCGGAAATATCGCCGATACAGTCTGAAGGGGTAAGGATTTTTATATCCACGATGGGCTCCAGGATAATTGGATCTGCCTGTTTTACCGCTTCTAAAAATGCCTTACGGCCAGCGGATACAAAGGCAATCTCTTTGGAGTCCACGCTATGGTGCTTGCCGTCATAGACGATCACCTCCAGATCCTGCAACGGATAGCCTGCAATCGCGCCTTCTTCGAGTACCTGACGCACCCCTTTTTCCACCGCCGGAATAAACTGCCCGGGAATTGCCCCGCCCACCACTTTGTTGACAAATTTAAAGCCTTCACCGCGACTCAAGGGATTAACCTTGAGATAGACTTCGCCAAACTGCCCGGCCCCTCCCGTTTGTTTCTTGTGCCTGTGGTGTGCTTCGGCTGGGCGGGTAATCGTTTCGCGATAGTCGATACTCGGTGCACTGGTTTGTACGTTCAGCTTGTACTGCTGTTGCATTTTCTCCAGCGCAATCTTGAGATGAAACTCGCCAATACCGGTCAGCAGGGTTTCGTTAACCCGTACCCGGTGTGTTACCTGCAGGCTCGGGTCTTCAGACGTGAGTTTTTTCAATACATCGGAAAGTTTTTGTTCATCACCGCGCCGTGCCGGATGCACGACCAGGCTATACATAGGTGCAGGCAGGTTAAGGCTGGCCAAATGCAAGCCGTCTTCGTCGTGGGAGTTGTGTACAACGCTATCAAATTGCAGCTCGTCAATTTTGGCGATGGCGCAAATATCACCGGAAGCGGCGCGCTGAATTTCACGTCGCAGTTTACCCTGTACCTGGTACAGGTGCCCGACTTTGAAAGACGTTTTTCCATCGTCAATGTAGAGTTGGCTGTCGGGCGTCAGTACACCCTGAAAAATTCGGACAAAGGCCATCCGGCCCATGTATGGATCGATACTGACCTTAAACACATGGCCAACAACATGATCTTCTTCGCTCAGGCTTACGGTTATCGGTTTGTCGCCACTATAAAAGAGTGGGGGGTTGCTTTCGAGAGGTGATGGTATGAGCTCGCTCATTATCCGCAACAGTTGCCGGATCCCGGCACCACTTTGGGCCGAAACAAAACAGACCGGGATCAGCTGGCCATCGCGCAGTACAGCCTCAAAGGGAGCGTGCAGCTGCTGCGGGCTAAGATCTTGTCCCTGCTCCAGGTAAACCTCCATCAGTTCTTCGTCGACTTCAATCACCTGATCGATTAAAGCGTCGTGCGCCTCCTCGACGGTGCTGAACAGCGTCGGCTCGTCGGGGTCCGGTTTAAAATAACAGTCTACCACCTCATGCCCGCCGGGATCGGGCAGGTTTATGGGCAGGCATTGCGGACCATAACGTTCTTTCAGCTGAGCCAAAAGAGCATGTAAGTTGATCCCGTCTGCGTCTATCTTGTTAATGATGATCAGACGGCACTTCTTGTGGTCATGGGCCATTTGAAACAGCTGGTCGGAAAGTGATGCCGGCCCGGCGGTGGCATCGACCACCAGCGCGATGGTTTCAATCGCCGGGTAAATGCTCATCGCACGGCCTATCAGATCCCCGGCTCCCGGGGTATCGATCAGGTTAAACTGATTTTTTTGCCAGCAGAAGTTAACGGGAGTGGCTTCTACCGAGTGCTGGTAATCGATGGATTGACGGTCAAAGTCTGTCACGGTAGTACCCCGCGGGAGCTCACCAAGCGTCTTGATGGCGCCGGACTCAAACAGCAGACGTTCAACCAGGCTGGTTTTTCCTGAGCCGGATTGCCCAGCAAATGCGATGTTGCGAATTAGCGCCACAGACATACGTGGCCTCCTCTGGTAATCGAACCGGTGGTGGTAGCAAAATGCAATGGTGTTCGTTCAGGTGCGACTTGATTAATACCAGCGTTGCAAAACCGGTTGCTATTCCATCCGTAACGTTACTGCCTTTAGGCCACGTTCCTTATAAGCACTTTTTGCAATCAGTATAAAAAATCGGCACTACATTATAGATAGTACATATCTTAATACCTGGTATGGGAAGTCTGCGCTATACCGGCTAAGTTGTGTGTTAAATCATAAATTTGGTCGCAGAAGCAGAGCAATGAAGTCGTTGCTGAAGCCATGGCAGAGATACAGAGTTGCTATACTTGTTTTAAATCCTTTCTTTCAGGAGTTCACCATGAAGATCCCCTCTTTCTCTCTCATGTTGCTGCTTTCTGTTTTTGTGTTTGCGGGGTGTTCGAGCAACCCTTATGGCGACTCTTATGGCGTCCAGGATACACGGAAGATCCAAAGGGTACGTTATGGCACCATTATGAAAGCCGAACCGGTTACCATTGAAGGTGAAAGTGGAGGAAGGCTTGTCGGTACCGTTGCCGGTGCCGCCGTTGGTGGGATTTTAGGCTCTAAAATTGGTGGCGGCTCAGGTTCAGATATAGCCGCTATCGGTGGCGGAGTGCTGGGTGGCGTCGCCGGTAGTAAAGCCGCGGATGCGGCTACTCGCCGTAATGGTGTTAACTTGACAATTAAAATGGATAACGGAGAAGTGATTGCCATCGTTCAGGAGGCGAATCCGAACATGATCTTTCAGATCGGCCAGAAAGTTCAGGTCAATATTGATGGCAGTCAGGCTCGGGTTGTGCCGGCCAACTAAATCTGACTAAAGGCAATACCCCAGTAAACCGTTTTTTACCGTTACGCCATCTTCAAGTTCAGGTCGATCATGTCCACCGGAAATGTCTCGCTGGGCTTGACGAGTTCATTTTGAGCCAGAATGGTTTGTAATTCCCACTCGTTCTGTCGATGAGTGTGTTTGAGCACGCCATAGCAAGCATCATGACAATGTTGAAATGCCTCGATTGTTGAGTAGCCCTTTAATAGACCCGCGGTGAATACTGAAGATATCAGGTCACCCACGCCGACAGGTTGCTGAGCAAAAGGTAAATGAGGACGCTGTGCCAGAAAACAGCCTTCAGGGGTAGCTAACAGCATGCTGAACTTATCGTCTGAAACACAGTATAAATGCTTAACCAGAACAACTCTTGGACCTTTAGCTAATGCAATGTTGCAAGCTTTCACTGCATCAGAAAGCGTGTTGATTTCCATTTGTGCAAATTGACTGAGTTCGAATTGATTCGGCACGATGACATCTGCCATTGGCATTAAATGATCCACTAAGTATTCCGTAATGCCGGGAGCCACGATGCAACCTTTATCCGGCGCCCCCATGACAGGATCGCAGATGTATAAGGATGAAGGGTTTTTGGCTTTTACTCTTTCTACCGTTCTGATGATAGCCTCACATTGTTCGGCACTGCCTTGATAGCCCGTGAGAATCGCTTTACAACGCGCTAGCGCATCAATGTTATCAAGCCCCTGAACCAGTTCATCAATATCTGAGGCAGAGAAAGCACGTCCAGTCCAACCTTGTTTATATTGGGTATGATTAGAAAACTGGACAGTGTGTATTGGCCAGACTTCGAACCCCATTCTTTGCATCGGGAAAATAGCAGAGCTGTTTCCTGCGTGCCCGTAAGTAACATGTGATTGAATGGACAGAATGCCATGCATAATATTTTCCTTTCTATAAATTATTCAAGGAGGCATCCAAATGGCGAATTCAGAGTCATAGGGATAGTCTAAAGTTGCATTTGGTGATTTTATTGTTTTTATTTTAAATGAACTTGAAATGAGAGTGGATAATTAAGTTTAAAATATTCAGCCCTGTCATTGGTGTATGACAGGGCCATCCATTAGGATGAAAACGCGCTTTTTAAAGCCATAAAACTATCGTGAGGCGATAACTTCAATTTCAACTTTTGCATCCAGAGGTAAGCGAGCCACTTCAACACAAGAGCGAGCTGGGAAAGGCGCGTCATGCTTTTTGAAGAAGGCTTCATAAGCCCCATTAACACGGGCAAAGTCATTCAGATCTTTGACAAAGACCGTCGTTTTAACGATATTTTTGGCGTCCAGTCCCGCTTCTTTTACAATCGCTAATGCATTTCTTAAAGATTGAGTTGCCTGCTCAGCAACATCATCCGGCATTGCCTTAGTTTCTGGGTTTATAGGTAGCTGGCCTGAGGTTATGACCAGACTACCTAAATTGACACCTTGCACGTATGGACCAATAGCTTCAGGCGCATCGGGGGTATTAATTGCAACCATGTTATATTCCTATTTATTTAATAAGCTGGCTATCCCTGTTTTCTTAATGAGAGGGGGAGATAACCAGCCAATTATGATGATACGGATTTAGATTTTTTTAGCCTGTAAATGCCGGGAGTATGCCTAGCATCGACAAGAAGTGGAAGGCGGCGGTTAAGACACCAAAGCCAATGACGAAAGCAATCATTAGCTTGCCACCTGGCGCTTTAAAGCCTTCATTACCGTTCTCTAACAAGCGTGATTTTCTCACCAGTAGAGCCGGAATAATACAGGTCCAAACCGTTGCTGCAGCGCCGGCATAGCCAATTACAATCACAAAACCAAACGGGAAGAGCAATGACAGGATCAGTGGTGGCAAGAACGTCACCAACCACGTTTTTGCACGACCTTGCTTGGTGTCTTCGAACTTGAACAGATCGGCCAAATAGTCAAACACCCCAAGACCCACACCAATGAAAGAAGAGAGAATAGCTGCCATTGAGAAGGTATTGATCGCATTCGCCACTTTTTCAGACTCAATGACTGAGCCTAACGCGGCTAGCAGTGCATCTACGTTACCGCCTTGCTCAATCACCGATCCAAACTGGCTTCTAGGCAGATTTCCATAAATGCTGAACAGCCACAGGAAATACAGACTTAATGCGATGACTGTGCCGCCCAAAATCGCGTATTTTGCTTTTCGCTCTTCGCCGTAATACGCACGCATTGAAGCCACTGAATGGTGATAACCAAACGAGGTCAACGCGACAGGCAGCATCGCCATAGCGTAGGGGGCGTAGCTTGTTTTTTCATTGATAGTGTCAAACAAGATGGACATATCGACCTTGATCGCCAGTCCTGACACACCAAAGACAAAGCTTAAGACCATAAATGCGATTAGAACAACGGAAATTCGGTCTACTGCTCGAGTTGAGTGCCACACAAAGGCTGAAAACACCAATACAAACAAGATAGAGGTGATTTTACTATCGAGGCCCAGAACATCTTGAAGGATAAGGCCTGAAGATGTGATATAGGCGTACAGTAAAATACCCCCTACAAAATACACCGTCAGGTTATTGAACATGTTGACCTTATCACCAAGCATGTCTTTGGTTACCGTGTTGAAAGAGACCTTTAAGTCATAATGCTTAAAAGCTTCTAGCAGCATCCAACCCGAAACGGTCATTACGACCATTGTTAATGTAATCGCGAAAACAGACCAAGTAGTCCATGCACCGGCTCCCGCACTTGGGAGCCCTAGCATACCTGCACCGACGCAGACACTGGCTATAATGCATGCCCCACCGATTAACGACGGATTCTTTTCCTTAATGCTATCACTTATTACTAACGTCGGACTCTTTTCCATAATTCAGTCACTCTTGTAATTTCACGTCATTGGATTGATGAACCTAAACCGTATTTTTTATTATGTGTTTAGGAAAAGAGCGCAACCCCAAGGGGTTGCGCTCTTTTATTGTAATTAAGCTTCTTCTAGAGTTTTGGTTTTCGTTTTTGTCACCTTTTGCGCGGGCTCAACTTCTTCGAGTCGAGCAGTAAAGTGACGAAGCACCGCAGGCTCATAGGTGAAATCAAGACCTTTCACATTTGCGGCGTTTTCCTTCACTTTTTGGAACGCTTCGATAACGAAATCCATGTGCGTTTGAGTATAAGTCGCACGCGGGATAGTCAGACGAAGTAGCTCCGCAGGACAAGGATGTTGTTTGCCCGTCGCTGGATCGCGACCTAGTAATAAAGAGCCGATTTCAACTGCGCGGATACCCGCAACTTTATAGAGTTCGCAAGCCAGTGCATGGGCTGGGAACTGCTCGGAAGGAATGTGTGGAAGCAGCTTGCCTGCGTCTACGAATGCTGCGTGACCACCCGCTTGCTGGCAGACGACACCGATAGCTTCCAGGCCATCTACAAGGTATTGCACTTGACCGATGCGATATGCCAGCCACTCCTGACGCATACCGTCATAAAGGCCAACGGCAAGACGCTCCATCGCTCCGCCTTCCAGGCCACCGTAGGTTGGGAAACCTTCCTGAATCACACACAAAGTACGACACTCGGTGTACGCATCCATCATCGACTCATCTTTGAAGCAGAGCAGCCCACCCATCTGTACCATGGCATCTTTCTTTGCCGACATCGCCAGGCCGTCTGCATACTTGTAGGACTCGCGAGTGATCTCTTCGATAGTCCAATCTTTGTAACCAGGCTCACGCTGCTGAATAAAGTAGGCATTCTCAGCATAACGAGCAGAGTCCATAATCACTGGAATATCATACTTCTTCGCGATCTCATACACGGCTTTTAGGTTGGCGATAGAAACAGGCTGACCACCTGCAGAGTTACAGGTAATAGTACTTACAATGTAAGGTACGTTTACAGGATCTGCGGCAAGGATCGCTTCTTCTAGCTTGACAAGGTCAAAGTTACCTTTGAAGTCGGCATTGACCGAGGTATCAAACGCTTCTTCTGTATATACATTTTTCGCCACACAACAGTTCACCTGAGTGTGACCTTGTGTTGTATCAAAGAAGTAGTTAGACAGTGCGACCATCTTGCTACGGTCTAGTCCCTTCTCCATTTCACGTTTCTTAATAAGAACAGGAATGTAGATTTGCTCGGCACCACGACCTTGGTGGGTCGGAATGGTTAGTTCATAACCAAAGATATCTTTTACCGCGTTTGCAAGTGCATAGTAGCTGCGGCTACCGCTGTATGCTTCATCACCGCGGAACATCGCGGCTTGCATTTCTTGAGTAATTGCACCTGTTCCACTGTCAGTCAGTAGATCGATAAATACGTCTTCACTATCTAGTAGGAATGGGTTCATACCTGCTTTTAAAATAGCTTCATCGCGATATTCACGAGTAGTACGTTTTACCGGTTCAATAACACGGATACGGAATGGTTCAGGTAAGTGTTTAAAGTTTTCCATAATAATGCCTTTACTCTTATGTGGTGTGTTGTTCACCAGAAGTTAATATTTGGTTTTATAAAAAATAAAAATTAAATGAATAACATTCCTTCAACGTTATCGGATGTGCTGATTTTTATGGTGAATAAAATCGCGCCAAATAAATAACGAAATATCAGGGTTGCTAATGTCGCCTACAATAAATCAGGCGTAAACGCGATCAGAATGATTTTTATGGGAAATAGTAAGATATTTTATTATCTTCAATATACCATGGTGTCAGCAATGACAAAGATGATGATTGCCATCTCAGATACATATTCATGTTATTTTCCAATATGAAAAACAAGTTAAAAATTAACGTTCATTATTATGGGTTAAATATGCAGGTGCGAATTGACACCACACAATTAAATTAACCTAATAACATTAAAAGTTAGTTGTTAAAATATATTGATTTTTTGAGGCTGCGCTAAATTCGCCTCTAGACTTTACTCTGAAGATAAATGAAAGGATAGTTTGTGATCTACGTTATACCAGGCTAACAATGTTAGCGCCGAAGTTGATTGCCATTTGAGGTACACGTTCATTTTATGTCCTATATGGAAAAGCAATGCGTTAAACTAATGACGAAAGTATCCTATAGTTCAATTGTTAAATATATGCTTGTTATCAATAAATGTGACCAAGCCAAGCAAAAAATCGCATGCGGAAATTGAATGGCTGTCAGGTTGTGACCGAAGTCAAAGATAGAAAGTAAAGGGCTTTGCATTTGGTTTGAATCTATCGGTTTAGTGCCATCCACATCTCATATACGCAGGTTACCTCTAGACAATACTCAGTCATGATTCAGTGAATTTTCAGTCGCCAATCTTTTCTAGGGTGGGTGAGTGGTCAGGACAATTGGGCAGGGTGTTAGCGTTTAACATTCGCCCCTTAGCGTGGAGTTTTGTCAAGAGGTGTATGATTTATCAACACTATACGCCAGTTGATGTAAAAGCTGACGAATATACCAAGCAAGATATCACCCCAATCCTATAATCCACGCTTTAATGAGGCGCAACCGCGATGAACAGCGTTGCGTCTTTTTTATCACACCTTGTTAAAATTCTTGGTTCATTTTATTAAGGCATGAAGCAAAAAGCTCCTCATGTTCAGGATCGATATGTCTAGTGAGATCCTTAACTAAATCCAAGTGTAATTGATTATGATGGCGGTGAATTATCTGACCTTCTTCTGTCAGTCTGACAACGATAGCTCTGCGGTCACTAGGATGGGCACAACGCTCGATTAAGTTTGCGGTAACGAGTTTTTCGATTTGAACCGTTAAGGTTCCAGTCGTGATCCCTAGTTTCTCTGCTAGTTCTTTCATCCTCAAAGCACCATGAACACCTAACACTTCTATCGTATGAACTTGAGCAAGGGAGTAACCCGTTTCTCTCACAACAGATTGCTCCCAAGACGACATTTTATCGTAAAACTCAGTAAGAAGTTGATTTAAAAGCTCTATGTTTCGCATGGTGATGAGGTATGTACTTCCAGAGTAAGATGATTAATCTTATCAAACTTGGCAAGCTTTTGCTTGTATTCACCAGCCGTCAAACTGGTTGTTGAGTCCAGTGTTATTGCTGCAGAGTAATGGTGCCCACTAATTTTCCAAATGTGTAAGTCAGTTACCGTCGCAAAAGGAGCAAGTTCATCTTTGATGGCAATACGATATGCCTCGTCAATATTCTCATCAAGTAAGATTGGGCTCGTTTGGTTGAGCAAGTTAAGTGTCCATTTCGTAATTACGACGGCTCCCACCATACCCATAAAGGCATCAAGCCAGTTCCATCCATAAAACTTGCCAAAAAGTAGTGCGACTATTGCGAGCAGTGAAGTGAGTGTATCTGCGAGAACATGTAGGTATGCGGCTCTGAGGTTATGATCATGGTGGTGGCTATGCCCATTATCATGTGAATGAGAGTGGTCATGATCATGATGATGATCTCCAAGCAAGAACATACTTGCAACGTTTACTGCCAGACCGACACATGCGACAGTTATAGCCTCATTAAACTGGATGTTTTGTGGGTTAAATAATCGATGTACAGACTCCGCAAACATTAATAACGCCACAATCCCTAATGCAATCGCACTCGTGTAGCCACCAAGCACACTCACCTTGCCGGTACCAAACGAAAATCTATCATTTTCCGCGTGTTTTTTAGCATAACGGTATGCGAATAATGTTATGCAGAATGCAGCAGCATGAGTTCCCATATGCCAGCCGTCAGCCAACAGCGCCATTGAACCAAATACTGTCCCTGCAACAATCTCAACGATCATTGTCATGACCGTTAGTATCAGTACGTAGAACGTTCTCTTTTCACCATGATGGTTATGGCCTGAAAAATCATGATGATGTTTTAGTGATAAGTTCAAAGTCCCACCATTAGTTTGATTGTCAAATTATTTGATTGTCAATTTAGTTTGATTGTCAATTTAGTTTGATTGTCAAACATTGTCAAACGTAGATATCGAGTGCACATATTTGTGTCCTATTCGGTGAATGGTAGTGGCTCTGGATAGAGAGCTTGTAGTGCTAGGGACCTCATTAACCACTGTAATGGCTAACAGGAAGTCCTGAAATACGTTTTGGGGCAGCGGCGTGTTAAATGAATCAAGTCCGATTAGGAGTGATGCGAGTTACAAGCAGGATGATTCAGCCCCGCGTTATAGGTGTATATAACGATACTTCGGCAAGTCTGTGCATCTGTAAAACGGGTTGCCAGCGTTGCGGCCGGAGGATAAAGCACTCTCTGCTGGGGGAATAGTCGTCGGGAATGGAAGCCTGAAAAATTTGTAGTACAGCTTTTAGAAATGCAAAAGGCCGAAGTGGTTATTAACCGCTTCGGCCTTTCTATATCTGGTGGCCCCTGTCTGACTTGAACAGACGACCAAGCGATTATGAGTCGATTTTTTAGTGAATTCCAATGAACGCCAGTGAACAGTAATGTGACATAACTCCATTTGTTATCAATGACTTATAGTTACGAGTTGGTTTTTCGTTGTTCACTGAGATCTACTGAAATACAATTCATTTGCTACATATATGCTACATATAGAGAGTGGCCTAATGCAGGGAAGCGAATGAAATGGCATTGAAGAAGAAGATATCGGCCTCAACCATCAAACAGCTCACAGTTGAAGACAAACGACTCAATGATACTGAGATTCTCGGTTTTCATGCTCGAATCTCCAGTGCGGGTCGTATCGTCTATTACCTTTACTACCGTCTTGATGGAAAACAGGTCAACTACAAGATTGGTCCCGCCAGTGATCTAACGCCAGCACAGGCTCGAGACCTTGCCAAAGAGAAAATGGGTGAGGTAGCAAAAGGTAATGATGTTCATGCCGTGAAGAAACAAACAAGAGAAGATACCCTTCGTCGTAAACACCTCAATTTGTCAGTCTTCCTCAAAGAACGTTACCTCCCTTTCTTACATACCCGCAATCCTAAAACAGCTAACCGAATCGTTAACCACCTTCGTTCTCGATTCGACCTCCTGTTAAAAAGAGACCTTGACCAAATAACAGCGTGGGATTTGGAAAAGTGGCGCAGTGAACAACGTAGATTGGGTAAAGCACCTGCAACGATCAATTACACCGTCAATACTCTGAAGGGGGCATTATCTCGTGCAGTAGAGTGGGGGCTCATTGACAGTCATGAACTCAGTAAGGTTAAAGCAATCAAGAGTGATAATACTCGGGTGCGATATTTAACCGAGATGGAAGAGAAGAGATTACGGCATGCACTTAAAGACCGCGATCAGAAAATTCGCCTTGCTAGACAATCAGCAAATGAACACAAAATTAAACGACATAAAGAACCTTCACCGAGTTTGGATGAGATAGCCTTTTCTGATTACCTTGAGCCATTGGTATTGATTGCTATGAATACCGGATTACGTAGAGGTGAGCTGTTGAACCTTGCTTGGGGGGATATTTCTTTTTCAGGTCGATACTTAACGGTCCGCGCCAGTAATGCTAAATCAAAAGAAGGACGAATCGTACCTCTTAATAATGAGGCGTTTTCAATATTGGAAAGTTGGCGACAGCAAAATTCCGATTCCCTCTATATATATGAGGGGAAAACAGGCCAACCCCTGACGGATGTGAAGAAGCCTTGGGGCTTGGTGCTGGAAGCTGCTTATATAACAGACTTCAAGTTTCACGACTTACGTCATCACTTTGCCAGTAAGTTGGTGATGGCTGGCGTTGATCTGAATACTGTTCGCGAATTGTTGGGGCATGCTGATTTGAACATGACTTTGAGATACGCGCATTTGGCACCGGAGCACAAAGCGGCTGCGGTAAACCTAATCGGGTGATTAATTCGCTTTAGCTCCTATTGCGCCATACAACACCATCAAAGTGTAGCGTTCTATTGTTGATGATAGAAAGAACACGGCTGAGTTGCTTTTGGACAGAAGTGATTTAGAACTTATGCTTAAACTTGGATCTGTCGGATAAGAGAAAGTACCTCAAACTACCAAGTACTGATCTGTTACTACCGACATCGTTATTCACACTGTTACCCTCACAAACGAGAAGAACCGAACGTGGGAAATTTTTAGGATGGTCAAAATGACCTCATAAATAATTTTCACTAGCCTGCCTGCTTTGGGCACAAAAACCTTAGATTTTTTCTAATTTGAGTTTTTCGGAGCCGATGAGCTTGGTTAACTTATAAGTAACGGCTATTAAGCAGATCATATTTATTTTTTTGCTACAACTTGTGAAAACTCACTCATCTCTCGATTTAGTCGTACTCTAAACTGGATACTAAGCTAAAAAATCACATAAATCACACAAATCATAACAATAGATATTAAAAACAATGTGTTGCAATTATAATGTTGTTAGTTGTAATAAAATATTACCCATATGGATTTAATATCATGAATTTAAAACAGTCAGTGGTTTTAACCGCCTGTGTACTGATGAGCGCCTGTTCTTCAACTTCAACACCTAATAATTCAAATAATGATTCAACCAACATTTCGACAAGTGACGCGTTCTCAGAGGTTAATCTTTATGGTTACCTAGAAAAAGATAAAAAAGGTAATTACAGCTTTTCAAAATTCAAACGCGGTGGAGAAACTCCAAGTCGAATTTCTGAAGAGCCTTGGGTGTCTCTCCATGACATGCAACCTCAATTTGTTGTATCAAACATTGACTGCTCTACCGGAGGTTTACTAGGCAGTGCCTCAAAACCCAATAATAAAATTTGTGACTCTGAGGAACTTAAAGATCAATTGTTCCGTTCATCCACACTAAGTGCAGGTGATGTAGCACAATCAACAGTCCTTAATGCCGCTTACATTGTTTTCTCTTTTGGCCTTGGGGCGTTATCTGCTGAAGGTCACTATACAAGTGAGTTTGACATAGATGCATATGAGAAAGCCGTAAAAGATGCCAGTTCAAAAATCGACCTGAATAAGTTGCGAAACGAACTCGATAAATTTCTTGTTGATAAGCAAGAAAATGAAGATAGTCTGAATGCCGCCATTGATAAAAAATATTTGCAGTTAAAGAACTCACTAGATATTCATTTTATTGATAAAAGTAAGTTGTACAAGGATACCCTTGATAAACAAGCAATAAGGTTGGGCCAGCGACACGTCGATATTGAATTATCTACACCTTGGACCGTTTTTTCAGACATGCCTGAATTATATCAAGCTCTAAATGAGCAAATAAAATTCAAAAAAGAACTAGTAACATTTACGGTTAATTGTGATACAAATCAATTTCGTCAATGGTCACTATCAACCAGCGGTTGTGACAAATCGGTTGGCTTAGGCCATAACCAAAAACTATCTGTAACGTATCAAGTTAATAACAAAAAGTCAGATAAGATAGACTACTTCCCTGCATTAAAAGATAGGAATATCTCTTTAGTTTCTAAAGATAACAGTGAAATAGTGGTGGTTAACAACACAAATTCATTCGTTAAAGTAGATGCGCTATCATTCTACGTTGGTGAAGATATTGAAACTAAAAATAATCTTTCGATTAATATCCCACCTCAAGCAAAAAAACATATCGGTCTTATGAGTGACTATAGATTGACAACAAAAAGACTTACTATGAATAATGTTGTTGCAAGCGATCTTAAGCGAAGCATTAAGATTGGTGCTGCTATGAAATATGTTGTGGTCGATACTGATAAAGAAAAAACGCTATACGATGTAAAACGTGTAATACCAGCTAAATATTAATAGAAAAAATGAGGGAGCTATAACGCTCCCTTCTTTTCCAAATATTGTAGAACGCATAGACCGGAGAGATGGCGTCTATAACCCAAAACGTCCCCAAAATATTTGTATCTAATAACCGTCTACAACCTGTGTCTGGCTCTCTACAGGAGTTCGAACTGGCGCTTTGCCGTCCAGTAGATACGGTTCATCAAGATAATCAGACGCAATATAAGTGTTGCTGTTACTCAAGAACGTGTAAGCCACACCGTTGTAATAGATCACGCGTGGATATTGATCATTAGAACCAAACAAGGTGTATGGTGTGCTGTGATAAGTACGAAGGATGTCGCGCCCCATATGCGTTTCACCCATGTTTCTGTAAGCGAAAATATATTTGTCTCCATTATTTTCGTCAACGGTAAATTTGAACCCAGCACTTTCATCGTGTACAAGACCACTCAACACTTTGACAAAATAAGAGTTATGTCCATTAGTTTTCCAACTAAGTGGTTCCCCCATTAATGCATGAATGGGATCTTGAGCATCAAATTTAATCAATGGATTGAACGAAATTTGAATGACAAACTCGGCAGGCTTATAGATGTAATCAGCATGTAGTGGGCGTTCTTGTGTATTTTTAAAATGCATTACAATACGTGTTGATTCACAGCCATAAATACATGTTGTTTCCCAGCCTAATGTCTTCGCGACTTTTTGTGCTCGCTTGATAGAAAAATCGACTAACGCTGCTTGAGCCTGCTGCTCAGTATTTAACTCTTGTCCATTGTATGTTTTTGGTAGCCATGCTCTTGTTGCGAAGTCCTCACTACCATCGAAGAACTCACCCAACAACACATCAGCGGCAAATACGGCGGTTGCCACATGCGCTCCAGCCCCAGAGTTAAATTGCCCCACAGCTAAGTCTGTCGACATTTGTGCGACCGTGGCAGTTTGTGCAGAGTTCCACTCTTTCACAACCTCTGAATTAGTCACCTTTTTTATGATTTCAGCGCGATTATCGTTTTCCATTAGCATATTAGCCATATAGCTGACTTTTACAACCTCATCCCAATTATCTTTGTTTACTTCAACGCGCTCAGGATAAGTGGTTATGTCGTAAAGGAATGGTTTTTCTGTTCGAGATACCGATACACAGCCACATAAAACAGAAATGGCAGCTACCAAGGGTAAAAGTTTATTAATTTTCATAATGTTAACTAGCAATTATTACAAGGTGGAAAAATATCAGCAACTGTAATTAAGATCCGTGAACGACATCAACAAAAGTAAAACATTACCATGATTATCAAATGCTTATAAATATGACATACCAAGTGGCTATTTAATGTTTGAATATATTTTCAATATACTCATGCTTCTTCTAAGAGGAATCAAAGCTAGCTGTCCCTGATAGCTAGCGAAAAAACAATGCCGCTAAGAACCATTAAAATTTGCGCAACGCTAGGTATTGGAAGTAGCGTGCGATGCTGACTCTCGGAAAAACAGACCATCATCACATTACGTCAAGTATCGAAAATCAGCTTGAACAGCTTATGAATGAGTATTTGATCTAACACCGAATGGGGCAAAAACGTGTTTCAAGTTGGCTTAGTGAATGTCCGGAAATGGCACAGAATTACCGCCTTTAGCAACTAAATCTCTACTACGTTCTGCCCCTGATAGTGATAAAATCTCCGCATCAGAATTAACGAGAAACTCTATGTTTATCCATCATGTTAACGGCATCGACTGGCTGGTGATTACAGCTTTTGAAGAACTGAAAACTATATTTATCGAAGAAGCCGGTGCGATCCCCTTTTGCTTCTCTACCGCCAGCGAATTGAACCTGATTGATCAAGCCAAGCGCACTTATGGATATTTGCCTACACTCAGCGGCGTAATCACCGATACCGGCACTTTTCAAAGCCAGGATAACGAAGAAGATTTGAACCCACAGCTTGCCTGCCTAGTTGAGGGGCGTGGTCGGGTGTTTATCTATTACGGCGGCTTTGTGGCTTTTGTGGATGACGAGCAAACCTTTATTACCCGAATGGACTGAAAATTATTCAGTAAGTTGAAATCGGCGAATTGGCACCCCTAGCAAGGAATGGGGCAAAAGCGTGATAGATAAAGGCTGAACTTGGCGTTGAAATTACCAAAAATTAGATTCGTTGTCCTAAGGCAATGCTCCCGCCTTTTCGATAGCCATATGGATTTGAGTAATCAGTTTATAACTGAGTCAAAGAGTAATTCTTATCGATAAATGCGAGTCACTTAACGGCTATGCAGCGGTCTATTTGAGCTAATCGAACCCAATCGATAACTTGTAATCTTTGCAACCAATAACTGATGCATATGATAAAGCGCAATTTCTATCGAATTGATGAGATCTCCGATATAACCAGCCTAACCAAAAGTGACTTACTAGATGCTGTCGAGCGCCAAGATCTTGCATTATGCGCTTGGATAGAAGGAAAAGATTTCGGCTTGGTAAGCAAAACAAATGCTTTATTAGGTCTGTTTGACTATAACGGTACAGTTAGCTTAACCAAACAACAATCCCAAACGTTGCTTTGTGAAGGCAAAAGTATTCGCCTTGAACAGTTTAAGATCCAAGAGCCAGAGCGAATCAAGGCGATCGTAGATTGTCGGGATCGGTTCGCTGGTTTGCCTAACCGCACCTTTTCGAAGCTACTATACCGAAGTGATGTGCCTACATCTCTGTTCGTGGCGTGTGGCTCTGTTGGTGAGGTATCTGACCAACTAGCCTCTTTGAATCATATTAAGGAAAAGCAGCAAAAAGCGTTAGAGCAGGGCGAAAAGGTTAAGTTATTTGATGATTGGATGTCTTTATTTGTCGATGCACCCGTTAAACAGCTTGGTATTCAACCTATAGAAATTAAGCCAGAACAGTTACGGTTTGATATTCGAAAATTAACCGAATATTTTGGTATTGATTGCTTAAAACAACCTGAACGTTTAGGCGTAACTAACCGAACCGTTAACCAAAAGGATTCGCTTTCAAGCCAAACGGTAAAGCCAATAAAACCAAATATGGAGACAAACCCGCTCAAGGTGGTGATTCATTCCATCTTAGATGTTTGGCCTGATTTAGGGTCAAGGCAGGTTTGGAATGCCTTAAAAGAAGATGTGTTAACCGAAACCCGTCGTTTTGATGATGAGTGCGTGATTGATGAAATGGATTCGGAACAGATAATCCGTTTTGGTGTTGGTACTGAAGCCCAAGTGACAACAGGTTTTTCCCGCTTCAAAAACCTTGTTTCAGAGGTAAAGAAAGAACGAAAACAAAAAGTATCACGCTGAACGTCACGCTCAGCGTAACGTGACGTTTTGCAGTTGTAGATTGTCTCTCAGTAAACAACTGGAGACACAAACATGCAGTCAGCAACTCAAGAAAAACGTGTATACACAGAACAAGAAACATCCCACTACATCGGCATGAGCCGTTCCTTCCTTCGTCAGTCGCGAATGGAAGGGCTACGCAAGAACCGCACTGAATCCCCGCCGTTTATTAAAATTGGCCGCGCTGTGCGATACCTCAAAGAAGATCTCGACCAATGGTTAGATAGCCATCGCAAAATGCATCAACTCTCTCATGAAGGGGGCGCTTATGCATAACCTCACTAAAGAGCAAAAGAATGTATTGGAATGGTTGAAGCAAGGCCATACGTTCGATGTTTGCTCTGAATACTGCTCTATGCAAGGGAAGGTGATTTTATCTCATCCCCTTACAACTCGAATTATTCATCCAACCATTTGCAAACTTCGCCGTGAAGGCTTGATTAAGTACCACGAAATTCAGAAGTATGGTGTTCGTTGGGATCGCTTCTCTATCACGCTGAAAGGGAAGATGGCGTTATGCTAACAGGGTTAAATTTTGCCGTGGTCGACTGGGACGATAAGGAATTTGTAAAAGGCCGTCTTCGGCCTTTTCCTGATTTTGTTCAGCAGAAACTGTTTAACCATTATCTTTCAATGCCGAGCAAACGGGATCGCAATGCGTACCTCAGGGAAAC
The DNA here is from genome assembly GCF_057456235.1 of Photobacterium sp. NCBI lineage: Bacteria > Pseudomonadati > Pseudomonadota > Gammaproteobacteria > Vibrionales > Vibrionaceae > Photobacterium > Photobacterium sp. The sequence continues at coordinate 69,825 of NZ_JBVCPH010000012.1, read as the reverse complement.
AACGGATTCTCTCGCCAATAAGATTTCAATTCCTATTAAAAAGCTCAATCTTAATGTCAGTGAAGATGGGCTACGGGCTGATGCCAAGAGTTTTTCGTCTGCTTGCCTTTCTCTTCGTCGTTTCCATATCAACGAACCAGAAGAGGCACTTTTGCAGCTTGAACAGTTTGCTACTATTCAAGGTGTGAAGTCTCCAAGCCGTGAAAGTTATTCAATGGAAGGGATCACAGGCCGTCTTTGTGATGATAAGTGGTGGCTTCGTAAGTTACGTAAAGCCCATAACCGTAATGTTGAGCTGGTTTATCATCACCTCAATCAGGTTAATCGTATTAAGGGCATCTATTGTTCCAATTCAACCTTGAAAGCCAGGATAAACCAGAAACACTTTCAGCAAGAGTACCTGGCTAACACCATCGCAACTAATCAGGATGGACAGAGCTTCTCGCTATTGGAGTTGTCACAAAAAGGCGTCGCTGATCCTAAAATCCGTAAAGCCGAGTTGATGGTAAGGGCGAGGGGCTTTGAAGAGTTGGCGAAAGGGCTTGGTCATGTTGCGACTTTTATCACCATTACTTGCCCGTCTAAGTATCACCGCAGTTATTCAAAGTCTGGTATGGAAAATCCCAACTGGGAAGGTTATACGCCGTTGGATGGTCAGCAGTACCTCAATGAGGTATGGAAGCTGATTCGTTCTAAGTTACATCGTGAAGGGATCCGTTTCTATGGTTTTCGGGTTGCAGAGCCACAGCATGATGGAACGCCGCACTGGCATTTACTCTTGTTTGTTGAGCCGGAACACTACCAAGGCATGACGTCTATCATGCGTGAGTATGCCATGCGCGAAGATAGCCAAGAGAAGGGCGCAGACCAACATCGTTTCACCGAGGTCAAGATTGACGAGAGCAAAGGATCGGCAACAGGCTACATCGCTAAGTACATTTCAAAGAATATCGATGGTGAGAATCTGGATTCCGGAATTTATGGCGAAGATCCTAAAAACGCCGCAGCGCGTGTTGATGCATGGGCCGCTTGCTGGGGTATCAGGCAGTTTCAGCAATTAGGTGGTTGCTCCGTTACTGTTTGGCGTGAACTGCGCCGTCTTAAGTCGTTACTGGGTGAAGGAAAAGTGGCCCAGCAAATTACAGAAGCGGCTGATAGCAGTGATTGGAAAAGCTTTACCCAACTGATGGGTGGTGTGTTCTGCAAACGCAAAGAGCAGGCTTTCCAGCCTCACTATGAGCTGTCGGTTGATACCGATACCGGAGCTGTGAAGACCAGCCAGTATTGCGAGAGCGAGCTTGTCAGGGCGCTTAAAGGTGTCACGATAGCGGGCAAAGCGATCATTACCCGCTTACATGAATGGCGCATAGCGTTTCAGGTGCCATGCGCGCCTTAACTTGGAGTTCTGTGAATAAGTGTATTTTAGAACCGATAATTATTGTTTCTATTGATCTAACATTTTAGCTTGAGCTGGATTGACCGTCCATACATAGCCGCCAATACCATTACGTTGTTGGAGTGAATCACTTTCGTTATAAGCCTTATAAAATAAATTAAATCGTTCTTCTGTCACTTTTAAATGTTTATGGGATAGCTCTATATTGAAAACCTCAACACTTGTTGCAATTGGTGATTCTTTGGAGTCATTGAGAACAAGTTTTGATTTTAGTGCTGCTTCTTTAAATAGTGTTATCCAAGTTGCAAGATAGACTGAATCACTAGAGGAAATAACAATATCATCCATATAAATGGTAACAGTGACATCTCTACTTTCATGGCACTGTTTTATGCATTGTCCTAACGTGCTTTTATCGAGACATAAAGTGGCTAAAATCGGTGATTGACTAAAGCCATATGGTATCGAGTGACTGTGTTCATTCATTCTTAGGTGAGGAACTGTTGAGGCTTTGGCTAGTGCTCTGGCTGCCTCGTAACCTATATGGCTTTTTAATGAACGTGTAACTCTTGTTCGGCTCATTGAACCAAAAAAGTCAGTCAGGTCTAAACAAGAGAAAAAAACATTCTTAGTATGTTCTTTTAAAGCTCGTACATGCCCCCCTTTCTTAAGGTGAAAAAAGTACTCGGGAGCTGTCCATTTTTTATTAACTACATCAATGATTTTTCGACCGAGTAGTTTTGTTTCTTCTTTTGGGACATATACCCACCGACCTGGCTTTACTTCATATTTTTCAGTCCAGCTTACAGGTGAATTCATGTTGGCCTTCAAACGAGGGGGGAGGAGTAATTAAAAAAAGCCATGTCGAAGATTCCACAGATGAGGCCTGGTTAAGTTTTGACCGCCTAACTCACCTGTGTATTACGCTTCTCGTAGCTAACAATTACAAAAAGTCTACAATCGACTGAAAAAGTTCGCTAAAATCCACATCCTTTAGCTTGTCAAGCAGGCCAAGCTTGTCTGCATACGTATAAATACGCATACAAAGCTCAGAGTTCTGAATGAATTTCTTCATTGAACTCTTCTTAGGCTGAGTGCTATCTTCGACAGGGCGGCAATTATTATTCATAATTATTCTCCTCTTACCATCCCTGACACGCCCAGCGCAAGCGCATGACTTTGTTTAAGATGACTTGGAGGGATAACTAATCAAATTATTAATGAGATAACTAATTAGGATATCCAAGTCGGGCATACAATCACTAAGTGACAACTGTAAGAGGTGACGGACCGAACCGCCTTATGCCAGGGATTTTTATAATATATTTCTGGTACTGTAAGTCAATCTTAATTCTTCTAATTTATTGATTAGTAAGCCTTGTGGTTGACTGGGGGCATTTTTTATTGATTTATAGGCAGTCAGCATATGAATGCTATGAGTTTATTTAGATGAGTACATCAAATTTGTTGTTTGATTCTTATTTGATGAGATTGAGGGGCAAAGAGTCTGAAGTTAGATAGAAATAAATGCTACATATATGCTACACAGCTTTCAGAAATGCAAAAGGCCGAAGTGGTTACTAACCGCCTCGGCCTTTCTATATCTGGTGGCCCCTGTCTGACTTGAACAGACGACCAAGCGATTATGAGTCGCCTGCTCTAACCACTGAGCTAAGGGGCCAGTGTGCGGGAAATTATATGGGATGACCTGACGCTTGTCTAGCGATTAAAGGCGATGTTTTGTTTGCTTTTTAGGCAGTTAAAAAATTATTGCCTTGTAATCATTAGGTAAGGAGAGATTACGATTACCGGGCTGGAGAAATGATGAGAGCAGTGCAGAAGGTTGGAGCGGAAATAAAAAAGCGAACCCGAAGGTTCGCTTTTTTTATTGTAAACTTCAGCAGTTACTCGTCAAGGAAACTGCGTAGCACGTCTGAACGGCTTGGGTGACGGAGTTTACGCAGTGCTTTCGCTTCGATCTGACGAATACGCTCACGCGTTACGTCGAACTGCTTACCGACTTCCTCTAAGGTGTGGTCAGTGTTCATGTCGATACCGAAACGCATACGAAGGACTTTAGCTTCACGAGGCGTCAGACCGGCCAGAACATCGTTAGTTGCTCCGCGCAGGTTCGTTGCTGTCGCGGCATCCATTGGTAGCTGCAGCGTGTTATCTTCAATGAAATCACCTAGGTGTGAATCTTCATCATCACCAATTGGGGTTTCCATCGAAATCGGCTCTTTGGCAATCTTAAGCACTTTACGGATTTTGTCTTCAGGCATTTGCATGCGCTCAGCCAGTTCTTCCGGTAAAGGTTCACGACCCATTTCCTGTAGCATTTGGCGAGAGATACGATTCAGTTTGTTGATCGTTTCAATCATGTGTACCGGAATACGGATAGTGCGCGCTTGGTCAGCAATCGAACGAGTGATAGCCTGACGGATCCACCATGTTGCATAAGTTGAGAACTTATAACCACGACGGTATTCGAACTTGTCTACCGCTTTCATCAGGCCGATGTTGCCTTCTTGGATCAGATCCAGGAATTGCAGACCACGGTTGGTGTATTTCTTCGCAATCGAGATAACCAGACGTAGGTTTGCTTCAACCATCTCTTTCTTCGCTCGGCGGGCTTTCGCTTCACCGATAGACATACGACGGCTGATATCTTTAATACGTTCGATTGACAGGCCAGATTCTTTTTCCAGTATTCTCAGCTTATATGATGCGCGACGAAGATCTTCTTCATAGTTCTTCAGACGCTCGGCATACGGCTTGCCAGAATTAAGTGCTTCATCAATCCATTCACTTGAAGATTCGTTGCCAGCAAAGAATTTAATAAAGGTTTTCTTTGGCATCTTGCTGTTATCGACACACATACGCATGATAAGACGCTCATTGGTGCGTACTTTATCCATGGAATCACGTAGTGAGCGAACAAGCTTATCAAACTGTTTTGGGATCAGGCGGAACTGCTTGAAAATTTCAGATAGCTCTGCAACAGCCACTTCGGTCTTCGCATTGTGGCGGCCGTGAGTCGTAATTGCTGTCGCCATTTTTTCATAAGAGTTGCGTAGCTCGAGGAATTTCTCGCGAGCTAACTCTGGATCAATACCAGTATCTTCTTCTTCTTCTTCGTCGTCATCGCTGTCTTCAAGATCTTTATCTTCATCTTCAAGTTCGCTTTCGCTTAGCTCTGAACCGATGTGAGTCGCCGTCGGTGATGCGGTTTGCTCTTCGTTCGGGTCAATAAAGCCAGAGATGATATCAGTCAGACGAAGCTCGTCGGCTTCAACTTTATCAAATTGCTCTAACAGGTGAGCGATTGCAGAAGGATACTCAGCTACTGAACACTGAACCTGGTTAATACCATCTTCAATGCGTTTTGCGATATCAATCTCGCCTTCACGGGTAAGTAGTTCTACCGTACCCATTTCACGCATGTACATGCGAACCGGGTCAGTGGTACGACCGATCTCGCTTTCTACGCTAGATAACGCTTGGGCCGCCGCTTCGATGGCGTCTTCATCTGCATTATCTTCAGTCATCATCAATTCATCGGCATCAGGAGCGGTTTCAACTACCTTAATACCCATGTCATTGATCATTTGGATAATGTCTTCAACCTGATCGGAATCAACAATGTCTTCCGGCAGGTGATCATTTACTTCGGCGTAGGTCAGATAGCCTTGCTCTTTGCCTTTCGCGACAAGTAACTTTAGCTGAGACTGCGGATTTTGCTCCATAGACGATATCCAACTTCGGGTCTGAGTGAGAATTTAGTGTGCAGAGATGCAAACCATTAACTATAACAAATTTCTTAATTGTTGACTACATACTAGCCAGGACGGTTCAGTAATAGTAACTGTAACTCCTGCTTTTCTTCGACTGATAAGCCGACGGTATTTGATTTCGCCTGCAATTTTTCGATTTGTTGTTTAACGCACTGGCCAATTACTTTGTCCATGGCGTCTAAAAATACATCTAGAGTGTTGTCCTCGTCTTTTGACAGAGGCAGTTCCCATGCCGCCAAACGGGCCATCATGGATTCTTGCTTATTACCACGCCAGTTCTCTAGTAGCTGGCCTGTGGTGATATTGGGGTTAGCTCGGCATTTATCAACTATTGACAGCAATAAATTTAACCCAGCTACGTTTATTCCTTCAAATGCCGCCATGTCAAATTCGAGGCTGTTGACAAAGTTCGGTTTCTGGATCAGTAATGCGATCACCTCACGCATTGGTGTTCGCTTAATGTCGGGTTGACCAACTTTTTTAGTTTCAACACCTTGCCTTGATATTAGCTGTTGAAGTTGTGTTTCGTCTGGTAAACCTAACTTTTTCCCGAGCTGCTCACGTAAGTATAGTCGCAGCGTTCCACCTGGCACTTTATCGATCAGCGGAACCGCCAGGGTGCTGATTTTGGCTTTACCTTCTTTGCTGCTGGTATCAACTTGTTGCATCAGGGTATTAAATAAAAACTCTGTCAGGGGCATGGCCTGGTTGATCCGTTGCTCGAATGCTTCCTTGCCTTCACTGCGAATACAGGAATCCGGGTCTTCACCATCGGGTAAAAACATGAATTTCAACTGTCGCCCATCGGTCAGGAAGGGCAGTCCCTGCTCCATGGCGCGCCATGCCGCTTCCCGGCCTGCCCGATCACCGTCGTAACAGCAAACGACAGTACTGGTCTGGCGAAACAGTGTCTGGATATGATCGCCTGTGGTAGCCGTTCCCAGAGAGGCCACGGCATAATCAACCCCAAATTGCGCCAGGGCTGCGACGTCCATATATCCTTCGACAACCAGGAGCTTTTCGGGTTCCCTGTGGGCTTGCAGCACTTCATAAAGGCCGTACAATTCGCGACCTTTATGGAAGATCGGGGTTTCCGGCGAGTTAAGGTATTTGGGGGTTCCATCACCTAATACCCGGCCGCCAAAGCCAATGACGCGCCCGCGGCGATCATGGATCGGAAACATCACTCGGCCACGGAAACGGTCATAACGACGACCATTATCGTTTTCGATCAACATGCCGGTGGTGACAAGTGATTTTTGCGATTCAGGATCCCGGCCGAAACGGCTGCGGACCATATCCCATTGATCGGGGATATAACCGATCCCAAATTTTTGCACGACTTCACCGGACAGGCCTCGGTTTTTCAGGTAATCGATCGCGACTTGTCCATCAGGAGTACGGAGTTGGGATTGGTAAAATTGTGAAATTAACCCCATCTGATCATACAGGCTTCTTTTTTCTGCAGTACGTGGGCCAGAAGGTTTGCCGCCGTCTTCACGGGGAACATCAAGACCGAGTTGTGAGGCAAGCTCTTCAACGGCTTCGACAAACTCAAGCCGATCAAACTCCATGACGAAGTCAAGAACGTTACCGTGCACGCCACAGCCAAAACAGTGATAGAACTGCTTTTCCTGGCTGACAGAAAAGGAAGGGGTTTTCTCATTATGGAAAGGACAACAGGCACCGAAGTTTTTACCCTGTTTCTTTAGCTTCACTCGTGCATCAATGACATCCACGATGTCATGTCGTGTGATGAGATCATCAATAAATGAACGAGGGATTTTTCCTGCCATACAATGAGTAACACCTGAAAATAATTATGGGAATAGAGTGTAAAAATAGACTGAAAAATGTTGACGGTAAAATACAAACAAGCCGCGCATTCCTAATGGATAGCACGGCTTGTTGTAGAATTGGGTTAGTTTTAGCCTAGCTTAGCTTTCACTAATTGACTAACTTTACCCATGTCGGCACGACCCTGAATCTGCGGTTTTAGCACGCCCATTAGCTTACCCATGTCTTGCATGCTGGCAGCACCTGTAGAAGCAATAGCGTCATCCAGCAGAGCGGCAACTTCGTCGTCGCTCAGTGGTTGAGGCATAAATTCTTCAAGCACTGTAATTTCAGCAAGCTCAACATCAGCAAGATCCTGGCGACTTGCAGCTTCATATTGAGCTACAGAGTCACGGCGTTGCTTAACCATCTTAGTTAATACAGCAACAACATCGTCATCAGAAAGTGTTATTCTTTCGTCAACTTCACGTTGCTTGATAGCTGCAAGAACCAAACGGATGGCACCAAGGCGAGGTTTATTTCTCGCTTTCATTGCCGCTTTTTGTTCGTCTTTCAGACGTTCAATCAGAGTCATTACGCGATCCTTTCGTTATCTGACGATTAGTACAGACGAACGCGACGCGCGTTTTCGCGAGCCAATTTCTTCAGGTGACGCTTAACTGCCGCTGCTTTCGCACGCTTACGTACAGTTGTTGGCTTTTCGAAGTGCTCACGACGACGTACTTCAGAAAGAACACCTGCTTTTTCGCAAGAGCGCTTGAAACGACGTAGTGCTACGTCAAACGGTTCGTTTTCACGTACTTTGATTACTGGCATGTAATACTCACCTCAGAGTGATTCGGTTTAACGCTGACAGTCGAAGAGTGTCAGCTGATTAAAAATGGTGCGAAATTCTAATCTGATTAGGGGGCATTTGTAAAGCATTCTGCAACCATGAACTGGTTAATTTCTGTCAAGGGCGGTAACATGGCCCACAATTACTCCCCCTAAATACCAATCTGACGTGTTAAGTGCTCTGAAAGGGCGACATATTTAATCAGATTGGCACTCTAATAGTATAGAGGTTGTTATGCGTATACTGGGCATCGAAACCTCCTGTGACGAAACAGGCGTTGCAATTTTCGATGATGAAAAAGGTCTGCTGTCACATGAGCTTTACAGTCAGGTAAAACTTCACGCTGATTATGGCGGCGTGGTGCCAGAACTGGCGTCGCGCGATCATGTAAAAAAAACCATTCCGCTGATCAAAGAGGCGTTGAAAAATGCAGGGCTAACACCAGCCGATCTTGATGGTGTGGCCTACACTGCAGGGCCTGGCTTGGTGGGGGCATTGCTAGTGGGTGCCACCATCGGTCGCAGCCTGGCATATGCATGGGATCTGCCCGCTGTCGCGGTACACCACATGGAGGGGCATCTGCTGGCTCCGATGCTGGAAGATAATGCACCTGAATTTCCATTTGTGGCCCTGCTGGTTTCTGGTGGGCATACCATGCTGGTGGAAGTCAAAGGCATTGGTGACTACCAGATCCTGGGTGAGTCTGTTGATGATGCCGCAGGTGAAGCCTTTGATAAAACCGCGAAACTGATGGGGCTGGACTATCCTGGCGGCCCGTTGTTATCAAAGCTGGCAGAAAAAGGCACCCAGGGACGCTTTAAATTTCCGCGACCGATGACCGATCGTCCGGGGCTGGATTTTAGCTTTTCTGGGTTGAAAACATTTGCCGCCAACACCATTCGTGCCAATGAGGACGATGAGCAGACCCGTGCTGATATTGCCTTTGCCTTCCAGGAGGCGGTTGTTGATACGCTGGCGATTAAATGTAAGCGCGCGTTAAAACAAACTGGCCTGAAACGGTTAGTGATTGCTGGCGGTGTAAGTGCGAATAAATACTTGCGTCAGGAATTAGAGGCGCTGATGACGAAGATGCAGGGTGAGGTATTTTATCCGCGTACTGAGTTCTGTACCGATAATGGTGCAATGATTGCCTATGCTGGCATGCAGCGCCTGAAGAATCAGGAAACCACCGATCTTGCGGTGAAAGCCTACCCGCGCTGGCCGATTGATCAGCTGGAGCCGGTGAACAACTAAGTTATCGCAGCAAGTAGACAGGGCCGCATTAATCAATTCGATCCGGATTTGGTTTTGCGGCTTATTTTTTGCCAGATTTTGGTCTCTTTACCTTCCAGCAGACGACGTACATTGTCATGGTGGCGGAGTACAATCAGGCAAGAGAGCATTGAGACCGGCATGGTGTATTCCGGTTTTACCATCCAGGTTAACATCGGCGCGGCTAGTGCGGTGATCAGTGAAGCAAGCGATGAGTAGCCGGTAATAAATACCGCCAGCAACCATGTTCCAATCAACATCCCACTGAGATCCCAGCCGATTGGTGCCAGTGCCCCCAAAGCCGTCGCAACCCCTTTTCCGCCCCGGAAATGAAAGAAAATCGGATAGATATGGCCGAGACAAGCGGCAATACCGATAATGCCAAGTAAGAATGGGTTGATGTTGAGGTAGTAACTGAGCCAGACCGGCAGCATACCTTTCAAGATATCGCAGATCAGCACCATGGTTGCGACTTTTTTGCCGCCCAGGCGTAAGACATTGGTCGCCCCGGGATTGCCTGACCCTGAATCGCGGGGGTCGGGCAGCCCATAGAACCGGGTGATTAAGACCGCGCTCGATATAGAGCCTAGCAGGTAGGCTCCAATGATGATCAGAAGAACTAATGGCGTCATGCAAAATTCCAGCGGGCTAGCGACAACATCGCTGCCGTATCATTCAGGTGTTATCGTGATGATAATCACCCGGTTCCATCCCAGATATTCACTCATGTGGTATAGTGCCACTCCAGGTTGATATGCAATATAATGACCTGACGAATGAATGTCATAATTTTTGACGATTACGACCTGATAATACGCGCTTTTGCTCACATTAGGTATCCGACCTCTAACAAAATTAGCGATTGAACATGGATTTAGTATTTATCGAACATCTTGAAGTTATCACCACTATCGGGGCGTATGACTGGGAACAAGAAATAAAACAGAAACTCGTGCTCGATTTGGAAATGGCGCACGATAATCGCCCGGCGGCAAACAGTGATGATGTGGTCTATGCATTGGATTACGCCGCGGTCAGTACCGCGGTGACGGACCATATTCAGAATGGCCGTTTTTTACTGGTCGAGCGGGTGGCGGAAGAAGTCGCCAGTCTGATTATGGAGCGGTTTTCTGTTCCTTGGCTGAAGGTGCGGGTCACCAAACCCGGCGCGGTTGTTAATGCCCGTGGTGTCGGGGTTCAGATCGAGAGAGGCAGCAAGTGACCAGAGTGTACATCAGCCTGGGATCCAATATTGAGCGTGAGTACCATATTCAGGCTGCAATGACTGAGCTGAGAGAACTGGGTGCACATTACCGGGCGTCTCGAATCTTCGAAGCCGAGCCCGTGGGCTTTACCGGCCCCAATTTTTTTAATTGTGTGGTTGAAATAGAGACGTCGCTGACACTTGATAGTCTGCAACAGACCCTTAAACAGCTGGAGCTGCAATACGGGCGGTCGCCGAATGCGCAAAAAAACCAAAGTCGAACGTTAGACCTGGATATCTTGTTGTTCGGTGAGGAGTTACGTGAGGCTGGCCCTGCCGTTCCACGTTCAGACCTTTATAAATTTGCCTTTGTTTTATGGCCGATGGCGGAGCTTTGCCCTGATCGCGTGATTCCGGGTGATGGTCGTACCATCGGGCAGTTATGGCAGGCATTTGAACATTCTCAAGCCTTGTGGCCGGTGGAATTAGTAACAGAGGATAATTAATGAGTCATTTTGAAGCCTTTATGCTGGCCCTGATCCAGGGGCTGACAGAATTTTTGCCTATTTCAAGCTCGGCCCACCTGATCTTACCTTCCGAGATATTAGGGTGGAGCGATCAGGGGTTAGCCTTTGATGTCGCCGTGCATGTCGGTACGTTGGCGGCGGTGATCCTGTACTTCCGCAAAGAAGTGGTGGCCTTGCTATCAGCCTGGATTGGATCGATCTTCAAAGGCCATCGCAGCGCAGAAGCTAAGTTGGCCTGGATGATTGTACTGGCAACGATTCCGGCCTGTATTTTTGGCTTGTTCATGAAAGATATTATTGAGCTGTATCTGCGTTCAGCCTGGGTTATTGCCTGTACGACCATCGTATTTGGCTTGTTGCTATGGTGGGTAGATAAACGTGCAACTCAGCAGGATGATGAATATCAGACGGATTGGAAACGCTCGCTGTTTATCGGATTCTCACAAGCGGCCGCAATGATCCCGGGCACGTCGCGTTCAGGGGCGACCATGACGGCAGCGCTGTATTTAGGGTTTACCCGTGAAGCGGCAGCCCGCTTTTCGTTCCTGATGTCGATCCCGATTATTCTATTGGCTGGTGGCTATCTTGGCACGAAGCTGGTGACCAGCGGCGAACCCGTCGATTTTGGGGCGTTAAACATAGGCATAGCCGTTTCTTTTATCAGCGCTTATGCCTGTATCCATGTGTTCCTCAAGCTGGTAACCCGTTTGGGGATGATGCCGTTTGTTATCTACCGCCTGCTCTTGGGCGGTGGCTTGATTGCATATTTGCTGATCCAGTCATAGCGGCGTTGAATCACCGTATAAAATGGTGCTGATACCGATTGTGAAAAGAACAAAGCCCGGCTGACGTTGCCGGGCTTTGTGTTTTGATGGAAACGGAGACGCAGTGTTAGTGTCTGAATCTCAGCGGTTTCAGCGCTTCCTCAACAGCAACAGCACGACGAATCGCAAGCTGCTCTTTGATCTCTTTCCCTTTAAAGCCTGCCTCAACAATCGGCTTGACGGCAACACCTTGGGCGGCGGTAAACGCGGCCACCAAGATGTCAGCTTGGCGGTATTCATCCTGTTCATGACCTGTTCTGCCTCGCGCATCAGCCCTGCAGCATAGTGCTAGCTGGTTAACCCGTTCGGGTTTTCGCCAGCCATCTATCTGATCCAATATTTTGATAAAGGTCGCCGGGCGCATCTCATCGGCAAGGTGAATTTTAGTATGCTGAGCACATACCATCAGTGCGGTATCGCGATAATCATTGGGGATCCGCAAGCGTTGGCATAACGTTTTTATTGCCTTTAACCCGGTATGGCAATGCATTTTATGGCTTGGTAGCTCTTCCTGGGGAGTTAACGCTTTCCCGAGATCATGTACCTGGGCGGCAAAACGGACCGCCTTATCCTGGCTTAATAACGCGGCCTGTTGCGCTACCAGCAATGTGTGAAGGCCGGTGTCAATTTCCGGGTGCCACTGTTCGGGCTGTGGTACGCCAAACAAGGCATCAATTTCAGGCATCACGAGTCCCAGCGCGCCGCACTGGCGCAAGACGGTTAAAAAAATTTCAGGGTGCTGGGTCGAGAGGGATTTCTCCCATTCTTTCCAAACCCGTTCGGGGGTTAAGGCGGCTAACTCACCGGTGACGACCATTTCCTGCATTAAGGCGATGGTTTCTGCGGCCACGGTAAAACCTAGATGGGCAAAGCGGGCGGCAAAGCGAGCCACGCGCAGTACCCGCAGCGGATCTTCGGCGAATGCTGGTGAGACATGGCGCAAGACTTTATTGTTGAGATCCTGCTGGCCGTGGTAGGGGTCAACCAGTGTCCCGTCGTCGGCCTGAGCAATGGCATTGATAGTCAGGTCCCGGCGTAGCAGATCCTGCTCCAGAGTGACATCGGGTGCCGCATAGCAGACAAATCCGGTGTAGCCGTGACCTGATTTCCGTTCGGTACGGGCAAGGGCGTATTCTTGCTTTGTTTTGGGGTGCAGAAACACCGGGAAGTCACTGCCAACCTGGGTATATCCCTGCGCCAGCATTTGCTCGGGGGTGGCACCGACAACGACCCAGTCTTTATCTTCGACCGATAACCCCAGCAGGGCGTCGCGTACCGCACCGCCAACAAGATATGTCTGCAAATTTTACTCCTATCGTGCTGATTGAATCACTATAACATTTTTGAATGACTACCTTTTTCGACATTGGTCGCTGCAATACGGCATCAAGGTATACAATGATAGTCATCGCAGGTAATTTGATCTGTGTGGATCAGGTACAAGAGTATAAGGTATGTACAAGGATTTTTTCGGGATAACTGAAACACCATTTTCAATTGTACCCAGCGCTCGCTTCCTCTATCTCAGTGAACGGCACAGTGAAGCATTAACGCATATGCTGGCCGGTCTGTCAGACGGCGGCGGGTTCGCTTTGTTGACCGGGGAGGTTGGCACGGGAAAAACGACCGTCCTGCGGGCATTGGTTTCTCGTCTGACTCAGGAAACACAAGTTGCGGTAATTCTTAACCCCGCCTTATCGGCACATGATTTGCTGGCGGCGATTTGTGATGAACTGGGGCTGGGTTATTCGCAAGAAGCCAGCTTTAAAGTCTTAACCGACAAGATTTATCAGCACTTATTAGCAAACCACAGCCAGGGAAAGCAAACCCTGCTGCTGGTTGATGAAGCCCAGCACCTGATGCCCGACGTGCTAGAGCAGCTACGCCTGCTGACTAATTTAGAAACCGACAGTCGTAAGCTGCTAAAGGTAGTGCTGATTGGTCAGCCTGAATTACACCAGTTATTACAGCAAGATCGCTTGCGTCAGCTGGCTCAGCGCATAACTTCCCGCTATCACCTGATCCCACTGTCCGCCGCTGAAGTGGGGGAATATGTCCGTTATCGCCTGCATGCAGTTGACTGCCTGTATCCGGTGTTTGAGCCGGCACTGATCCGCCAGATAGCCAAAGCGACTAATGGGATCCCGCGCCTGATCAACCTGGTGTGCGATAAATCAATGCAGCTGGCCTGTCAGCATGCCTCTCATCAGGTTACTAAGGCCATGGTAACCAAAGCGTGTGAAGATACACTGAACTGGCAGCTGCCGACGACTCACCAGAACGGCGGCAGTCAATATGCAGGGGGAAGTTCGGGTATCGTACGCTGGGGCGGCGCCATTGCCTTGGGGGCCGTATTATCTGCGGGGGTGCTGTATTGGCATTTTCAACAGACGGCTTCGCTTGCCCAGGAAAGCCGTGAACAGCGTTCTGTTCAGCAAGCGCCATCGGCTCTCACCACATCACCTGTTGAGGTCATACCGTCAGAGGCGCAGCCTCAGCCTGTCGCGACACAGGCTGAGAAGTTGCAACAAGCGATCAGCCAGAGTCGCTATGAGCGTCAGGCCATGCAGACCCTGTATCAGCTCTGGGGGTATGAGACGGCGATTAACCAGGCGAATTGTGCAGCCAGCCAGCGTATCCAGCTAACCTGTCATCAGGGCAAGACCCGGTTAGAGCAGCTTAATATTATTAACCGGCCAGTCATGGTGACGCTGCGTGACAATCAGCAGCAAGAGTTCTATGCCGTGATCTACGCCTTGAACCGTAAAACCGTTGAGCTGCTGTTTGGCGGAGAGCGGATTGCGGTTGAACATCGCTGGTTTGAACGGCACTGGCAGGGGGATTATACTCTGCTGTGGCGCCCGCCCTTGGGAAGCAAGACCAGCATTCGTTATGGCCAGCGCGGCCCAAGGGTTGAGTGGCTGAATCAGCAGCTCAATGTTTTTCTTGGCAATATACAAAATAAGCAGAATTATTTTGATCAATCGGTGCTGGCGAACCTGCGTCGCTTTCAGCGTTCACAAGATCTTACTGCTGATGGTATAGCAGGGCCTATGACCCTGATGGTGCTTGATTCCGCGCTGAACTTGCCGGGCCCTACGCTGCAACCGGAGAAACGTTAATGTCGAATTTGCTTAAGGCGATTGAGCGCTCAGAACAAAGCCATTCGGTTCATCATCAGGCCGCAAGCCATCATTCTGGGGCTGCTATGGTCAGCTCGCTCAGAGCCACTCGGCCTCGTCGTTTGCCAGTCTGGTTACTGCCAGTACTGATTGTCGCTTTGCCCGTGGCGGGTGCGATTGGCTATACCCGGCTGACGCCTGCAACACAAACTCAATCATCGTCGTTAGCATCGGTGATCCCGGCAGAGCGCAGTGCCGTATCGGCTGTATCACCTGCAGCTGTGCCGGACATCGCCGGAAAGATCCCTGGTGTTGAATTTCTCCCTTACCCAAATTTGGTTACCGAACCGTTAACTGTGGGGGCAATGTCATATGCGGTGACATTGAATAATACTTCTTATCAGAATGAAGCGGCCACAGATGGCCGGCGTAATGGGCGCAGTAGCAGTCTAGCGGGCGATACAGCCAGTAATAATACCGGTTCAAATAACTGGGAGCTGGATGATCTCGATCTTTCTGAGCTGTCACCGGAGTTAGCACGGCAGTTGCAATCAGCGATTGCCGCGACAGATGGTGAGCCGTTGCAAGAAGAGATGGAAACGGTCAATAACACGGCCGCAGATAATGTAAATAACGCACAGGCCGCAATCGCCATTGGTGACTTACCTGCCGCGGTGCAGAATCGAATACCAACACTCGACTTTCAAACCCATATATATTCATCAACAGCGAATAGCCGCTGGGTGAAAGTGAATGGCAGGGAAGCGTATGAAGGAGATGAGTTGGCACCCGGGGTGGTATTACGCCGTATCGAGCCCCGTCAGGTGGTGTTTGATTTTGAGTCTTACCATATTGTGATGCCTGCATTGTCTGAGTGGTAATTGGTCGGAATCGCCGAATCACTAAAAGCAGCAGAATAAAAAATGGCAGCCAGATGGCTGCCATTTTTGTCTCGTTAATCCGATAAAGTCAGATTATGTCCAACCGTTATTACGCTTGCGGCGACGCGGGATCAGGTGTGGCAGAATCAGCCCCAGCAATAAACCGACGCCAGCTACCATGCCGCCATAAGTGAACCACTTCATCAGCAAGTCGTCTTTCTGAGTATCGATCTTCGCACGTAGCTCGCGAATTTCAGCCTGAGATGACGTTAATTGATTATTGAGGTTAATGTTCTGCTCTTCCAGTTCACTGATCTGCGTATTACGTAGTTTCAGTGAGTTTTTAAGGCCGGCATTTTGCTCATCACTTGATTTAGTTGCTTCTGCAAGTGCTGCTTTGACTTTTTTCAGTTCCGCTTCCAGTGCTGGGAAACGGTCTTTCAGTCCAAGCTGAGAGGAAATGAACTTTGAATCTACCCAGCCGCTACGGCCGCGATCATCAGTGATTTGACTAAAACCGGCTTCTTTATCGGTTTTAAGTAGCGCGACTTTGGTGCCGGCATCAACACTACCCATGATACGGAATTGGGTGCCTGGGCCGCGGTGCATATAGGTGAACAGATCGTCTGAAATATAACGAACCTGCTCTGCTTTCACGGGTGCGGCCACAACAGCGAAAGCTAATAATAAAATGCTGATTAGATGCTTCACAATTTGATCCTTGAGGAGCCTGTATTCTTTAAGAGCCACAGATACTAAAAAGATTATCTCTTGGGTGCAAGAAAAAGGGAGGCAAAGCCTCCCTCTTTTGAACCTGAGCCACTTTTAACCAAAGACAGCTTGCATTACATAGAAGAAAATGACTGCAAGCAGGGCACCGGCTGGCAGCGTTACAACCCAGGATGCGACGATGTTACGTACGACACCTAAGTTTAATGCTGCAATACCACGAGCAAAAGCAACGCCGATCACACCACCCACTAGGGTTTGTGTGGTCGAGATAGGCAAACCTGTACCAGAAGCCAATACTACCGTTGATGCTGTTGCTAGCTGAGCAGCAAAGCCTCGACTCGGGGTAAGCTCTGTAATACCAGTACCGACGGTTGCCATTACTTTATGGCCCATTGTTGCCAGACCGATCACGATGCCGATGCCGCCTAATGGCAGTATCCACCATGCAATGGCACTTTTCGCGGTAATTTGACCCATATTCTGAACCGTGGATACAACCGCGGATAGTGGGCCAATCGCATTCGCTACGTCGTTAGAGCCATGAGCAAATGCCATCGCACACGCCGTCACAACCATTAGCAGGCTGAATACGCGTTCTACGCCAGCATAGCCGTTGCTATCAACAGAGCTGCCATCATCGGTATATTTCTTACTGATATAAGCATAGCCAAACATCATCACCAGTGCAGAAACCGCAATTGATGCAGCCCATGCTTCACCGCTTGATAAATGTAATCCAACGTGTTTCAAACCTTTTTTAATTGTCACCAACGCAATGACCATCGCAGTGATAAACATATAAATAGGGACAAAACGCTTGGCATTAATCAAGGGGTTATCAGTATCAAAGATCAGACGCTGGGCGCTGTTAAAAATCACATAGGCAAAAAAGCCCGAGATCAATGGCGTGATCAGCCAGCTACCGACGATACCTTGTACTGAATTCCAGTCAACAGCCTCAGTTCCGACAGACACGCACGCAAAACCGATGATCGCACCGATGATGGAGTGTGTTGTTGATACTGGCCAGCCCATATAAGAAGCGAGCAGTAGCCATGTACCGGCAGCAAGCAGTGCAGACATCATGCCGTAAACCAGAACTTCTGGTTGGGCTGTATAGAATGACATATCGATAACACCTTTACGGATGGTATCGGTGACTTCTCCACCGGCAAGGTAAGCACCTGCGAATTCGAAGACCATCGCAATGATGATTGCTTGTTTAACGGTAAGTGCTTTTGAACCTACTGAAGTACCCATAGCATTGGCAACATCATTTGCACCAATACCAATCGCCATCAAAAGACCAAAGATAGCCGCCACCATAATAAGAATGGTGCCGTAGTTAGCCAGGATTTCCATTGTAAAACCTTGTTATTGTTAAATTCTCGTGCTTATGAGCGCGATAGCATTATTTCTAGTCGCGAGCCGACACGTTGTGCCTGATCAGCGATACCGCCAATCCACTCGAGAATTTTATACAGGAACATTACATCCACCGGGTTATATTGGTCTTCGATGGACATAAGTTGTTGACGCAAAATAATCTGCATGCTGTCAGTATCATCTTCGATGACATCAAGCTGATTAATCATTTCAGCAACTAGCGTTACTTCTCTGCCTTTGAAACCTGTTTCTAGCAGTTCGTCCAGTTCATTGATCACTCGACGAGCTTGGTCAGCGGCGTCAAGGCAACGTTGGACGTATGCGACGAAATCAGGATACATGGCGACAGGGATTTGTAGCTGACGACCTAAGACTCGACCTGCGATATCTTTGGACAGATTAGCTAGTTTATCCTGTTGAGTTAGAAGCCCTAGCATGTCAGTACGATCGACTGGCATGAAAAGACCGCGAGGAAGTTTCAGACGGATCTCACGCTTCAACACATCCGCATCTTTTTCAAGCTGCGAGATCTGTTCACGTAAGTGAGATGCTTTATCCCAGTCTCCGGCATGACATGCCTCGAAGAACGGAACGAGCAAATCGCAACATTCATTTACGCGAGTAACGTGACGTTGCAGTGGTTTGATTGGGGATTTAGCAAAGAGCCCCATAATTGTATTTACTGGCATAGCCGATCAACCTAGAGAGTGCCTTAAATGGCTAATTCTTGAGCGATGGTCATTGAGGCGCGCATGTTAACGTATATGTTCGGAGAGGGGAACCTCTTTTGATCAAGGTTTTGTTGATATTTCTCACTTGCCCCCAGGCACATAAGGAAATATCCTTGGTTTGCCACTGTTTATAGGGACAACTATGGAAACCGAGATAGAACTGAAGTTTTTCGTCTCACCAGAATTTTCAGATCAGCTTCTACGCGTGATTAGCGATGCGAAAATTTTGCAGCAAAGTAGTCGAATTTTAGGTAATACCTACTTTGATACGCCAGACCAAATTCTTCGCCAGCATGATATTGGACTGCGGATCCGCCGCTTTGATGATGTTTTTGTTCAGACCTTGAAGACAGCGGGACGGGTGGTTGCAGGGTTGCACCAACGTCCGGAATATAATGCTGAAACCAATGGAACCGATCCGGATCTCTTCTTGCATCCCGCCGATGCGTGGCCTGAGAGCGTTAATGTTGCTCTCGTGCAGCAACAGCTCAGCCCTCTGTTTTCTACTGACTTTGAACGTCAGCAATGGCTGATCGCCATGCCAGATGGTAGCCAGATCGAATTGGCTTTTGATCAGGGGGAAGTGAGTACGAACGGTAAAACCGATTCTATCTGTGAAGTTGAATTAGAACTGAAATCCGGTCAAACCGACGCGTTGTTTACGCTGGCACGCGAGTTATGTGCGGAAGGGGGCATGCGGCTGGGCAATTTAAGCAAGGCTGCCCGTGGTTACCGCCTGGCCGCAGGTTATGTCGGTGACGAGGTGAAAGCGTTGCCTTTTGTCGCCGTTAACGCCCAGCAGTCGGTTGAGACAGTTTTCGTCAACACCTTAGAGCATGCGTTAGCCCATTGGCATTATCATGAACAGATTTATGTTGAGTGCCAAGATCAAGAAGCGCTGCACCAAATCAGCCAGGCATTAGCGTTAATTCGTCAGGCACTGGTGGTATTTGGTGGTTTGATCCCTCGCCGGGCGAGTGCGTTGTTGCGCCAAGAACTGCACTGGCTGGAAGGTGAGCTGGATTGGCTGGAAGAAGCGGCCTGCATTACGCAGCTATTAGCAGAGAAAGGCCAGGTGCTGAAAAAGCTGAATATGCGTAAGTCACTCCAGAAGCAGTTGCAAACACGGCTTGATGAGTTGCCCGAGGCGGACGATATCTTGCGGCTGCTGACATCGGCTCGTTACTGTGGTCTGTTACTCGATTTCAGTCGCTGGATTTTAAGCCGTGGCTGGCAGCCGTTCCTTGACGATAAAGCGCGTATCAAATTAGCGGGCAGTATTAAGCCTTTTGCTGATGCCGTGCTGTCGCGTTCATGGGATGAACTACTTGACGTTTTCCCTTCTCAGCGAACATTAAATCGGATTGATTATTTTGATCAGCAGCCGCGGTTATTTCGCAACCTGATGAGCGGCACTTGTTTTGCCGAACTGTATGATAAAGAAAAACGTGCAGCCTTCAGAATGCCGTGGTTAGACTTGTTACGCGGCATCGAGGATTTGCGTCAGTTAGAGCCGGTTCGGGCACTGGTCGAACAGTATGACGACGACGACCGTAAACAGCTTGAGAAATGGCTCAGTCGTCAAGAAGAGTCATTACTCCATGCCATGGATCAGACTCGCCAGATGGGGGTCGAACTGATCCCATACTGGCCGTAATGTTTCCGGCCCCTGCTATTTAAGCTGCCCCCATTAAAACGCCCCCTCTTCTGGGGCGTTTCTGTTTCTATCACCGTTCTCTTTCTGCTTCCCTGGATCTGAAGTGATTGAACGCACCAGAGCCGCGGGTAAATGATGATGTCGATAGCCACGAAAGAATGTAAAGATATTTATCTTGCGGCATAAACATGAAGCGGGTCGCAATTGCTCCGGCATAAAAGAGAGTACTCAGGCCACCAGGCTTATCGGATTGAATTCATGTTTGACGGCATCGATCTTTTTCATCATTAAATTTTCGTAATCCATAGCAAGGATATAGAATGGCCTAATTGTTTTGAGCTCAAAAATAATTCGTTCTAACTTCTGGTTTTGAGCCTTGAAGATCTTGTATCACTATAAATTACATAATTTTTAACGGCTGGCATGCTTACAATACGGAGATTTAAAATGGCCAAGATGGTGTTTAAACCATGGGAAAAAGGACTCACGAACATTCGTCTCGTGCCTAAGCTTATTGTGTTGATGGTGTTTAGTACCCTGCTGCTTATTGGTAAGCAGTTGTGGGATGCAAATACCTTCTACCAGTCAGTGGTACAGATCCAGCAAGACCGCACGGAAGAGCTGGCGCAAACAAATGCGGCATTACTGGGCACTTTGCTCGCCCGGGGGGAAGACGGCAAACAACTGGCTGAGCAGGCGATTAAGGCGCAGGCGACAAGCTGGCAAAAAGGTGCCTACCTTTATCTGGTCGAGCGTGACAGCGGCAAGGTATTAGGCCATCCGAATGTTCGCACAATCAGTGAACTGACCGATATTACCGCTCAGGGGATGGATTTGCCCCGTTACCTGATGCAACACACGGGCGCGGGGCCAGTCGTGCTGAATGAAGAAGAGCGCTTTGAATATGTGATTGAATTACCGGGCCGGAATTGGGTGGTTGTCGCTTCGCAATCGGCTTCTGAGGCAGAGAGCTATTACCGTGGTTTTCTGCTCCAGGTGGCATGGCAGACGGGTTTGATGATTGCGGTTTTCATCGTGATCCTTCTGGGGGGCGCGGGGATCATGCTGCGCCAGACTCATTATCTGGCTGAGAGTATTAAGTCTCTGGCAACCCGTGACTTGTCTCAGGCGATTGAAATGGATTGCCGTGATGAGTACGGTGATCTGGCCAGAGAGCTGGAAAAAACACGTCTTCAGTTACGGGATGTTATGAGTAGCCAACGCGACACGTCTTCGGAGTTGTCGGCATTGGCGGAAGTGATGTCGATCAGCATGGTAGAAACCAAAGAGTCGGCCCAAGAAGAGTTTAACGAGATTGATCAGCTGGCGTCCGCCATGAGTGAGATGACGTCAACGGTACAGACTGTTGCGGAACATGCCCGTGATGCCTCCAACACAACGGAAGGGACCTCAGCACAAGCGGCCCAGGGCCAGCAGTTTGTATCTCGGACCATTGTGACTATTAATCAGTTATCGCAGGATATCAGCCAGTCAGCCGGTGCGGTGAATCAGGTTGAAGAGCGCGTAGAGCAGATTGGCAGTGTGATTGTGACAATCCAGAGTATTTCTGAGCAAACGAACTTACTGGCACTGAATGCGGCGATTGAAGCGGCTCGTGCCGGTGATGCCGGCCGGGGGTTTGCTGTCGTTGCCGATGAAGTGCGTAACCTGGCGCAGCGTACCCAGAAAGCGACCGTTGAAATACAGGAGATGATCTCCCAGCTGCAAAACAGTGCCCAACAAGCGGTTTCGCTGATGGAGCAGAGTGTGGTGGAAGCGGCGGAAGGTGTTGATTTGGTGACCAGTGCGGGGGGGGAGCTCGATAAAATTGTTGAGCAGGTCCAGCGGATCAATGATATGAATTTCCATATCGCCTCTGCCGCCGAACAGCAAACGACGGTGGCCGATGAGATGAATCAGAACCTGACCAACGTTCGCGAGCTGGTAGAAGCATCGGTCGTGGTCGTGACAGAGCTTTCTGAAACATCAGACACCATGCAAAATCAAGCCAATCAACTGGAAAGCAAAATTCAGTCGTTCCGGATCTGATCTGGCAATATCTGACGGCTCACACATCCTGTCATTAAAGAAACAACGCCCACCTTTGGTGGGCGTTGTTGTATGGTATCTTAGTTATTAATGGAATTGGTATTATACCCAAGGTAGCTTGGGTATACGCTCGCCAGGAAATAATCAAAGGAACCGCTATGACACAACATCAAGAGCAGCCGGATCTACTTTCTGCCGCTTCAGCCAAGGCGCTGGAGAAACTTCAACACGCTCATCCTGAGCTGCTTTCCCTATGGCCGGCAGAGCGTCAGGCCGAGTTGCATAAGGTCATTGGGTTGAGTGACTTCATCTCCGGCTCGATGGTACGTGACGGGCAACTATTGCCTTGGCTGGCTGAACATGTTGATGATGCTGAGCATGGTGAACACTACCGTCATCAGTTGCAGCAGTTGCTGGCCACGGCCACGGATGAAGCGGGGCTTATGCGCCGGTTACGGGCGTTCCGCCGCCAGGAAATGGTATGGATAGGTTGGCGGGATTTCACCGCGAAAGCCACATTGGCACAAAGTCTGGCCCACCTCTCTTTGCTGGCTGAAGCATTGATCATGGAAGCGTATCAGTGGATCTATACCCAATGCTGTAAAGAGTGGGGGACACCAACCAATGCTGACGGCGAAGCACAGCCGATGCTTATTCTGGGGATGGGAAAGCTGGGCGGTGGCGAACTGAACTTTTCATCTGACATCGATTTGATTTTCACGTTTCCGGAAAACGGTGAGACTCGCGGCGGGCGACGCAGTCTCGCCAATTCACAGTTCTTTACCCGCTTAGGGCAGCGACTGATCAAAGCGCTCGATCAGCAAACTTATGATGGTTTCTGTTACCGGGTTGATATGCGTCTGCGGCCCTTTGGCGATAGCGGGCCGCTGGTGATGAGTTATGCTGCTTTGGAGGATTACTACCAGGAGCAGGGACGGGACTGGGAACGCTATGCGATGATTAAAGCGCGGGTGATGGGCCGCGAAAGCTTTACCCAGTATCAGGAACTCCATCAGATGCTGCGGCCGTTTGTTTTCCGTCGTTATATCGATTTCAGTGCCATACAGTCATTACGCCGGATGAAATCAATGATCAGCAGCGAAGTCCGTCGTCGCGGCCTGCAAAATAATATTAAGCTGGGTGCCGGCGGGATCCGCGAAGTTGAATTTATTGCTCAGACCTTTCAGTTAATACGCGGTGGCCGCGAGCCGAGCCTGCGCAGCAGGGGGCTACTGGAAACATTATCGGCAATTAAACAGTTAGCACTGTTACCCGCCGAGCAAGTGAGCGATTTAGAACAGGGCTACTGCTTTTTGCGTAAGCTGGAAAATTTGCTGCAAGCTATTGATGACAAGCAAACTCAAACCTTACCGGATAAGCCTCTGGATCAGATGCGCTTGGCGTGTGCAATGGGCTATGAAGATTGGCAGGGCTTACACGCGGCGACTCAGCAGCATATGGTTGCCGTACACCAGGTGTTTGATCACATTATTGGTACTGATGATGATGACAGCCAATGTTCTGCTGAGTCGCAATACCATGAATTGTGGGCAATGGCGAAAAATGAAGAAGTACTGCTTAATATTCTGGCGGAGCTGAATGCGCCGGACCAGGCCGGTCAAGCCAGTACTTTGCTGGGAATGAAAGCTGAGCTGGCAAAGCGTACGCTAGGGCCTCGCGGCAGGGAAGTTCTGGCCAAACTGATGCCGGAGGTACTGGCGCGGATCGTATTGCGTCCGGATGCGGCACCGGTGCTAGCGCGAGTGATCAAGTTAATTGTGCGTGTGGCGACCCGTACCACATATCTCGAATTACTGAGTGAGCACCCCGCTGCATTAAACCAGCTGGTGCGTCTGTGTGCCGCCAGTCCGATGGTCGCCAACCAATTGACACAATATCCGATTCTGCTTGATGAGTTGCTTGATCCGCAACATCTCTATAATCCAACGCCGTTGAACCAGTACGGCGAGGAGCTTCGCGAATATCTTGCGCGGATCCCCGAAGAAGACATGGAGCAGCAGATGGAAGCGATCCGTCAGTTTAAGCAGGCGCAGTTGCTGCGGATTGCGGCGGCAGATATTGCAGGTGCTCTGCCTTTGATGAAAGTCAGCGACCATCTAACCTACTTGTCTGAAGCGATTATTGCCGCAGTGGTGAATCAGGCCTGGCTGCAAATAGCTGAAAAATACGGTGAACCTAGCCACCTGACAGATCGTGACGGCAAAGGCTTTGGCGTGATTGGTTATGGTAAGGTCGGTGGCTGGGAGCTCGGGTACGGCTCTGATCTTGACTTGGTCTTTTTGCACGACTGCCCGGCTGATGTTAATACCACGGGGAAAAAAGAGATTGATGGTCGTCAGTTTTATCTGAGGCTGGCACAACGTATTGTTCATCTGTTCTCAACCCGCACTTCATCCGGCGTATTGTATGACGTTGATGTTCGTCTGCGCCCGTCAGGTGCATCCGGACTGCTGGTCAGCACCATGGAAGCGTTTGCTGAATATCAGCACAAAGAAGCCTGGACCTGGGAGCATCAGGCCATCGTACGGGCTCGCATGGTGTATGGTGACGCGCCTTTGCAGCAGGCATTTGCTGATGTCCGCCGGCAGATCCTGACGCAATGCCGGGAGCCGCACCAGCTGCAGCATGATGTGGTGGCGATGCGCCACAAAATGCGAGAGCATATGGGGAGCAAAAAAGCGGGCATGTTTGGTCTGAAGCAGGACCAAGGCGGAATTACCGATATCGAATTTATTGCTCAGTACCTGGTTTTGCAACATGCAAGCCAGCAGCCGGCGTTAACCCGCTGGTCTGACAATGTGCGTATTTTCGATACCATGGCTGAATATGAGATCCTGAGCCTGTCTCAGGCTACTGCGCTGAAGCAGGCCTATTGCAGTATGCGAGACGAAGTTCATCGCCTCAATTTACTGGGCTTACCTGCCTACGTGGATGAACAGCAATTTGGCACAGAGCGAGAGGTTGTCAAACAGATCTGGCAGCAGTACCTGGAGCCGGCGGAACAGGCTGAATAATGAATCAGGTCAAAGCCATCATGAGGTGGTTTGGGTATATACCTTTATGTTAGTATCTGGCTGTTTTTACTATCCCGGAGATAAAAATGAAACTGACTCTTCCAGACTATGATCAAGCTGATGTGCTGGTTGTTGGTGATGTCATGCTAGACCGTTATTGGTATGGGCCAACCGCACGCATTTCGCCGGAAGCGCCGGTACCGATTGTAAAGGTTGATCAGGTTGAAGAACGTCCTGGTGGAGCGGCTAATGTGGCGATGAATATTGCTGCGTTGGGGGGCCATGCGCGTTTAGTCGGGTTGACCGGGATTGATGAAGCGGCTAAAGCCTTAACAGAAAAGCTCTCTTCGCTGGATGTGCGCTGTGACTTTGTGTCACTGGCTGAATATCCTACGATCACCAAACTACGGGTGATGAGTCGTGGGCAGCAGTTAATTCGACTTGATTTTGAAGAAGGCTTCCACGATGTGGATGCCGAACAGATACTACCGCGCCTGGAACAGTCGCTGCCCCATGTGAAAGTGGTCATTTTATCGGATTATGCCAAAGGTGCCCTTGAACATATCCGTAGTATGATTGAACTTGCCCATGAGGCGGGGGTACCGGTACTTATCGATCCTAAAGGTGCTGATTTTGAGCGCTACCGCGGTGCGACCCTGCTGACACCAAATCTTTCCGAGTTCGAAACCGTGGCCGGTAAGGTGCGTAGCGAAGAAGAGTTAGTCGAAAAAGGCCTGGCCTTGATTGACCGGTTTGATCTCGATGCGCTGCTGGTAACGCGTAGTGAGCATGGTATGACGTTGCTGCAAAAAGGTCAGGAGCCCCTGCATATGCCTACTCAGGCTCAGGAAGTTTATGATGTGACAGGGGCTGGCGATACGGTGATCTCCGTATTAGCGGCATCACTGGCGGCGGGTAAATCGCTGTCTGATGCGTGTAAGCTGGCTAACGCCGCAGCAGGTGTTGTGGTGGCTAAGCTGGGTACCTCAACCCTTTCGACGATTGAATTGACTGATGCGATCTATGGCTGTCAGGATACGGGGTTCGGTGTGATGGCCGAACAGCAGCTGCAATTGGCTGTGGAGGCGGCAAAACGGCGCGGTGAGAAAGTGGTGATGACCAATGGTTGCTTCGATATTCTGCATGCCGGCCATGTGGCTTATTTAAATGAGGCCGCAAAATTGGGCGATCGTCTGATTGTTGCTGTAAATTCAGATGCATCGGTGCGGGCATTGAAAGGCCCGGGCCGTCCGGTCAACCCGGAAGATCGCCGGATGGCAGTGTTAGCCGGATTGGGGGCTGTTGATTGGGTTGTTTCCTTTACCGAAGAAACGCCGCAACGCTTAATTAGCGAAATTCTGCCCACGCTGCTGGTAAAAGGTGGCGATTACAAACCGGAAGAAATTGCTGGCGGTAAAGAAGTGATTGCCGCTGGTGGAGAGGTGCGGGTGCTGAATTTTGAAGATGGTTGTTCCACCACCGAAATTATTGAATCTATCCGCGGTGGACGTGGGTAAGCACTTTTCCAAGTAGTGTCATAAAAAAGTCTCATAAAAAAGCGCCAGAAAATGGCGCTTTTTTTATACGTCCTACCTGACGTCGTATTCATTATTGAATACGACGGTCAGCGTATTATTTACTGTTCATCAAGCCGACATTGATATCGATGATGTCTTGCTCATTGAGCGAACCAACGGCCTGTTTAAGCTGGATCTGATTCAAGATGTAATCATAGCGGGCATTAGCCAGCTGGCGGTTAGCATCGTAAAGGCGACGGGTGGAATCTAATACGTCAACAATCGTACGTGTCCCGACATCAAATCCGGCTTCTGTTGCTTCCAGTGCGGACTGGGCAGAAATCACGGATTGCTGATAAGCACGCACAGAACCGATAGATGCATTGATATTGTTATAGAACGCACGGACATCTTTTACGACGCTACGGTATGATCCTTCCAGATTTTCACTGGCCGAAATGTAGTTGAACTGCGCTTGTTTCACTTCTGAGGTTGTTCTGCCACCGGTATAAACAGGCAGGTTCAGATTGATACCCGCGGTGATAGTACCATCATCATTGAACTGGTTTAACTCGTTGTAGCTGTAGCCGGCATCAAACGACAGGGTCGGCAGATGGCCGGATTCCGCCAGTGAAATACTATCACGCGCAATATCTTGTGAAATGCGCGCGGTTAACAGCGTCAGGTTTTCGTTCTCGGCATCTTTGACCAGATCCAGCACGCCGGTTTGCGGGGCACTGGTGGAGAAACGTGCGGTATCCAGGATGTTGATCTCTTTATGTTCCTGGCCGGTTATTTCACGTAGTTCTTCATAGCTGTTAGTCAGCGCATTTTCTTTGATGATTTCATCGGCTAGCACATTGTCGTATTGCGCCTGAGCATCATGCACGTCGGTGATCGCAGATAAACCGACTTCAAAGCGTTGTTTGGTTTGTTCCAACTGGCGGCCAACAGCCGCTTTTTCTGCGCGGATAAACTCCAGATCATCCATCCGTTTAAGGACATCAAAGTAGGAGCTTACAACACGCAGAATCAAATTTTGTTGCGATGCTGCATAGGTTGAATCGCTCTGGCGAGCAACCTTTTCGGCGATGTCTAAGTTAATCCAGCTAGAACGGTTATAGATAGATTGACTCAGGCTCAGACCGCCGTTAATCCCCTCATCATCGCCATCCAGACTGGTTACGTTATAGCCTGCAGTTAAGTTAATCTGTGGCAGTAGTGAGCTACGAGATGAGTTAATTGCCTCAAAGGCTGCATCTTTATCTGCGGCAGCTCTTAACAGCTGAGGGTCGTTTTGTTTTGCTTGTTGGTAGATATCAGCGAGATCATCAGCCAGAGCTGTCTGGCTTAAAGCGCCAAGCGCAACGCTGATAATGAGCGGAAGCAATTTTTTCATGGATGCCTTTCCTGATCCTGATAATAAAAATGGTCGCAGATAATGAGTGTACCTTAAGATACCTTGCTTGAAACTGATCACACGTAGTTTTATGCATTATTTAGCTTAATAATTAATCATATGTAATTGTAACCTCTATATTACGTTGCTTATTTGAGCACATCTTGATGGTAATTCACCCTGTAATTGGTACGGACTTAAAAGAAATTATAATTTTTATCAAAAAAGTTGAATTTGATCATTGCTGCAGACCCTTTTGAATGGAAAAATACGGCTAAATGGAGATCACGCATGAGTAAGAAGATGCCTGCGGGCCTTGATGGTATTGTGTATGGCAAGGAAGATGTCGATGTTTTGTCGACTGAAATGTTATATCAAGGCTTTTTTAGGATGGTAAAGTACCGCTTCCGTCACCGGCTATTTGCCGGCGGCTGGAGCAAGACGCTGGATCGTGAAATGTTTGAACGCGGACATGCAGCGGCTTTGCTTCCCTATGATCCCATCTTGGATAAAGTGGTACTGGTTGAGCAGTTCAGGGTTGGTGCGATGGCGGCAGATTGCACTCCCTGGCAGCTGGAAATTGTGGCTGGTATTATTGAACCTGACGAATCAGCCCAGGACGTGGTGTGTCGTGAAGCGGTCGAAGAGGCAGGCCTGACGGTGACGGATTTAGATAAAGTCACCCGTTACCTCTCCAGTTCCGGTGGTTGTTCTGAGGTGCTGGATGTGTTTGTTGGTTGTATTGATAGTACCGGGGCACAGGGCATTCATGGTCTCGAAGAAGAAGGCGAAGATATTCGGGTGCATGTTGTGACACGTCAACAGGCGTACCAGTGGGTCGAATCGGGTAAAATAGAGAATGCGGCTTCGATCATTGCGCTACAATGGTTGCAGTTAAACTATTCTCGATTACAAACTCAGTGGTCTAAGGACACCGATTGAATAAAAGATACACCGTTGATCTTGCTGGTCTCATGCGATTATATGAAACCAACTATGCGAAGTTGCTTCCATTACTGCCAAAAAATGATGCGGTAGGAGATGAGTGCGTATATCAGGTTTTTGAGCATGAATATAGACTGAAAATTATTGAGTCAACCCGTTATACAACGGTGGTAAGTTTATGGCAGCACAACACTGGTGATGTAGCAGAATACTTAATCCCCCAACTCACTGTGCGGTTGTACCACGATGCCAGAGTGGCAGAAGTGTGTCGCGCCCAGCAGATTTCGAGACTTAAGCCAAGGTATGATTATCCGAATTTGCGGATGTACCAAAAAGATGAGAAGCATCAGGTCAATCGCTTTTTGGGGGATTGGTTGGCATATTGCCTGAAAAATGGGATCAGTAAACAGTCGGTTTGTTAAACCGCGACAGAAGTATGCTGAGCTAATTAGATTTGAATTAAACAGACAAGGTTTTTAACGTTTTGCAGACGTACTCGCTGCCACAAACGAACCCGGATAGTGTGGCTCTACTCCAGATCACCGACACCCATCTATTTGCTGATGAAGCAGGTAGCTTGTTGGGAGTGGTGACTAAAGATAGTTTTGATGCAGTATTGGATGCTGTAGACGCGGCTGCACGCCCGTTTGATGCGATTGTGGCAACCGGGGACATTTCACAAGACCACAGTCAAGTTTCTTATCAGCATTTTGCTGGCGGTATTGCACGATGGTCACAGCCGTGCTTCTGGTTACCGGGTAATCATGATTTTCAGCCCAGCATGCAGTCAGTGCTGCCATCGGCGCAAATCAAGTCATGCGAGCAAGTGCTGGCAGGTGATTACTGGCAGGTGATTTTGCTTGATAGCCAAGTGCCAGGCGTTCCCCACGGCGAGTTGAGCGAAGCGCAGATTATGATGCTGGATCAGGCTCTGGCAGCGTATCCTGAGCGCCATGCGTTGGTATTATTGCATCACCATCCATTGGATGCTGGCAGTACCTGGCTGGATCAGCATCAGCTGCATAATAGTGATGCCTTCTGGCAGGTGATTGGCAAATATCCTAAGGTCAGTACCATACTGTGTGGCCATATTCATCAGGAATTAGATCTGACTTATCGCGGGGTTCGGGTGCTCGCCACGCCATCGACGTGCATCCAGTTTCTGCCTGATTCCAGTGATTTTGCCCTGGATAAAATCACCCCGGGTTGGCGTCACCTTGAATTAACCCGTGACGGACAGTTACATACTGCGGTATCGCGTTTGCAGGGCAGTGGCTTTACTCCCGACTTTGAGGCAGTAGGTTATTAAATGAAGCCTCTGCTACTTTATATTCATGGGTTTAACAGTTCACCGCAGTCACTGAAAGCCAGAGTGATGGCCGATTACTGCCAGCAACATCGGCCTGACATTTGCGTCGTGATCCCGCAACTGCCGTGCTATCCGGCCCAAGCAGCAATGTTCATTGACGAATTAGTGAGTGAGCTGAAACAAGAATACAAAATTGGGCTGGTGGGCAGTTCGCTGGGGGGGTATTTCTCAACGTGGCTGAGTAGCCGTTATCAATTCCCCGCCGTTTTGGTGAATCCTGCAGTGAAGCCTTATGAGCTGCTGGTTGACTACCTAGGAGAGCAAGCCAACCCTTATACTCATGAGAAATACTGGCTTGAGCCTCATCATATGGATGAATTAAAAGCCATGGATGTTCAGCAAATCCCTCATCCTGAGTTACTCTGGTTATTACAGCAAATGGGCGATGAAGTGCTGGACTATCGCCAGGCTGTGACAAAATATGCCGCCTGTAAACAGACGTTGGAGCCTGATGGCGACCATAGTTTTGTTGATTTTGACCGCTTTCCTGCCGACATTATTCAATTCCTTGGGTTGTGATCAGACCCCATAGGTGTAACCTGCTACTTATTTAAGGTTATAACCGGACATTTAGGGCATAACCCGGCTATTAAGGCTATAACCTACTCACAATTGTG
The DNA here is from genome assembly GCF_057456235.1 of Photobacterium sp. NCBI lineage: Bacteria > Pseudomonadati > Pseudomonadota > Gammaproteobacteria > Vibrionales > Vibrionaceae > Photobacterium > Photobacterium sp. The sequence goes on along the minus strand of NZ_JBVCPH010000012.1, from coordinate 38,736 downwards.
GGTAATACCGTAGACCTCAGCTTGACAACCGGGCTGGGGTTACTGACTATTGTTGCAAAAATTTCAAGTAACCTATCCGTGATATGACAGATAAAAGCTATAACGCCGGAGCCATTGAGGTTCTGAATGGCCTTGAGCCAGTACAACGCCGTCCCGGCATGTATACCGATACGGTACGACCAAATCATCTGGGTCAGGAAGTCATTGATAACAGTGTCGATGAGGCACTGGCTGGCCACGCCCGTAAAGTCGAAGTTATCCTTCATGCTGATCAGTCGTTGGAAGTGATCGATGATGGCCGCGGTATGCCCGTAGATATTCACCCTGTCGAAGGTGTATCCGGGGTCGAGCTTATCTTATGTAAACTCCATGCCGGCGGTAAATTTTCGGGTGACAGTTATCAGTTTTCTGGTGGCTTGCACGGGGTGGGGATCTCAGTGGTTAATGCCCTGTCTACTCGCGTTGAAGTGTCAGTAAAGCGTGACGGACAGATTTATGAAATCGCTTTTGAACATGGCGATAAAGTCTCCGAGCTGGAAGTGGTCGGTACCTGTGGCCGTCGTGCCAAAGGAACCCGCGTTCACTTCTGGCCGGATTCTAAATACTTCGACAGTGCTAAATTTTCTGTTACCCGGTTGAAAAGTGTTCTTAAGGCGAAGGCGGTACTTTGCCCGGGACTTGAGATTGTCTTTACCGATAAAGTGAACAGCGAAACCATTCGCTGGTGTTACGAAGACGGCCTGAAAGATTATCTGGCCGAAGGGGTTAAAGGTTATACCTTGCTGCCGGAAGAGCCGTTTACCGGTGCCTTCTCTGGCCAGACAGAAGCCGCGGACTGGGCACTGCTCTGGCTGCCGGAGGGTGGCGAACTCATTACCGAGAGTTATGTTAACCTCATTCCGACCGCTCAGGGCGGTACCCATGTTAATGGCCTGCGTCAGGGCTTGCTCGATGCGATGCGTGAGTTCTGTGAATTCCGTAACTTGCTGCCGCGTGGCGTGAAGCTGACGGCTGATGATATCTGGGATCGTTGTGCGTACGTACTGTCAGTGAAAATGCAGGATCCGCAATTTGCGGGTCAGACCAAAGAGCGCCTGTCGTCCCGCCAGTGTGCCGCTTTCGTCTCTGGTGTCATTAAAGATGCTTTCAGCCTGTGGCTGAATGAACGGCCGCAACTTGCCGAACAGCTGGCGGAAGTGTGTATTGCCAATGCGCATCGCCGAATGCGTGCCAGTAAGAAGGTGGTACGTAAAAAAATCGCCTCCGGCCCGGCACTGCCAGGTAAGTTAGCGGACTGTTCGCAGCAGGATCTTAACCGGACTGAGCTTTTCTTAGTCGAAGGTGACTCGGCGGGCGGTTCCGCCAAACAGGCGCGGGATCGGATGTTCCAGGCCATTATGCCGCTGCGCGGTAAGATCCTGAATACCTGGGAGGTGTCTGCCGATCAGGTACTGGCATCACAAGAAGTCCATGATATTTCAGTGGCGCTGGGCATTGATCCGGATAGTGATGATCTGAGTGGCTTACGTTACGGTAAAATCTGCGTCCTTGCCGATGCGGACTCCGATGGTCTGCATATTGCCACCTTGCTGTGCGCATTATTTATGAAACACTTCCAGTCCTTGGTTCGTGCAGGCCACGTCTATATTGCCATGCCTCCGCTGTATCGTATCGATTTAGCCAAAGAAGTGTACTACGCGCTTGATGAAGCGGAAAAAAATGGCATCTTAGAGCGACTCAGCAGCAAACGTGGCAAAGTGAACGTCCAGCGATTTAAAGGTCTGGGCGAGATGAACCCGTTGCAGCTGCGTGAAACCACGATGGATCCCAATACGCGCCGTCTGGTTCAGCTGACCATTGATGATGATCAGCAGACCAATGAAATGATGGACATGTTACTCGGTAAGAAACGCGCCGAAGATCGCCGTCACTGGTTGCAAGATAAAGGCGATATGGCTGAAGTCTGATGCAATTAGGCGAGGTGCGAATTACGTATCTGCTATATACCCAACATGCACAAGATTGAGTTTGATCGCTGTTTGCCTGAGCAAGCAGCGATTAACAACGAAAATATTAAACGGATTACCCTACCATGACTGATGTCTCAATGGATGGCGTTGAACAGCTTCCGTTACGGAAGTTTACCGAAGACGCCTATTTGAATTACTCCATGTACGTAATCATGGATCGAGCCTTACCCTTTATTGGTGATGGTCTTAAGCCGGTACAGCGCCGTATTATCTACGCGATGTCAGAGCTGGGCCTGTCAGCGACGGCAAAATACAAGAAATCAGCACGTACCGTTGGTGATGTGCTGGGTAAATACCATCCCCATGGTGATTCTGCCTGCTATGAAGCGATGGTGCTGATGGCGCAGCCTTTTTCCTACCGCTACCCGTTAGTCGACGGCCAAGGAAACTGGGGTGCTCCCGATGATCCGAAGTCATTCGCGGCAATGCGTTATACCGAATCCCGCCTGTCACGTTTCTCTGAAGTCCTGCTGAGTGAACTGGGCCAGGGAACCGCAGACTGGGTGCCGAATTTTGATGGCACCATGAATGAGCCGAAAATGCTGCCGGCACGCTTACCGCATATTTTGCTGAACGGTATTACCGGTATTGCGGTGGGAATGGCAACCGATATTCCGCCGCATAATGCCCGTGAAGTCGCAGGTGCTGCCGTGCACTTGATCGAGAATCCGAAGGCGGATCTCGATGACATCATGGAATTTGTCAAAGGCCCGGATTACCCAACCGAAGCCGAAATCATTACGTCAAAAAGTGACCTGAAGAAAGTCTATCGTACCGGCAAGGGCAGCATTAAGATGCGTGCGGTATGGCATAAAGAGAATGGCGACATCGTTATTTCTTCTTTGCCCCACCAGGTATCCGGTGCCAAATTGCTCGAACAGATCGCCAATCAGATGCGGGCGAAGAAGCTGCCAATGGTCGACGATTTGCGTGATGAATCTGATCATGAAAACCCAACCCGTATCGTCATTGTTCCTCGCTCTAATCGTATTGATTGCGAGCAATTGATGAATCATCTGTTTGTCTCGACCGATTTGGAAAAGAGTTTCCGGGTTAACCTGAACATGCTGGGGCTTGATGGGCGTCCGCAAGTCAAAGGGTTGCTGGAAATTATCAACGAATGGCTGGTATATCGTCGTACTACGGTACGTCGTCGCTTGCAGTACCGTCTGGATAAGGTGATTGCACGCTTACATATTCTTGAAGGTTTATTGGCGGCCTATCTCAACATCGACGAAGTGATTGAGATCATCCGCACCGAAGAAAATCCGAAAGCCGAGCTGATGTCGCGCTTTGAATTGAGTGTGATTCAGGCTGAAGCCATTCTTGAAATCAAACTGCGTCAACTGGCGAAGCTTGAAGAGATCAAGATCCGCGGCGAACAAGATGAACTGGCGCAAGAGCGTGAGTACCTGGAAAAACTGCTGGGCTCTGAGCGTCGCCTGAACACGCTGATTAAGAAAGAAATCTTAGCTGATGCTGAGAAATATGGCGATGATCGCCGTTCGCCGCTCGTTGAGCGTGAAGAAGCCAAAGCCCTGACTGAACGTGACCTGATCCCAAGTGAAGCCATCACGGTTGTGTTGTCTGAAAAAGGCTGGATCCGTCACGCTAAAGGCCATGATGTTGACCCAAGCAGCTTGAGTTATAAGTCCGGTGATAATTATCTCGCCCATGCGCGTGGTAAAAGTAACTTGCCGGCTATCCTGATCGGTTCGGATGGTCGCAGTTATGCGCTTGAATCGCACAGCTTGCCTTCTGCGCGTAGTCAGGGAGAGCCGGTAACGGGACGCCTGAACTTAACGCCTGGCACGACTATGCGTCAGGTATTAATGGCTGAAGATGAGCAGATGTGGTTAATGGGCTCTGATGCGGGATATGGTTTCATCTGTAAGAGCACGGATATGGTATCGAAAAATAAGAGCGGTAAAGCGCTGTTAACGGTACCTGAAAACTCTGCGGTGATGCCGCCCCAGCCAATTTTTGATCTAAATAATGATGAAATTTTGGCGATCACCAATGAAGGGCGAATGTTGTTGTTCCCGATTAAAGATTTACCGCAACTAGGTAAAGGCAAGGGGAATAAGATTATCAACATACCGGCAGCCCGCTCTAAATCTCGAGAGGAGTTCTTGTCGCAATTAGTCGTATTGCCACAAGGATGCCAGGTGACGTTGCATGCCGGTAAGCGCAAGCTTGGCTTGAAACAGACAGATCTTGATAACTTCCGCGGCGAGCGCGGACGCCGGGGGACGATGTTGCCGCGTGGTCTTCAGCGAGTGACCCGACTGGAAGTGACATCGAATGAGCAACCGTCAGGTAATACTGAATAATTCCAATCAGGAGAGGTGTTCCTGTTGGGATAACCGGACGTTCAGAAAGTAAGTGTATTTGACAGGCCCTCCTCAACGGAGGGTTTGTTGTTTCTGCCGATTGGTTTCATCGGTTCAGGATTGTGAGAGCCACGCAATTTACCTTCAATATATCCACATAATTGATGTAATTTCTCTTTGCCTGAGTATACTAGCGAACGCTTGTACGCTGAGGAGAGCTCCATGATATTTATATTGCGCGTTGTAGCAGTCGCAATCTTTGCTGTATTCATGTTTGTTTTTGGTTGTGGCTACTGCTTATTAAGCCCGCGCAATCCGAAAAACGTTTATACCGTTGGCCGTCTTTTTTGCAAGATGTCACGCATCTTGGGAATGAAGCTGGAACTCCGTTTCGCCGAAGGGGCTGAAGATGTAGGAGCCAGCATTTATGTTGCTAACCACCAGAATTCCTATGATCTGTTTACGGTCTCTGGTGCCATCATGCCACGTACTGTGACGGTCGGGAAAAAAAGCCTGGTTTGGATGCCGCTGTTTGGACAGCTTTACTGGATCACGGGCAACATTTTGATTGACCGTGCAAACCGGAGCCGGGCGGTGGGAACCATCGGCCAGATCGTAGAGAAGATCAAGCAACTGCAGGTCTCGGTATGGATGTTTCCTGAAGGTACTCGTTCCCGTGGCCGTGGTTTGCTGCCATTTAAAACTGGTGCATTTCATGCCGCGATTGGTGCCGGTGTACCTGTGGTGCCGATTGTTTGTAGTTCGACAGAAAATGTAAAAATGAACCGTTGGGATAATGGCGTGGTGATCGTTGAAGTGTTGCCGCCAGTATCAACCGAAGGGCTATCGAAAGAAGACGTGCGCGAACTGTCGAATAAATGTCGTACAATGATGGAAGATAAACTCGCTGAATTGAATGCCGAAGTCGCAAGGCGTTCAGCATAAAATCAGCTTGTGATAGTAGAATTACATGCACTAATGGGCACGATGGATTGATCTGTTATTAAACGTGCCGCTGTAAAACAAGGACATGTTCATGGCATGTCCTTTTTATTTTTTATATTGTGTAGAAGATAGATAAGTAATGATTGAAGAGCTGGTTGTATTAGTCGATCCGCACGGTCAGGTGCAAGGCGTGCAGGAAAAAATGCAAGCGCATCGTGAAGGGGCACTGCATTTGGCTTTTTCTGTTTTGTTGTATCGTGAAACGGTACAGGGAAGAGAATTTTTAATGCACCAGCGTGCGTTGGGTAAATATCACAGCGGTGGTTTGTGGACCAATACATGTTGTTCACACCCAAGACAGAACGAAACGATAGAGCAAGCGGGATTACGCCGTCTAGAGGAAGAAATGGGTATTACCGGTATTACCCAGTTGCATGATATTGCGAGCTTTGTCTATCGCGCAGAGCTGGATAACCAGTTGATAGAGCACGAGCTTGACCATGTATTGGTCGCCAGCATTAAAACAATCGAGGTGGCGCCAAACCTGAATGAAGTGATGGCTTATCGCTGGTGGTCGCAATCAGAATTAGAGCAGGCATTAACGATGGATCCTGAGCAATTTACGGCCTGGTTTCCACAGGTGCTAAAGCATGTTATTCATCATTAATTGGTTTGAGATGAAGATAAAAAAAGCTGCCAGAGGCAGCTTTTTTTGGATCTGAACCGGGTTACTTGCGTACAGCAATAGCCTCGATTTCGATCTTTACGTCTTTAGGCAGGCGTGCCACTTCAACACATGAACGTGCCGGGTAAGGGGCGTTATGTTCATCGAAGAACTTACCATATACTTCATTTACGGTTGCAAAGTCATTGAGATCTTTTACAAAAACGGTCATTTTAACGATGTCAGCAACTTTCAGGCCTGAAGACTCAACAACCGCTTTTACATTGTCCAGTGACTGACGAGCTTGCTCTGCGATAGCTTCAGCGACTTCACCTGTAACCGGGTTCACTGGGATCTGGCCGGAAGTCAACACCATGTTACCGAGATCAACGCCTTGAACATAAGGGCCGATAGCCGCTGGAGCCTGATCAGTATGTAGAACTTGAGTCATTGATTATCCTTATTAAGTCATTCACAACGTGGGTAGTCATGCCAGTCGTTAATACTGGCGTCCTAGTTTGCAGCGCAACGGCTTTCAGGTCAAAGGGTTTGATGCCGCTGTGTTATGGCATATATCAAAGAGAAAAGTGTGATGGTCAAGGGGCTGATACCCAATTAAACGGGGATACCGAGCCGTGCTTTGACGACTTTTTCGCACTCTTCAATACGGCTGATATCTTTAGGAGCAACCATTACCGTATCATTTCCGCCGACAGTCCCTAAAATCTCATCATGTGGCTGGATATCGATAAGACGGGCGACCAGTTGTGCGCCGCCGGGGTGGGTTTTTACCACCACAACCAGCTGATTATGGGTAATGAATTCAATTTGTGATGCAATGGATGAGCTAACCTGTACGGGTTCATTTTCCACCGTCAGGCAATACACTTTTTTGCCGTAGGCATTAGGAACCTTCGCCACCCCAAGTCGAGAGAGCAGGCGTGATACTGTTGACTGGCTGACATCGTCGTAACCGAGCGCAATGAGTCGGTGGCGAATATCATCCTGGGTGGTAAAGCTTTGCTGTTGCAGTAGGCGTTTACACGCAGTCATGATGCTTTCATCAACTGCCGCCGCATCTATCGCACCGTGTATATCGTATCCATTCACGGGCAACTCCTTATTATTGGGTACAAAGATCGTATCATTATTGTTTTATGGCCCAGCAATTATGCAAGTGTTGCATAATCCTGCATAAGGATAATAACAGTAACTTTAACGGGGTAATTTGACCCTTGTCACCAAACAATAATCTGGCAGCATTAGCAAAAACAAGAATTATATCCCATTTAATTTGTGAGACTTTTATTGTTGTTTTTATAACGGCTTATTATGGACTTTGACGGGATTGCCTGAGCCACCTGGGGTTCAGGCTGACGAGCTTGTTGCTGGTTTAACTGATTGACATAAGAGGAAACTTGTACGTTAGCGAGATCAGGCATGGCATAAGACGTATCGATACCAAGTTGTTTGAGCCAGTCAAAAATTAAGGTCGCAGGGACAAATTGGCTATAGCGCTCGGCAGGGCGCAAGTTCGTGAGATCTTCCGGGTTATGCACGATCGCCACCGTAATGCCAACGATTTCGCCGCTTTCATTGAATACGGGCCCGCCGCTCATTCCGGACATTACCGGGGCATCGCTGAGTGAATAAAGACAGTCGGTATTGGTATCAATAACATCCTGCAGGTATTTCCCTTCACCTTTGATGCTGCCACCCAGTAAAGAGTGTCCTTCGTGGGTGACCTTCTGGTCGGGATAGATCAGCCCCCAGTCAGGTACATGCTGAGAAGAAGTGCGTATTAAGGACAAATCACAGTACGGGTGGTGAATGACATCAAGATCCCATGACAAGCGGGCAACGTGCTTGGCGGTAATCTGATAGCTATCGTTGATAGGTACGGATGAGCCAAATCCGCCCAGTAATATGGGCACCCCAATGACCACTAATTGATTAGCATTATTGGCGGGCGTGCGGCTGATCGGGCCATTGGTCGTGACACAGCCGGTAACTGCCGCCGCAAGGAATATGGCGGCCATCATGCGTGCAGTCAATGTATACAAGGAAAAAACAATAAATAACTTCATGCTACAGTCCTTTGAAAAGACTTGGTTCAGCGTTGCTGCGATAGGGGCTGAATCAGGTTTTATAAGAGTTAATTCAAAGGTAGGAGTTGCTGCCTGAAGGGGAGTGTCTCGGATGTGAGAAAAAAGCCAGCTCAATAATGGGCTGGCTTTTTTATTATGAACCGGCTTTAAGCCTTATGTGCGGTGCGACGGCTCTTTAGTTACGCTCGGTGACAATTTCGCGTGAGAAGACTTTCTCGCAGTATTTACACTTGAGTTGTACATCTTCTTTCTTCGCGGTGACACTAAAACTGCTGTCAACAGGCTCATTATGGGTAATACAGTTGCTATTCGGGCACTTGAAAATCGCATTAACGAACTCTGGGAGCGACAGTGTCAGCTTCTTAACCACCTCATAATTTTCAATCTGATTAACGGTTGCGTTAGGCGCATACAAGGCAAGCTGGTTAGCCTGGTCTTCACTGAGGAGGATGTTTTCAATCTTGATCAGATCCTTGGCTCCCAATGCTGATGACGGCAGGTTAAGACCGACAGTCACACGCTGGTTGGTTTTGTGCATCTGGAACAGTTTCAGTACTTTGATCCCCACGTTAGCGGGAATATGGTCGATAACAGAACCGTTTTTAATTGCTTCAACTTGTAGTTGAGTTTCCTTAGTCATTGCTGTCATCTCCTGCTTAAAGTTGTTCGTTCAGTACAAGTGCCAGTAGTGCTTCACGTGCGTAAACACCGTTTTCTGCTTGCTGGAAGTAGTAAGCGTGCTTGGTTTTATCTACGTCGACGGTAATTTCATCGACACGTGGTAATGGGTGCAATACCTTCAGGTTGTCGCGTGCTTCAGCCAGCATAGGGGCCGTCAGGATGTATGCGGCCTTCATGTGCGCGTACTCTGATTCGTCAAACCGTTCTTTCTGAACGCGAGTCATATACAGAACATCCAGCTGAGGGAGCACCTCTTCCATGGTGGCGTGAAGGCTGTAGTTGATACCTGCCTGGTCTAATTCTTCGCAAATATAATCTGGCATGGCCAAGATTTCTGGTGCAACGAAGAAGAAGTTGATGTTGCTAAACTTCGATAGCGCTTGGGTCAGTGAATGGACTGTGCGGCCATATTTCAAATCCCCCACAAATGCTACGTTAAGGTTATCAAGACGACCTTGGGTTTCGAAGATAGAGAACAGATCCAGCAGCGTTTGGGTCGGGTGTTGGTTAGAACCGTCGCCGCCGTTGATAACCGGTACGCCGTTAGAGAATTCAGAGGCCAGACGTGCGGCACCTTCTTGCGGGTGGCGCATGACAAAAGCATCCACGTAAGAAGAAATGACTTGCACTGAGTCAGCCAGTGTTTCGCCTTTTTTTGCCAGGGATGTGTTACCACCGTTATCAAAGCCGATAACGGTTCCCCCCAGGCGCTGTACTGCGGTTTCGAAAGAGAGGCGAGTCCGTGTTGATGGCTCAAAGAAACAGCTCGCCACGACTTTATTTTTAAGTAGTTCTGGATTTGGCTCTGCTTTTAACTTTCCAGCAGTTTCAACAATAAGTTCAAGTTCACTTCGGTTTAATTCCGGAATGGAGATGATGTGTTTTTGAAACAACGAGTTCGCCATGGCTTCTCTTCCCTATAATAGATAACTGATAGAAATGTTTTTAAACCCTTTCTGGTGCCCTTTTAATCCAATGTATTCATCGAATGTAATTTCTGCCAGATAAACGTTTAAAGTTGTCGGCTTTCACGCAAAAAGCAGACAAAAAAAAGCCCCCTTGAAAAAGGAGGCTTTTTTTAAAATCGGAAAAACAGAAAAATAAAACCACCGCCGATTTTCGACGATTGTGAGTCAAGTTGTGCTTAACTGCCTGGTTCATTTTTTAACTCTGTTTTGACAAATTGCGAAGGATTATACGCCCATTTCCTGTGAGCGCAAGCGTTTGCCTGAAGTATTCATTTTGTGGGATTTTATGCAAGCGTGAGTTTTCCCTGTAAATGGGATTTTTGGCTTTAAGGCTTTGAAAATAAAGATTAATCACAGTAGTGGTGTGGTTTTCATTGTGGCAATAAATGCAAATGCCACCCCGAAGGATGGCATTAATTATAAGAGCTTTAAGGGGTTCTACGTCGAATCTTTAAAACTCAAGAGAGTCGATTACTGACCCAGTGTTGCTACCATGATTGCTTTGATAGTGTGCATACGGTTTTCAGCTTCGTCGAATACGATAGAGTGCTTAGATTCAACTACTTCATCCGTTACTTCAACGCCGTCTTTAAGCATTGGGTATTCTTGAGCAAGCTCTTTACCAACAACAGTGTCTTCACCGTGGAAAGCTGGCAGGCAGTGCATGAATTTCACATGTGGGTTGCCGGTTGCTTTTAGCATGTCCATGTTGACTTGGTAAGGCATCATTAGGTTGATACGCTCAGCCCATGCTTCTTTCGCTTCACCCATTGATACCCATACGTCAGTGTATAGGAAATCACAACCTTGAACGCCTTCTTGAACGTCTTCAGTCATGGTGATTTTCGCACCCGTTTCTTCTGCAATTTCCTGACACTGGGCAACTAGCTCAGCTTCAGGCCAGAATGCTTTAGGAGCAACCAGACGGATGTCCATACCCATTTTCGCAGCACCAACCATTAGGGAGTTACCCATATTGTTGCGTGCATCGCCCAGGTAAGCGAAAGTCATTTCATGCAGTTGCTTGCCACGGCCGTGCTCTTGCATAGTCAGGAAGTCAGCCAGGATTTGAGTCGGGTGGAACTCGTCAGTCAGGCCATTCCATACTGGAACACCAGCGTAAGCGCCAAGATCTTCAACGATTTCCTGGCCAAAGCCACGGTATTCAATGCCATCGTACATACGGCCAAGAACGCGTGCGGTATCTTTCATTGACTCTTTGTAACCGATTTGAGAACCCGATGGGCCCAAGTAAGTTACGTTAGCGCCTTGGTCATATGCAGCAACTTCAAATGCACAACGAGTACGCGTTGACGCTTTTTCAAAGATCAGCGCAATGTTCTTACCAGTCAGGCGAGGCTGCTCGTAACCGTTGTACTTCGCTTTTTTAAGCTCAGCGGCTAGTTCTAGCATGTGCTGAATTTCACGTGGAGTGAAGTCTAGTAATTTTAGGAAGTTACGGTTGCGAAGGTTAAAAGCCATGATGTTTTCCTCTTAATAATCGGTATCTCTCTGGCCGACGCACGGTCTTTGTTATGACGATGCGAAGTGTCGGCCTTCAATATATATTGTTTATCGTATTATTGGGTTGTTGTGAATAACTATTCTGTTATTCTGAGATAATATTTGTGCCAGCTTCACCTTTAAGGATGCGTAACCCCGCTTCCAGTGAGCCAATACCAACTAACTTGCCGCCTTGTTTGATGAACTCGCAAGAGGCATCAATTTTCGGACCCATAGAGCCCGCATCAAATTCGTATTGCGCTAATTCGCTCGGGGTTGTGTTACGCAGTGCTTTTTGCGTTGGTTTACCCCAGTCGAGGAATACAGCATCTGCATCGGTCAGGATTAACAGTGCGTCGGCATTAAGTTGTTTCGCTAAGAAGGCTGCTGACATGTCTTTGTCAATCACCGCTTCTACACCAACAAGCTTGCCATTTTCTTTCTTCACCGGGATGCCGCCGCCGCCAGTACAGATCACCAGGTGCTCTTGTTTGATCAGGGTCGTAATAGCGTCATCTTCAATAATGCCGATAGGCTGTGGGCTCGGTACGACACGACGGAAGTACTGGCCATCTGCTTTTATTGTCCAGTGGTATTTTTCTGCCAGTTCACGGGCTTCTGTTTCATTGTAAACAGGGCCGATAGGCTTGGTTGGGTCAGCAAAAGCGGGATCGTTTGGATCAACGCTCATTTGCGTAAGCATGCAAGATACGTTCTGCTCTGGCAGAATGTTCTTCAGTTCTTGCATTAAGATGTAACCGATCATGCCTTGGGTTTGTGAACCCAGTACATCAAGTGGGTATGGACTTACTTTTTTGTATTCCAACCCTTGTAGTGCCAGTAAGCCAACTTGCGGGCCATTACCGTGTACCAACACGACGTTATATTCTTTCGCGATTTCAGCGATGGTTTTTGCTGCCGTAGCAATGTTCTGGCGCTGGATATCTGCTTCTAGTGGCTCGCCGCGACGTAATAGGGCATTACCACCAAGTGCAACAACAACAGTTTGCTTGGTCATGGGATCGTCTCTCTTGGTTTTGTTTCTTATTGGCCGATATGCGTTGATACCGGCCATATTGTGTGGTGTCAGGTATTAGCCGTTAGACTTAAATACCATCACGTTCGATTGGGCAGCTCATGCAGCGAGCACCACCACGACCACGGCCTAGTTGATCTCCTGGAATTGAAAGTACCTCGATTCCGGCTTTATCATATTTTTCATTGGTGTAAGTGTTGCATTCATAGCCAATAACCACGCCAGGCTTCACAGTCAGAACGTTGTTCGCATCGTTCCACTGCTCACGTTCAGCTTCGAAGCTGTCGCCACCAGTCGTGATAAGGTTCAATTGACCTACACCCAGCGCTTTTTCGATTGCATTAACGAAGTAACCTTCTTCTTTAACACTTACTTTGCCAGACTCGTCACCTGTCAGGCTCCAGCATTGAACGTCTTTACGTACAACCTCAGGGTAAACAGAGAAAGTGTCTTCACGCATGTGTGTCATTACAGTATCTAAGTGCATGCAAGAGCGGTGCTTAGGAAGCTGCATAGCAATAACTTGCTTCGCTTCGCCGTGCTTGAACAAGCTAGAAGCCAGCTGTTCAACACCTTGTGGCGTTGTGCGCTCAGACATACCGATAAGTACAGCGCCTTTACCGATAACCAGTACGTCGCCGCCTTCGATAGTCGAGTTGTCGTAGATTTTCTCTTCGTCACCGAAGTACTTGATGAAGTCTTGACCGGCGAAGGTTGGGTGCCAGCGATAAATTGCGCGAACATGGTTTGTTTCACGCTGACGAGCTGGTTTTGCCATTGGGTTGATAGAGACACCGCCGTATACCCAGCAAGAGGTATCACGGGTAAATAGGTGGTTTGGCAATGGTTCAATGATGAAGTCATTAGGCTCGTGGATAGCCTGCATCATTGATGATGACTGAACAGGCAGCTCAGCATAGCTTAGACCGCCAAGTAGGATTGAAGCGAGCTCTTGGTTTGACAGGTCAGCTAGGAAGCAGCGAACATCATTGGCGAAAGCCGGACCGAAACGGTGGTCAGAGATTTGAGTGTTAAGAAGCCATTCTTTCGCTTCAGGTACAGCCAGCGTATCTGCTAGAAGGTCACCAAGAAGCATAACTTCTACACCTTGCTCGCGAAGCGTATTTGCGAATACATCATGTTCTTCGCCTGCACGCTCAACGGCTAATACATCATCAAATAATAACTCGTGGCAGTTAGAAGGTGTTAGGTGCGTTAGCGCACGCTCTGGACGGTGGATAAGAACGCGGCGTAATTGACCTACTTCAGAACCTACATAGAACTTACTCATGATCGTATCTCTCTATTTTTATGCCAACGTAATATCGTTAGCTTTATTTGTTTGTCTCGAAGAGATTAATATTTTAATTTAATTCTTCGTTTCGTTTCTGGGTTTAATTCTACTCTTAAGTTAATAGTAGTCTAAGATCCCGGTCACACTTTACTTATTAACACGACTACCTAAGGTGTCGGTTCTATTAACATTATTCATGCATCTGTAGGTAGTTTTCATTAATGGTTTTTTATGTTGGGTTATTACCTTTAAAATTACTAAACCCTATGTAAGATATTGTTTTTAATCCTTTATTTTTTATATCGTGAAATTTTATTCAAAAGGGTTCAGGTTATTGATATGTCCTGGGGTTGAACTTATGCAATTAAACTGGTTGTCTATCTAAATAAACTTAAGTTGTTAATGGAATAGTAACCAAATTTTTTCTTTTTATTTTTCATTTTACTGTTTTTGTAATTTTAATACATGTCTTTTTGATGGGTTGATTAATTGTGTGTGTGGTTATTCTCTATTATTAATTGGGTTTTATTAATGGGTTAAATAATCTTTTTATGGAGGGCTGTGATTATTTTTCATCGTATGGTTAAGAAAATTTTCATTATCATGAGGTTGAAATTAAATTAGGGATAATAATACCGAATAACTCTCAATATACAGAATTGAGAGTGAGATGAGCCCTTCAATTTAAGGGCAATATACGCAGAAGCGAAGGGCCGTTTTATGTGTCTTTGACATCAAAGCGGGTTGGCTGATTGGTTGGGTTGCCTCGAAGGCGGTAAGTGCTCTGAGGCGAGAAAAACAAGACGTGAAGAAATGATAAAACCGCCGTCCGGCGGTTTTATCAGAGGTAGAAATCTAGCCTAAGGTTAGATCATCGCACCAATACTCAGCATAGCCATGATGAGTAGAGTCAGAATACCCAGTAGCGGTGCTACCCACTTCAGCCAGCGTACATAAGGAACGCGAGCAATCGCCAGGCCACCCATAACAACAGCAGAGGTTGGGGTCATCAGGTTCACAATACCTGAAGCAGACTGGTATGCAGTCACAACCAAGTCGCGGCCCACACCTGCAAAGTCAGCTAGTGGTGCCATAATTGGCATCGTCAGTACAGCCAAACCTGAAGATGAAGGAACCAGGAAGGACAGTAAAATTTCCAACCAGTACATCACGTTGATAAATACGATGGATGACAGGCCAGTGACGGCTTGTTCGGCAGAGAACAGGATTGAATCGGTGATCATACCGCGGTCCATGATAACCACGATACCACGAGCAATACCGATGATAAGAGCAACCCCTAATAGGTCACGGGCACCGTCGATAAAGCTGGATGTTAGTTCTTCTTCACTCATTCGCGCAATTAAGCCGATGATGATCGTTGACGCTAGGAACATGCCTGAGATTTCAGCCATCCACCAACCTGCAACTGCAACACCGTAGATCATGATGCCAAAAGAAGCGGCAAAAATAGCCAGAATGATTTTACGGGTAGTGGTGAATTCCAGCATTTCACCAGACTGATTGCCTAGGAAGTGTGCTTTATTCTCTTCGTACTTGTCATAAACGATGGATTTTGTCTTATCAGCACGGACCATTTTGGCATAGCGCATCACGTAGGCGACACAGATTAACCAGCCAATCACCAGCATTCCAACGCGCAGTAAGATACCGTCAGTGAATGGGATGCCAGCTGCGTTAGCTGCAATAACCGTAGCAAACGGGTTGATGGTTGAGCCAAGCGTACCGATACCGGCACCCAGTAGAATGGTTGCCGCCGCGACAAGCGGGTCAAAACGTGCTGCCAGCATCACCGGAACGAGCAAGGTATAGAAAGGCAGTGATTCTTCGGCCATGCCATAAATTGTACCGCCAGCGGCAAATAGCGCCATCAGGATCGGTATCATCAACTCTTCGCGGCCTTGCAGGCGAGCGGTAACGCGCTCGATACCGGCATCAATAGCCCCGGTCTTGGTAACTAATCCTAAGAAACCGCCGATGACCAGGATGAAGAGTGATACATCGATTGCTGCTGCTTCATATGAGTTGTGATCATAGAAGCCATCAATCGGTGCCAGCAGAATATCGACAACACCCTGAGGATTGCTTTCTACCGCTTTATAAGTACCGGTTACAGGAACTTCTTTACCTAGTTCTTCGTTCATTACCCGGTCGTATTGACCTGCAGGCACGATCCAAGTCAGCAACGCCACAATGGCGATCAGAGCAAATAAAATGGTGTAGGCGGAAGGGAATTTAAAGTTGGCAAAAAAGCCACCTTTTTCTTCCTTGGTTACCGTTTGAGTTGTCATAATTGTCTCCTTGCACCCTATGCCTAATCTCAGCATTCAGGTGTGATCCAGCACGCCAGGTTTGGAATTTGGCGTAAAAGAGTTTGCTAAGCTATAGGCCTAGTAAAAGTGTTCTTGGATGTTAAGGGGGTTAGGCTCTGCTGTACCCTATGGGCTCGGTGATGCAGCGTAGGTGCTCTGCCTTGGAATCGGCATAGAATTTATTCATGATCATATCTCTCTTAAGTTTATACTTATCGCTCAGCAGTCTTTGCCGCCGAGTCTGTTGTTGCTTTACGCCCTGATTTTAGACTGCTACTGCCTGCGTAACCTTGGGGTTGTTCACACTTTTTCAGGGCAGCGATCCCCCTGAAAAATCACTGGCCATCAGCCTTTAGGGTATTTCTCGCCAATAACTGGGTGAATATGTTTTGATGGAGCGCTGAAAAGTAATTGTTATTATGCAGCGGCAATAATGGCGATTATGACTAAGTCTTAGGCGGCGCTCGACTTATCACTCGTTAGAATACGGTTTGGCCGCGTACTTATGCGATTTTAGGTTGTAAAACCCGTATTTTGAAGTCGTGGGGAAGTGCATAAGCTGGAATATTATTCACTTAATTTATCAATGAAAAAGTGATTAAACTGAAGTGGGAATCACACCGAACTTTGACAGGGATCAATTTTTCCCGGCCATCAGACTAACATATGGTAATTACAGTCAAACCGTGCGATATTTGCGTGAAAATTTATTCCATAGGTGGAGTTACCCCATGTCTTATGCAGAACTGATTGAAGAGCAAAAGGAAGAAACCCGCGATATTATTGCAGCTTTGCTGGAAGATGGCAGCGAACCTGAAGCTCTTTATACCATTGAGCACCACTTCTCAGCGGATACCTTTGCTGAACTGGAAGCTGCAGCAGCAGAAGCATTCAAAATGGGCTTTGAAGTGCTTGAAGCTGAAGAGCTTGAGCTAGCACCTGAAGACGGTGGCGGTAAAGTAGTGTGTTTTGATGCCGTGATGGAATCTGCACTTAACGCCGAGTTAATTGATGAGCAGGCTGAAAAGCTGATTGCGCTGGCGGAAAAGCACAACATTGATTACGACGGTTGGGGCACTTACTTCGAATCTGGTGAAGATGACGAAGATGAGCCTGAAGAAGATTAAGCCTAATCGGTAATGTAAAAAGTCGGCACAGGCCGGCTTTTTTGTTTTTGCCCCAAAAGAACAGAGAAAAGTTTTAATTCGATCACAGAGATGCGATTGAAACATTTTATTGCGCTATATCTTGCGCTTATCCGCTACATCTGCTTTTTTCCCGCCTTACTATATCGCCGTTAAAATTGGTATTAATTCCCGGAGCTAGCAATGGCAATCTCACTCAATGGTCAGTGGTTACTGACCTGTGTACAGCGTTCTTCAATTTCTGATATACCTGTTTCCTTACCCGGTGATGTCCATTCAGCCCTGCTTAACGCTGGAATTATCTCTGACCCTTACTGGGCCATTAATGAAGCAAAAGTGCAGTGGGTTAGTCAGTGTGACTGGGTTGTTTACCGAAGCTTTGAGCTGACGGCTAATGAGTTAGCCTGCAATGCAATGGATTTAGTGCTGGATAACCTTGATACCGTTGCCGAAATTCGGATCAATGGCCATACCGTTGCCGATTTCAGCAATATGTTTTTACGCCATAAAGTCGATATTTTACCTTGTTTGTTAGTGGGCACTAACCGAATTGAAATTGTGCTACACCGAGCCGATTTGGCGGCTCAGTCCCGTGCTGAAAAATTACCGTTTCCAGTGCCGTGGGCCGAAGGAAATAACCAAATCCCGCACATGAATACGATCCGTAAAACCCAGTGTCATACCGGCTGGGACTGGGGGATTTGCCTGTCGGTGATGGGGGTGTACGGGGATATAGAACTGCAACCGATCCAACATGTCCGGATCAGCCATGTCAGTACCAGGCAAAATTGGCAGGACTGGCGCTGTGAGGTTGAGGTCACCGTGCACTATGAAGCCGTGGCGACTACCGGGCTGGCATCAGTCTCCGTGACTTTTGATGCGCAAACCTATCACTTAACCTTAGATCGACAATCGAAACAGGCGACAGTGCTGTTTCGGATCGATCATCCGAAACGCTGGTGGCCGGCAGGCTATGGTAAGCAGCGTTTATATGAGTTGGAAGTCATCGCTGATGGCCATCAAATCCATAAAAAAATCGGGTTACGTAAATTAGAGTTGTGTACCGACGACGATGATACCGGGCAGAGCATGGTGTTTAAGGTCAATGGTGTGCCGATCAGTGCCAAGGGAGCGAACTGGATCCCGATGGATGCTCTGCCAAGTCGGATGAACAATCAGCGTTACCGCCAGTTACTCGAAGATGCCGTTGCTGCCAATATGAATATGCTCCGGGTCTGGGGCGGAGGCATGTATGAAAAAGATATCTTCTACCAACTTTGTGACGAACTCGGGCTGCTAGTCTGGCAAGACTTGATGTTTGCGTGTGCACTTTATCCGGCCACCTCTGATTTTATTGCCGAAGTCCAAGAGGAAGTACAGTGGCAGGTAAGGCGCCTAAAAGATCATCCCTCATTGGCATTGTGGTGTGGTGATAATGAAGTGATCGGTGCGATTGGCTGGTACCCGGAATCACGCCAGAATCGTGAAAAATATGTGGTCAACTATGATCGCCTGAACCGGGCACTGGCTGAGGTCGTGAACATTGAAGATCCTGCTCGCCGTTTCTGGGCAAGCTCTCCGTGTAATGGCGAACTTGATTTCGGCGATGCCTGGCATGATGACAGCCGCGGTGATATGCATTACTGGGATGTGTGGCATTCCGGTCAAGATCTCGACACCTACCGGAAGGTTAAGCCCCGTTTCTGCTCTGAGTTTGGTTTTCAATCGTGGCCATCATTGCCGTCGGTGCGGACATTTGTACCGGAGAAAGACTGGAACATCACTTCCCCAAGTTTTGAGTCGCATCAAAAGAGTCACCGCGGTAACTCGATAATTACTGAGATGTTTACCCGGTACTTCCGTTTTCCGATCGGCTTTGCCAATATGCTGTATTTAAGTCAGGTGCAGCAGGCTCTGGCAATAAAAACGGCCAGTGAATTCTGGCGGGCACATAAGCCGGTGAACCGAGGGATTTTATACTGGCAGCTCAATGATTGCTGGCCAGTCAGTTCGTGGTCATCACTGGAATACAGCGGTCGCTGGAAACAGCTTCATTATCATGCAAGACGTTTCTTTGCGCCTCAGCTGGCGACTTTTGTCCCTAATGATAAGGGGATCGACCTTCACCTGATTAACGACAGCCGTAAGAGCGCTGAACTGAAAGGGGAAGTGGTATGGCAAAGCTGGCAGGGCGAAATTCTCTATCGGGAGCCGGTGAATACCTATCTCAAGCCGGATGAAAACGTGGTTACCTGGCAATGGCTGGCGGAAGATCTCGAGGGGCATGAAGCGGATGGATTTTTCCATGTCCATCTGACCTCTGGTCAGGAGGTGATTGAAAATACCTACTTGCCGCTAAGGCCTAAACAATGTGAGCTGGCCGAACCGGGGCTGCACTATGAAGTGGCAGAGATCGAGGGACAGCTGTTTGTGATGCTCGGATGCTGTCGGCCGGCGATTTTTGTCCATCTGGAATATGCCGGTGACGGCCGGTTTGAAGATTCCAGTTTTACTTTGGTGCCGGAATATCAAAAGCAGGTGAAATACCTGGGGCCGGCAACGTACGATGAGCTGGTAGCGGGTCTAACCATCTATCATCTTTACCAAAGCTATCAGGCGTAAAAGAGAACAGAACAAGCCCGCTAGATAGTAAGCGGGCTTATTCGGGCCTGTTAGACTCGGTGCTAACGGTTAAAAACTCTTTAGCATCCGGACTTCGCAGGCATCGTGGCCGGTATTGCCCATGGCGTGTGGAATGTGCACGAACCCCAAAGATTCGTATAACGCAATGGCTTCTATAAGGTTGGCCGTAGTTTCCAGGTAGCAGCCTTTATAACCTTGTAGTCTTGCAAATTTCAGCGCTTTAACGGCAAGGGCCCGTGCTAACCCTTTGCCGCGTAATTCGGTTAGGAAATACATTTTCTGTAGTTCACACAGATTATCTGAACCTGCCAAGGCACTTACACCGCCGCCTCCTAGAATACGGTTATCTTTTTCGATCACCCAATATTGGCTGTTCGCGGCTTTATAGACATCACTCATACTGTCTAATGTTGGATCTGCAACACCATAGCCTTCATCGGCAGTCAGCCCATATTCCGCTGACACACGCCGAACGACGGCAGCAACCGATGCATTATCAAGAGGCTGGAGAGGGCGGATCAGGTAATCGTACTGCTTCTCGACAGCCTGGATAGCTTTGGTATAGCGGGAAAGGCTTTTTTTAAGCTGCGCAATCTCATCGGTGTCCATCTGATCAAGGATGAACTGGACGTGATTGTTCAATTGTGTGTGTAGGGTACCGAGAGTCTGCTCGCCTGCTGCGGTGAGCCGGGACAATTGACTGCGTTTATCATCAGGGTTGGGGGTGGTGGTGACTAAGCCTAAGTTGAGCAGGACCGCTAAGGTACGGCTGGCATTTGATTTATCGACTTTTAATCTTTCAGCCATTTGATTCACAGTGCAGGGTGCTTGTTCTAACTCGATCAAGGTATGTGCCTGAACCGGAGTCAGCTTCCTGCTGCCACAATGGCTTTCGAATAAGCCAAGCTGACGCACGAGCTGGCGAGAGAGTTGACGTAGTTGCTGTGGTTGCATGGTGACTTCTTATTTGTTGTGGTGTGCAACTTAATTTAATTGCGATAAGCAACCATGTCAATCAATCTTTATCTTGGATCTGATACATTATTGCTAGTGATGACACTGCATCATGTCAAAAAAAGATCTATCAATCTGATGTTGCTGCTTTTTGTTCCAGGCCTTTTCGTGGAAGTAGTATGCTACCGTATTAATCGCAGGCTCGATCATTGCCATGACACTACCGATAAGAATGTCGCCAGTCAGTAGATACACCACACTGAATGCTACGCTGAAATGGACGGCTGCAAAGCTGATAGTTTTGCTAACAGGCGCGCTGTATTGCGACTGTTTTAATGATTTTGTCTGCCATGCTTTTTCATGGAAGTAGAAAGCGATGGTGTTAACCACAGGTTCAATCATAGCGATCAAACTACCGATAAGAATGTCGCCGGTTAGTAAGTAAGCAACCGTAAACGCAACGGAAAAGTGAATAGCAGCAAAACTGATTGTTTTTTTCATAATGTTTTCCTCTCTCTCAATAGCGTTATTATTGCGAATAATTATCACTAACAAAAGTCGGTTGTGATTATCGTTTTAATAGGTAAAAGCAATTGAAGTGGGGGGAGAAGAGGGATCTCGAAAAGATGAGTATGAAAAGGTCAGCTGGGTCGGATATTAAAAAGGGCTGACGATTTTTCGTCAGCCCTCCTGATGTTCTAGAAACTAGAAACTAGAAACTTGTTACTACTGGCATTTACAGCGCAGCGATAGTCGCTTTCTGCTCTTCCAGCTTAACCAGCGTTTCTTTGTAGCCGTCAAGCTTCTCGCGCTCTTTGGCAACAACGGCTTCTGGTGCTTTCGCAACAAAACCGGCATTACCTAGCTTGCCTTCGATACGCTTGATTTCGCCTTGGATCTTCGCCGATTCTTTATCTAGACGTGCTAGCTCTTCATCTTTGTCGATCAGACCCGCCATCGGGATCATCAGGGTAGATTTACCCACCAATGATGTTGCACAAGCAGGAGTCTCTTCGCCGTCGGCCAAGACTTTGATGCTGTCCAGTTTCGCCAGAGCAGCTAAGACAGTTTCATTTGCTGCAATGCGCGCGGCATCTTTCTCGTCAGCGACTTTCAGCATGACATCCAGACCTTTACTCGGCGCAATGTCGTACTCGGCGCGCAGATTTCGGATGCTGGTGATGAACGCTTTCACCCACTCAATATCAGCGACTACGTCAGCATCGAAGTTTTCTTCGTTAAACTGAGGCAGTGCCTGAGTCATGATGGTTTCACCCTCAACACCGTCGACCAGCGGCTTCACGCTCTGCCAGATAGATTCAGTGATGTATGGAAGCACCGGATGGGCAAGACGCAGAGTTTTCTCTAGCACTGTGATTAGGGTCCGGCGAGTCGCACGTTGCTGTGCTTCAGAGCCTTTCCAAAGAACCGGTTTAGTCAGCTCCAGGTACCAGTCACAGAATTGGTTCCAGATGAATTCGTACAGGGTATTCGCCGCCATATCTAAACGGTAGTTTTCGATATGGGTATTGAAGTCTTTTGCCGCTAATTCAAACTGAGACTCGATCCACTTGTCAGCCAGCGAGTACTCAAGCTCAGCACCCTCAGCCATACCGCAGTCTTGATCTTCGGTATTCATCAGTACATAACGGCTTGCGTTCCACAACTTGTTACAGAAGTTACGGTAACCTTCCAGACGCTTCATATCCCAGTTGATATCGCGACCGGTTGATGCCATTGCTGCCAGGGTGAAACGCAGTGCATCGGTGCCGTACGGTTCAATACCGTTTTCAAATGTCTTGCGGGTGTTCTTCTCGATCTTTGCGGCCAGTTTTGGCTGCATCATGTTGCCACAACGCTTTTCAACCAATTCTTCAAGGCCAATACCGTCGATCATATCGATCGGATCAAGTACGTTACCTTTAGACTTCGACATCTTATCGCCATTTTCATCGCGGATAAGGCCTGTCATATAAACGGTTTTGAACGGAACCTGTGGCTTGCCATCTTCATCTTTAATAAAGTGCATGGTCATCATGATCATGCGGGCAACCCAGAAGAAGATAATATCGAAACCTGAAACCAGTACATCTGAAGGGTGGAAGGTTTTCAGATCATCGGTATTTTCCGGCCAGCCTTGGGTGCCGAATGTCCACAGTGCAGAAGAGAACCAGGTATCGAGTACATCGTCGTCCTGGCGCAACACGACAACAGGTGCAAGGTTGTTGTTTGCACGTACTTCTTCTTCGGTACGGCCCACATAGACGTTGCCATCGTTGTCATACCAGGCCGGGATGCGGTGACCCCACCAAAGCTGACGTGAAATACACCAGTCTTGAACATCGCGCATCCAAGCAAAGTACATATTTTCGTATTGCTTCGGTACGAATTGGATATCGCCATTTTCAACCGCTTTTACCGCAGGCTCTGCCAGTGGTGCAGTACGTACGTACCATTGGTCAGTTAGCATTGGTTCAATGACCACGCCACCACGGTCACCGTAAGGGACGGTCAGGTCGTGATCTTTGACTTCTTCTAGCAGGCCGAGCTTATCAAATTCTGCCACGATCGCTTTACGTGCCGCAAAGCGTTCCATGCCATGGTATCTTTCTGGCAGCTCAGTGCTGTATACATCACTGACTTCACCGTTGGTGGTGAAAACTTCCGCGCTGTCGCGGATGTCAGCATTGAAAGTCAGGATGTTGATCATCGGCAGGCTATGACGTTTGCCAACCTCGTAATCGTTAAAGTCATGAGCAGGGGTGATCTTCACACAACCTGTGCCTTTTTCCATGTCGGCATGTTCGTCGCCCACGATAGGGATACGACGATCAACGATAGGAAGCAGGATTTCTTTACCGATCAGATCTTTGTAACGCGGATCTTCAGGGTTAACGGCCACACCGGTATCACCCAGCATGGTTTCCGGGCGCGTGGTGGCAACAACGATGTAATCTTTGCCGTCGGCAGTCTGTACGCCATCCGCCAGCGGGTAGCGGAAGTGCCACATGAAGCCTTTTTTATCTTTGTTTTCAACTTCCAGATCGGAGATCGCCGTGTGTAGCTTCGGATCCCAGTTAACCAGGCGCTTACCACGGTAGATAAGATCTTCTTCATACAGACGAACGAAGACTTCTTGGGTTGCGTTAGACAGGCCGTCATCCATTGTGAATCGTTCACGATCCCAGTCAACCGATGCACCCAGGCGGCGAAGCTGCTTGGTGATGGTGCCACCAGATTCAGCTTTCCACTCCCAGATCTTATCGATGAACGCATCACGGCCGTAGTCGTGCTTAGTCTTGCCTTCTTCGGCAGCAATCTTACGTTCCACAACCATCTGGGTTGCGATACCTGCGTGGTCAGTACCGACTTGCCATAGGGTGTTTTTGCCTTTCATACGCTCACAGCGGATCAGGGTATCCATAATGGTATCCTGGAACGCGTGGCCCATGTGCAAACTACCAGTGACGTTTGGCGGTGGGATCATAATGCTGTAAGCATCTTTAGATGTATCACCGTGAGGCTTGAAGTAACCAGCCTCTTCCCAGCGCTGATATAGCGCTTGTTCAATTGATTGTGGGTTGTATGTCTTTTCCATAGCGCTCTTAGAAGGATCGATGTGGGAATTAGGGCGTCTCAGGGGCAGCGGCGGTCTGCAATTGAATGCCAGCAAGGCGATATACCTTATAGCGTTCGCGAGCCAACTGCTTGAGCTTTTCATCGCAAGGGACGAAGTCTATCACTTGTGGGAAGGTTACGGCAAAATTTGGTGCATCTTGAGCCAAATTTATTAGCAAGCTACGGCGTCCGCTGTGACGTAAACCGGGCCAGCCAATTTCAACAGGCGAACCACCCCTTGGCCCTTCACCGATCAAATTGTGAGGGACGAAGTCATCAGGTTCCTGTTGCCATAAATACTCATCAAGCTGTTCTGCCTGTTTTTTACTTTCAGCGAGCAGATAAACTTTGTTGCCTTGCTGGTAACTCAATGCTGCCTGGTGACAAGCAAAATGAAGCTGGTAATTATTATCAGCTTCAAGGTGTTTGTCATCAATTATATAAAACGTAGCATGAGTCATGGTGTTTTATCTCAATAAAGAAAGGGGGGCCATTCGGCCCCGTTATACCCACTCAGATCATGATGCGAGTCGGTATTCTGTCTTATTCGACGTTTTCGAGGCCGGCACGATTTAACAGGAATTGGACCAGTAGTGGAACCGGGCGTCCTGTTGAACCTTTGGTTTTACCGCCAATCCACGCTGTACCTGCAATATCCAGGTGTGCCCAGTTATATTTCTTAGTGAAACGGGACAAGAAGCAGCCTGCAGTAATGGTACCGGCACCGGGGCTACCCAGGTTTGCCATGTCAGCAAATGGGCTTTCGAGTTGTTCTTGGTACTCGTCGGACATTGGCAGGCGCCATGCACGATCACCGGCTTGTTCCGACGCATTGATCAGCTCATGAGCCAACGGGTTGTGGTTACCTAGCAAGCCGCTGATGTGGTTACCCAGCGCCACAACGCAGGCTCCGGTCAGGGTCGCAACATCAATAACGCAATCTGGTTCAAAGCGCTCAACGTAAGTTAGCGCATCACACAGCACCAAACGACCTTCAGCATCGGTATTCAGTACTTCTACCGTTTTGCCCGACATCGTGGTGATAATGTCGCCCGGACGATATGCATTGCCGCCAGGCATGTTTTCACAGCCCGCCAGAATACCGACAACATTGATTGGCAGGTTCAGCTTCGCCAGTGACTTCATCGCGCCAAAGACTGATGCCGCACCGCACATGTCGTACTTCATTTCATCCATCTGAGCGGATGGTTTGATTGAAATACCACCTGAATCGAATGTCAGGCCTTTACCGACTAAGACAATCGGCTTGGCTGTTGAATCTGGGTTTCCGGTGTATTTTATGACGGACATCATGGCTTCGTTTTTCGAGCCCTGACCCACCGCCAGGTAGGATGTCATACCCAGCTCTTTCATTTCTTGCTCACCAATGATTTTGGTGGAGACAGTATCAAAATCATCGGCCAGACGGCGTGCTTGTGAAGCTAAGTAGGCCGGGTTGGCTACGTTAGGTGGCATATTACCCAAGTCTTTACTTGCTTTTACACCTGAAGCGACAGCTAAACCGTGCGAAATAGCCCGTTCGCCGAGAGACAGCTCGCGGCGAGTCGGCACATTAAAGACCAGTTTGCGCAGTGGACGGCGGGTTTCTGGTTTGTTGCTCTTAAATTGATTAAAGGTGTACAGGCTTTCTTTGGTTGTTTCTACTGCCTGGCGAACTTTCCAGTAAGTATCGCGACCTTTCACATGTAGTTCGGTCAGGAAGCATACCGCTTCCATTGAACCTGTTTCATTTAATGTACTGATGGTTTTCTTGATGATTTGCTTATATTGGCGTTCATCAAGTTCACGCTCTTTACCACACCCTACCAAGAGTACACGCTCAGATAATACGTTTGGTACATGGTGAAGCAGCAGCATCTGGCCCGGCTTACCTTCTAGGTCGCCGCGACGCAGTAATGAGCTGATATAACCATCACTGATTTTATCAAGTTGTTCCGCTATTGGAGAAAGGCGACGTGGTTCAAAGACGCCGACGACAATACAGGCACTTCGCTGTTTCTCGGGGCTGCCACTTTTTACACTGAACTCCATGCGTACTCCTACATCCTACTAAAGACAATTAATGCTAAATGTTAGATAATACCGCACTTACTTGCTGGACCGCTCTATCGGTATAAGATTAAGTGCAGGCTAACAATTAGCCGAAAGATTAAAAAATAACTGATTTACCGAAAAACTATAGTGATTCCAGTAAAAAAACAAGTTTTCTATGGGTATATAAAGCGTGATTATTGTTCGGTATTTGACACGTGAGACATTAAAAAGCCAATTTTCGGTTCTTTTTGTGCTTTTTCTTGTATTTATTAGTCAAAAATTTATTCGTATTCTGGCCTCTGCAACAGAGGGGTCAATTCCCGGTGATCTGATTTTGACATTGATGGGGCTGTATATGCCGTCAATGACATTGTTGATGCTGCCCCTCAGCCTATATATTGGCATTTTGCTGACTTTTGGCCGTTTGTATGGCGAAAGTGAAATTACCGTCATGAATGCAACGGGAATTGGCAATAAGTTTCTGATCCAGGCGGCGTTGTGGCTAGCGATGCTTACGGGCTCTGTGGCCGCTTTCAACTCCTTGTGGCTGGCTCCCTGGAGTGCCGAGCAGGAAACGCGGGTGATGGAGGCTGTGGAAGCGGACTCCGGCCTGGAGTTGTTAGTGAAAGGTCAGTTTCAGACCGCTCCTGACGGCAGGGGTGTCGTCTTTGTCAATGACATCACAGACAGTGGCTCTAAGTTGCATAAGGTCTTTGTGGCACAGCCGATTGCTCGCGACACATTACGTCCGAGTGTGATGGTGGCCGATCGTGGTTATGTCAGTGAGCTGAACGATGGTCGTCAGGTCCTGGATCTGAAAGAAGGCACCCGTTATGAAGGATTCCCGACCCGGCTTGATTATTCCATAACTGAATTTGACGAGTATCAAGCGCTGATCGGCCAGCGTGCTGTTCGCGCAAAAAATCGTGACTGGGATGCATTACCGACACTCGAACTCATCAAACATCCAGAGCTGGCGGCGAAAGCGGAGTTTCAATGGCGTGTCTCATTATTCTTGTGTATTCCTCTGCTGACCATGGTCGTTGTGCCGTTATCGGCCGTTAACCCGCGCCAGGGGCGGTTCGCTAAGCTGTTCCCTGCGATATTAATATACCTGGCATACTTTCTGGCTATTAGCGCTGCTAAATCTTCGGTCGAAGATGGCGGGTTGTCTTCATCTGTTGGTTTGTGGGCAATCAATGGCGTGATGTTATTAGTTGCGATTGCTTTAAATGCCTGGGATACCATGCCATTGAGGGTTCTGAGAGATAAACTACGGAGACGCGGTTAATGTTTAAGATTTTAGACTGGTACATTGGCCGAACGATTATTGCGACGACTGCCTTAACGTTATCTACGCTGGTGGGGCTGTCCGCCATCATCAAATATGTTGAGCAGCTTCGAAAAGTGGGTGATGGAACCTACGATTTATGGAAAGCGCTCGTGTATGTATTGCTGAGTGTGCCTCGTGACATCGAGATGTTTTTCCCGATGGCGGTATTGCTGGGAGCATTGATTGGCTTAGGCGCGCTGGCATCGAGCTCTGAGCTGGTCGTTATGCAGGCGGCAGGCTTCTCTAAACTTGATATCGGCTTGTCAGTACTGAAAACTGCAGTTCCTCTGATGCTTATCGTCATGGCGCTAGGTCAGTGGGGGGCGCCAGAAGCACAAAGATCAGCGCGCGAACTTCGTGCTTTGTGGACGTCTGGGGGGAATATGCTGTCAGTTCAGCGTGGGGTTTGGGCAAAAGATGATAACGACTTTATTTATATTGGCCGTGTCCATGAGAAGAATCATCTAGATGCCGTTAATATCTGGCAGTTTGATGAACAAGATCAGCTCAGCCAAATGGTGTTTTCACAGTCAGCCTCCTATGATAAGCAGCAAGGCTGGCAGCTTGCCGATGTGACGGTCACGGCTATTTCGGATGTTAAGCAGACCAACACCGAATATGACACCTTGGCCTGGAAAACTTCATTAACACCTGACAAGTTAGCCGTCGTCACGGTAAAACCTGAGGAGCTGTCACTTTCCGGCGTTTATGATTACGTGTCGTACCTGAAAGAGTCAAAGCAAGATGCCTCTCGTTATGAATTGGCATTCTGGCGCAAGATGCTGCAGCCGATCTCGATTGCGGTCATGATGCTGTTAGCTCTGTCATTTGTCTTCGGGCCGTTGCGTTCCGTGACAATGGGCGCACGCGTTCTGTCTGGGGTTATTTTTGGTTTTGCGTTCTATATTTCCAATGAAGTGTTTGGCCCGATGAGTCTGGTGTATCGATTACATCCTGTTATTGGCGCCTTGGGGCCAAGTATGGTCTTCCTGGTGATTACGTTTTATTTGCTGCGACGTAAGTTATAAAAAAGAAGAAGGAGCCAGATGGCTCCTTCTTCTTTTTATACCGGTTCCGCATTCTCGCGATTATTTAACGGTGGTGACAATCATTTCACTCTCGGCCATTAAGTCCTGGAATGATTGTTTTTGACTGTGAAAGGGAGCCAATAGATTACCTAACCCAAAGGCAGACGTGCCCATACGGATGAAGGCCTGAGTCACACGAATATTTGAGCCGTCTGCATTTTGGATGCGCAGCTTCCAGGCCCGCATGCCGAGTGTCTGCCCACCTTTACACCAGAAGTAAGCATAGAACCCAATCATGACGGCTGCGAGATAAGCGGGATAAATGATCCCGGCAACAGGGTGTTTACTCAGGTACGCGCTGACATCGTCGTAATCACCCAGATCGATAATACCGAAATGGAGTAAGGCCACCATAATGGCCATCGCAGCCCCACCAGCAAGCATAAGTACAGCGGCTACGACCAGAGAGTCGTAGACCCAAGCCCCCAGACGGCGAAATAGGCCCGGGTATTGTTTTGCCAGTTTAACGTCCTGTTGTTTTTTCTTGCTCATCTTTACACCAAGTAAGTTGCCAGCCCGATAAATGAAAGGTCTGTGGCGACCGTGTTTGTTCACCGATTTTTCTCGGTACCAGTGGGCAGTTTAACATTATTTTTTTAATGTGAGTATTTGGCTTGCTGCCGGCCGCCAAGAAGCCTGAAAACGTACATTGTTACCATGTCAATAATGTGCGTTATGACGTCAAGATGAAAACATTCAGGGAGGCTTTGTTGTTCTGCTCGCCTTATTAACGCAACTGTCAGTTTGGGTTTTTATATTCACAAAACCGTTAAAGTTAGCTGTGTTGTAGTGTTTGCTTATTAACTTGAGATCTTGTTCACGGTAAGCACAACCGGTTGCGCTTTTTTGATTTTTTGTTTTGTTACTATTTTAACGGCGTTATAAGCTGTGACTAAATAAACGATGATAGTGATAGTAAGTGTTGGGGTAATTACCGTTAATTATTTGATGTTGAGTTAATGGTTAATTAGCCAGTGTCTGTTTGGTTAATACTTTCGGTGAATAATATTGTTTATCTCTACATGATTTTGTGAATGTGATGTTTTATATTAAATAAAAGGATTCGTTCTATGAAGCTCTATGACACGATAATTAATATCGTTGAAAGGAATATTGCACCGCTCGCAGTAAAAGTTGGCAATCAGAAGCATGTTCGTGCAATGCGTGATGGTTTTATTATCGCGATGCCATTTATTATTGTTGGTAGTTTTGCCTTGGTGTTAGCTTTTCCACCATTTGCTGAAGATACAGAAAATGCCTTCGGTCGGGCTTGGCTTGATTTTGCGTCGGCTAACTTTGACAACATTATGATGCCCTTTCAAATGACGATGGGCTTAATGGCCATCTTTGTGTCACTGGGAATTGGATATAGCTTGGCGCGTGCTTATAAAATGGATGGAATTACCAGTGCCTCGCTATCGTTAATGTCTTTTTTAGTCGCATCGGCACCGGCAACAAATGATACGTTATCAATGGGGCACATGTCTGGCACCGGTATTTTTACTGCCGTTATCAGTGCATTCTTTTCTGTT
The DNA here is from genome assembly GCF_057456235.1 of Photobacterium sp. Classification (NCBI taxonomy): domain Bacteria; kingdom Pseudomonadati; phylum Pseudomonadota; class Gammaproteobacteria; order Vibrionales; family Vibrionaceae; genus Photobacterium; species Photobacterium sp. Next base: position 8,473 of record NZ_JBVCPH010000012.1, on the reverse strand, counting down.
GAGCTGATCCGTATTTTGAAAAAGTACAATATTACCATCAGGCTGCCTGAGCAAGTGCCTCCAGCTATTGCCCGTTCTTTTGAAATGCTCATTCCCGTGGTTGTGGTATTCCTGACCATTTTCCCCTTGAGTCTCTTTGTACAGGCTCAATACGATATGTTGATCCCAGACTTGGTGCTGGAGATGTTCAGGCCTTTGGTCAGCGCATCCAATACATTGCCAGCCATCATTGGTGCGTTGTTAGTGTGTCAACTGTTGTGGTTTGCCGGTATCCATGGCGCAGCCATCGTAGTTGGTCTGCTTTCACCTATTTTCTTAACTAATATCGGAGCAAATCAGGCCGCGTATTTAGCGGGTGAGCCTATCCCCAATGTCTTTACTCAGCCTTTCTGGGACTTCTATATCTTTATCGGTGGTTCGGGGGCAACGTTGGCGCTAGTGATCCTGATGATGTTCAGCCGTTCGATTCACCTGCGCAGTCTTGGCCGTATGAGTATTGTGCCCGGTTTCTTTCAGATCAATGAACCGGTCATTTTCGGTAGCCCACTCGTATTAAACCCGACCATGTTTATCCCGTTTGTTTTTGCACCTGTTTTAAATGCAGTTGTTGCTTATACCGCGGTACATACAGGATTAGTCGGTATGGGCGTCTCACAGACAGCCTGGACTGCACCAGCCCTTCTTGGTGCTTCTTGGGGATCAGGTTGGACGCTGTCTCCGGTCTTACTTGTTATCGGATTACTCGTGATGGATTTATTTATCTACCTGCCTTTCTTCAAAATGTTTGAGAAGCAGCTGTTAGAGGAAGAAGGTAAATCGGCGCGCAAAGAACAAGGATCTGAAGAGGCACCTGCCTCCGCAACAGCATAAAAATAATCAGCGGGTTATAGCGTTTTGCTATAACCCGGATTCAGCTTATTGAAGCTGAATAATGAAAAGGTAAGGTGCAGAAGACACCGGAAATGGCTTATACGCAAAAGCACTTGCTGACATCCACTGGTGTCTATGAGTTCGCAACAGAAATGATTGCTCTGCATTACAAAGGAAATCAGTAAAAGGATTGGATTATGACTAAATTACCATTAAAACTGGCCATTATCGGGGGAGGAAGTAGCTACACTCCCGAGCTGGTGGAAGGTGTATTGAAAAGACTGGACCGCTTGCCTGTAAAAGAGATCCATTTTGTTGATATCGAACCGGGCCAGAAAAAGCTGGATATTATCGAAGCGTTGGCACGGCGTATGGTTGAAAAGGTTGGCGCCGACATTACCATTAAGGCGTCGTTAGATCGTCGCGCAGCGATAAAAGATGCTGATTTTGTGATGACTCAGTTCCGTGTTGGCGGATTGCAGGCTCGTGCCAATGATGAGCGTATTCCACTCAAGTATGATGTGATAGGCCAAGAGACTACAGGCCCTGGCGGTTTTGCAAAAGCACTTCGTACGATCCCGGTGATCCTTGATATCTGTAAAGATATTGAAGAGCTTGCACCGAATGCTTGGCTGCTTAATTTTACCAATCCGGCCGGCCTGGTGACAGAGGCGGTACAGAAATACACCAAGGTTAAAGCCATTGGTCTGTGTAATGTGCCAGTTTCAATGAAGATGATGATTGCTGAGATGATGAATTGCTCACCGGATGATTTATCTTTGGAATGTGCAGGATTGAATCATTTGGTGTGGGCTCATCGAGTCTGGCTCGATGGCAAGGATATTACAGCGGAAGTGCTCGAAAAAGTGGGAGATGGGGCAAACTTCAGCATGAAAAATATCTTTGAAGAGCCGTGGGATCCTGCTTTCTTGAAAGCCTTAGGTGCAATTCCGTGCCCATATCATCGCTACTTTTATCAAACTGACGCCATGCTCGCAGAAGAAAAGGAAGCCTCACAAAGCGAAGGAACGCGAGCAGAACAGGTCATGGAAACGGAACGTGAGCTGTTTGATCTCTATCAGAATCCTAATCTTGACCGGAAGCCTGAGCAACTTGAGAAGCGCGGCGGTGCCTATTACTCGGATGCGTCACTCAACTTGGTTGATGCCATCTACAACAACCTTAATACGGTTAATGTGGTGAATGTGCGCAATAACGGCACCATTGCAAGTTTGCCTGACGATGTAGTGATTGAGTGTAGCGCTGTCATCGGTAGCTGGGGCGCACGGCCTTTAGCTGTCGGACACTTAAGTCCAGAGGTGAGTGGTTTGATTCACCAGGTCAAGGCATACGAACAGCTGACGGTTGAGGCTGCAGTGCATGGTGATTATGACAAAGGCTTAATGGCGTTGGCGAATAATCCTCTGGTGCCCGATATTAAACGAGCTAAAGCCATATTGGATGACATATTGCGAATCAACCGTGACTACTTGCCGCAGTTCAATGGATAAAAACTAATTTGAATTGAATTGGAAATACTGGACGGCAAGGAAGCCGCTTTTGATAGGTTTAGGTGATGCTATGCATGTGATTTTTAATGCGGATGATTTTGGTTTGACTCCGGGGGTTAATTTGGGGATCGTCGCTGCCAGTCAGTCAGGGGTGGTACGTTCAACCACTCTCATGGTCGGCATGGCGGCTGATAAACATGCCATAGATCTGGCCTCTTCTGCGACGTCACTGAAACTGGGTTTGCATTTGCGATTTACAGCAGGAGCACCGCTCACTGCTGCCCACTCTTTGACATGCGACAGTGGCCAATTTTTTGTTAGAGAAAATTTTTGGCAGAGGAAGGATTTTTCTGAACAGCAGATTGCTGATGAAGCCACCGCGCAAGTTGAGCATTTTCTTGCTTCAGGGCTAAGCTTAAGTCACATTGATAGTCATCACCATGCCCATACTCATCCTCAGATTTTACCTGTAATACAAGAGCTGGCTCATTTTTATAAAGTGCCATTAAGAGAATGCGGTGGATATGGTGCCACATCGAGTAATTGTCGATATATATTCAGTAATGAGTTTTATGGTGATGATATTAGTGTCAATAAACTCTTAGGGATTATAAAAAAGCATAAAAATCGCTGTGATGTATTAGAAGTCATGTGCCATCCTGCTTTCATTGATCAGCCTTTATTAGATGCGAGTACTTATAATGTAATACGAGCAAAAGAATTGGCTGTTTTAACGGATGAAAACTTGCAAGAAGCCTTAGGAAGACAAGGTGTTGAAGTTTGCGACTTCTCTATATTATCTAATACGTGACGGTGTTTAAAAAATCAAATATCACAAACGACATAATGCAACGGTGTTCTCTACGCGACCACTCACGATTGAGCGTCTTTCTGGCAAACCATGGTGTTGATTCAACATTACGCCGTCGAGGGCTGGCTAAGTAGCTGTTATAATCCTCTTAATTAATCATCATAAGTAAGACGCAAAGGTTATGGCAAGAATCAAAGACGTTGCTCTTTTAGCTGGCGTTAACCGTTCGACAGTATCAAGAATTATTAATGGTGAAGGTAAATTCAGAGCAGATACCAAAAGAAAAGTCGAACAAGCAATGGCTGAGCTTAATTACCGTCCCAGTGCTATAGCGCGTTCTCTCGCAACGGCTTCATCTAATATGATTGGTTTGTTGGTCACTAATTACACGGGTGGTTTTTTCGGTGAAATGATGGATCAAGTTCAGTCTGAACTTGATTTGCATAAGAAGTTTCTGATTACCGCACAGGGACGCCACAGTGCTGACGGTGAACGTGAAGCTATTTGCCGATTTCATGATCTTCGTTGTGATGGGTATGTGCTTAACAGTCGCTATCTTAGTGATGATGAATTGCGACAACTGGCTCTGGAACCGCCCCCTTTTGTTTTGTTAGATCGTTTTGTTGAAGGCTTGGAATCCCGATGTATTACGTTTGAACATACACTTGCCGGGCATATGGCCGTCAGTCATCTGATCAAATTAGGACATAGAAAAATTGGGTGTATATCGGGTCCACTCAGTCGTACCAATAGCAGACAGCGTTACCAAGGGTATATCAATGCACTGAAAGACGCAGATATGGCCATTGAACCGACCTTGAGTATTGAAGGTAACTATGGACGGGAAAGCGGCTACCTTGCGGCACAGAAACTTTATCAAGATCATCCGGATATGACGGCATTGTTTTCTTGTAATGAGGAGATGATAGGGGGGGCTTTACAGTTTTTCCATGAACATAATATCGAAGTACCAACGCAGATATCACTCATTAGCTTTGATAGTGTCGATCTTTGTGCAAGTTTTTATCCAACAGTATCAGCGGTGCACTTTCCCATCAGCGATATGGCTCGCGTCGCCGTTGAAGTGCTGAAAAACCAAATAAAACAAGAGAGCATTAGCGTTAATCGTCATTTTGAGCCAGAGTTGCGGATCCGCAAAGGCGAAAGAGTTATTTAGTCCGCGTACTGGTTTACTAGGACATTTGTTGCAGCGTTGACGTAAGGGTAACGACATACGGTGGCGACTTGAACGATGAAAACGGGATATGGGTGAGCGATAAGTTATCACCTTGATTGAAAATTCAGCGAGAGACGGTTTCGGTGAAAGAAATGCTTGCGCATCAATCTTGTATACGTATAATGAGCCGCATCTGCCCGAGTGGTGAAATTGGTATACACGACGGATTCAAAATCCGTTGCTTTCGAGCGTGACGGTTCAAGTCCGTCCTCGGGCACCAGATAAAATGATAAAGCCTCGACTATTTGTCGGGGCTTTGTTGTTTCTAGCATGATCAAAATCTTAGGTTCGCTTTTCTTCTTGTCATCAAACAGTGAAAAGCGAGTTTAGGCCCCCCCCCGTTATCATTTCCGAAAAGTTTGCCATGGTCCATCAAGTGCAGAATCTGTGCGCAGGGTAATCTGCCAAAAGCAGCAATAATAATGCATTTGGATTAGATAGGGGGCGGCGTATCAGTCATCAAAAAATTGGATCTTGATTTTACTATTACCTGTGTATTTTCGGCACGATTTTGTGGTGTTTGGTTGTTGATTATCACAAAGCTGAGGCTTTATCGTATTCGGGGCGATTAAGCGGGCTTTTGTTTTAGGGTGAGAGGCATGTTGAGGGCTTTGCTTGACTGATTTTTCACTTTAACACCATGGAGTGCCAGTTATTCTCGCCATTTTTGGCTAATAGTGACTATGGTTTATATACAACAAATAGTCATTGGCGGAAGAAATAATATGGACGAGATATTTCAATATTCCGATGAACTCGGACCATTTAAAATCATTCATTTGCATGAACCCTCAGTGAACTTAAAAGCGGTGCTGGTGGTAGATAATGTGGCGATGGGGCCGTCTATTGGTGGTATTCGTATGGCACCAGATGTCACAACGGAGGAGTGTGTCAGGCTTGCTCGGGCTATGACATTTAAAAATGCCGCTGCGGGACTGCCTCATGGCGGAGGGAAAGCGGTGATATGTGCCGATCCCAAAATGCCTAAGGCGGATAAGGAAAAGTTAATCCGTGCTTTTGCCCAGGGATTACGTAATGAGGAGACCTATATTTTCGCACCGGATATGGGAGTTGACGAAGAGTGCATGGCCTGGATTCGGGATGAAGTTGGCCGGGTGGTCGGGCTACCTCATGTATTCGGGGGGATCCCCCTCGACAAACTGGGGGCGACTGGCTGGGGATTAACTCAAGTTGTTGATGTTGTAGCGAAAGAGTGCGGCTTTAAGGTGAAGGGATCGCGATTTGTCGTGCAGGGTTTTGGCGCGGTGGGTAAGCATGTGAGTCGGTTCCTTGTTGATAAGGGGGCGTTGTTGGTGGGGGTGTCTGATTCCCGTGGCGCAATCTGTAATCAAAACGGCCTGGATGTAGAGCAACTGTTAACCCTGAAAACCGAAGGTAAATCTGTTACTGACTACAATGACGCGACCCAAATCACGGGGGAAGATCTGGTTGGTCTTGAATGTGATGTGTGGATCCCGGCTGCCAGGCCGGATGTGATCCATACAGGTAATGTTCACCATATGAACACCAAGGTCATGGTGCAGGGCGCCAATATTCCTTGTACGGCAGAAGCTGAAAAATATCTCCATCAGCATGGCGTGTTATGTATTCCTGATTTTATCGCCAATGCGGGCGGGGTGATCTGCGCAGCAATGGAATACCGTGGTGCAACTCAGGCGGCAGCTTTTCAAGCAATCGAAGAAAAAGTGCGTCGCAATACCGAGCAGGTGCTCAAGCGGGTCAATGAGCAATCGATGCTGCCTCGCGATGCTGCCATAGCCTTGGCCAAAAAACGGTTAGATAAAGCGATGTCTTACCGTCGCTATTCGCTGTTTTCGACGGCCCCTCATTTTCTTTGAACCTTCATATGCAGACATGAGGTAAACATTATGAAAATGGCGCCAAAAAGTTATTTTCATCGTGGTGGCACCCAATCGTTGCTCGGTAATACCATTCCTGAGCATTTTATCAATATCGTACAACAGTATCCTGAACGGGAAGCCGTCGTATCATTAGCCCAAAACCAGCGATTAACGTATAAAACATTATCCGCCGAGATCGATTTGCTGGCTAAAGGCCTGGTAGGTTGCGGTTTTCACAAAGGCGATCGGATTGGTGTCTGGTCTACTGATAATCTTGAGTGGTTACTGTTGCAAATGGCAACGGCCCGTCTCGGCATGGTCTTAGTCAACATCAATCCGGCTTATCGGAAAAAGGAATTGGCTTACGCGTTGCAATGCTCCGAAGTGCAGGGGGTGTTTGTGATCCCTACCTTTCGCGATAGTGACTACCTATCAATGTTACTGGAGCTTATTCCTGAGCTGAAAACACCATCGCCTCAGTTAAATTGCAAGGCATTTCCGCACCTGCGTGCGGTCATTGTTTTTGATCCCGATAACCCGCAACAGACTGTGCGTCCGGCAGCTGGGTTTAAAATCTGGCCGGAGGTTTTGGCTAGCGGTCGAATGACGTCGGATAATGACCTTGACAGCATTACTCAAAGTCTGGACCGTGATGATCCGATCAACATTCAATATACTTCAGGTACTACCGGCTTTCCGAAAGCTGTGATATTGAGTCATCACAACATTCTCAACAATGCGTATTTTTCCGCGAAAGCCATGCACTTTAGCGAACAGGACAAGTTATGTGTACCGGTGCCTTTTTATCATTGCTTCGGCATGGTTCTGGCAAATCTGTTATGTTTTTCGGTTGGAGCTTGCATTGTTATTCCCTCTGAGCACTTTGAGCCCACGGCGGTATTGCATGCTATTGATAGTGAGAAATGCACGGCGGTACATGGGGTGCCGACCATGTTTATTGCCGAATTAGAACACGCTGATTTTGACCGCTATGATATGAGTAGCTTGCGTACCGGGATCATGGCAGGGGCGCCTTGTCCGCCGCCTCTCATGGTACGGGTAATGGAAGATATGCATTGCCGTGAAATACTGATTGGTTATGGTGAAACCGAAGCATCGCCACTAACCCATTTAACCTCGCGTGATGACAGTCTTGAGCGACGGACAGAAACGGTCGGTAAAAACTTACCCCATCAGGAAGTGAAGGTAGTGAGTATTCAAAGCGGAGAAACCGTGCCGTTAGGTGAGATTGGTGAGATTTGTTTCCGCGGATATCACTTAATGCAAGGTTACTATGGCAATACGAAAGGTACTAAAGAAGCAATAGACGAGCATGGTTGGTTACATTCCGGCGATCTGGGAACAATGGATGATGAAGGTTATGTCAAAATTACCGGGCGAATAAAAGAGATGATTATTCGTGGCGGTGAAAATATCTACCCCAGAGAAATCGAAGAGTTTTTATTTTCTCACCCTAAGATCCAGCAGGTTGCGGTCTTTGGTATTCCGGATGAGTATTATGGTGAACAACTGGTGGCTTGGATCCAGTTGCATGCCGGTGAAACGGTTACTGAAGACGACATCCGAGAATATTGCCAAGGGCAAATAACGCACTTCAAGATCCCCAAGTACATTCGATTTGTTGATACGTTTCCGATGACCGTGACAGGTAAATTGCAAAAATTCCGAATGAAGGAGCTGGAATTGGCACAATTACACTCAGAGCAAGGTTGAGGTTGATTGAGTCATACATATTAATGATTTGGTCAATCGATAAAAACAGCCAGGGCGTATCTTTTATGAGCGCCTTTGATCAGGTTGATTGTTATTTGTTCGTACGGGCAGTTTATTTGAATTTTCTTCTAAATACCTATTGCCAATACGATCAATGTCTCTATAATGCCGCCTCACTGACACGGAGCACGGCGCTTAGCCAGCAACCTAGTCAGTATGTTCTTTAACAATTTGACCATGCAATCTGTGTGGGCACTCGTGAAAAGGTTAAGTCGAAAGATTTATCAATGAACTGAGTGACCGAACAGTATGATTCCTGCAGAGGAATGATATTGGCACAGGCAATTTATGCTTCAACTTCGGTTGAAACAAGAGAATCAGTAAAAATCCTTGAGCCGTATCGAAGGATACAACAAAACTGTGATGGAAGTGTTTGAGCGTGGCTCAG